>NZ_JBQACR010000566.1:0-239 GCF_051905455.1 Pelomicrobium sp. G1
GGGCTCATGTACTCTTCGGGGGGCGCGTTGAGCAGTTCCTGCTCGCTCAGCAACGCTGCCTGGGCGTTCCTGTTCGTCGATTTGCGGGTCATGACGCACCTCCCTTCGAGCCGCGGCGGCGCGCGGCCCTCGTGCATTCGTGGCGATTACGTGTCTGCGCCATGCGATTCTCCTGTCGTCCGTGGCCATGGGCAGGGCTGGGCGAAATCCCCGGTTTCCCCTTGAGCACCCCATTATCC
>NZ_JBQACR010000567.1:0-239 GCF_051905455.1 Pelomicrobium sp. G1
TACTCGTCCCGCAGGTAGATGTAGATCTCGGAGACGACGAACACCCAGGAGGCGATGATGGCCCCTTCCAGGAACAGGTGGGGGTCCCGCTCCAGGTAGTAGCGATCCTTGAAGGTCCCGGGCTCGCCTTCGTCGATGTTGCCCGCCATCAGCCGCGGCGCAGGTTCTCCGCGCACGATGCGCCACTTGCGCCCGGCCGAGAAACCGGCCCCGCCGAGCCCCCTTAAGCCCGAGTCCTC
>NZ_JBQACR010000568.1:0-239 GCF_051905455.1 Pelomicrobium sp. G1
CACTCCTCGCCGCGCTTTTACTTGAAGTTGATCTGGCCGCAGGCGGCGAAGTAGGGGTTGATGAGCCAGGGGGCGATGCCGATGAGCCCAGCGAACTCCTTTGCCACCCGCTCGTAGGCGGTGAAATGGCGCGACTTGCGCCGCGTGCTCCAGCCGGCGACCAGGGGCGGGATCACCTGCTGCTCTATCCCCTTGAGGATCTCCGGCACCCCCGCCGAGAGGTCGTTGTTGAGCAGCAC
>NZ_JBQACR010000056.1:0-752 GCF_051905455.1 Pelomicrobium sp. G1
CGCGAAAGCCGCGCCCGGATGTCAGCCGCCGCCTCCTCGGGACCCTCGTAGCGCGCCTGAATCGCCCGCGCCACTTCATTCGCGCCCCCGTGCTTCGGACCCTTGAGCGCCCCAATGGCCCCGCCAATGGCCGAATAGAGGTCCGCGCCCGTGCCAGCAATCACCCGCGCCGTGAAGGTGGAGGCATTGAACTCGTGCTCGGCATAAAGGATCAGCGAGGTGTGCATCGCCCGCACCGCCTCGGCCGAGGGCGCGCACCCATGCAGCAGGTGCAAAAAATGCCCCCCCACCGAGTCGTCCTCCGTCTCAGGGTCGATGCGCCGCCCGTGGTGGCTGTAGTGGTACCAGTAAAGAAGCATGGAGCCGAAGCTGGCCATCAGCCGGTCAGCGAGATCGCGCGCCCCCGCCACCGGCCGCTCCTCCGCCTCGGGCAACAGCGCCCCCAGCACCCCACAGCCCACCCGCAGCACGTCCATCGGGTGCGCCCCCGCAGGCAGCCGCTCCAGCACCGCCTTCAGCGCCGCCGGCAAGCCCCGGTAGCCTTTGAGCTTCGCCTGGTAGCGCGCAAGCTCCGAGCGCGTGGGCAGCCGCTCGTGCACCAAAAGATGCGCTACCTCCTCAAACTGCGCCCGCTCGGCAAACTCCAAAATGTCATAGCCCCGGTAGTAGAGGTCCCGCCCCGTGCGCCCCACCGTGCACAGCGCCGTATTGCCCGCCACCACCCCAGAGAGCGCCACCGACTTCTTGGGCTT
>NZ_JBQACR010000569.1:0-239 GCF_051905455.1 Pelomicrobium sp. G1
GAGCGAGAGCGTGAGCGGGCGGCCGCCGAGGAAGAAGTGCGCCGGGCGGAAGCGGCCCTCGAGGAGGCGCGGCCGGCCCGGGAGGCGGGGCGTGCGCCGCTCCCAGGGGAGTACCTGGGCACAGCGGGTGGCGGAATGCGTCCCACCGAGGTCTACCAGGCCCGACAGCGGGCCCTGGAGGAAGCCGTCTCAGCTGCCGAGGCGCAGCTCGCCCGGGCCCGCCAGATGCTGGAGGCGCT
>NZ_JBQACR010000570.1:0-239 GCF_051905455.1 Pelomicrobium sp. G1
CGGCATTCGCCACAGGCCCCCAGCCCGTGCCGGTGGAGGAGGAGCGCGCCGGTTTCATCCGGTAGGCGACCGAGCTCTCCCGCCGCTCCGGAGGGCTGTTCAACCCGGCCATCGGCCGCGTGGTGGCGCTGTGGGGCTTCCACGGGGAGACCTTCGAGCCGCGCCTGCCGGAGGCCGGCGTCGTGGCCCGGCTCGTGGCCCAGCGCCCCGCCATGGAAGACATCGTTCTGGCGCAAGGA
>NZ_JBQACR010000571.1:0-239 GCF_051905455.1 Pelomicrobium sp. G1
TCGTGGTCTATTTGATCGCGGTGGTCTGGGCCTTTGCAGCCCGAAGCGCCGTGCGCGCTTGGGCGGGATTGCTGGCGGGATCGGCCCTGTTCGGCACCGCCGCCCTGGGGCTCAAGTTCTGGCTGGATTGAGCGCATCGATGTTCCATGAGTTCCGGCAGTCGATGGATTACCTGCATACCTGGAGCGGCGTTCTGTTCGGGGCGCTGCTTTTTTTGATTTTCTCCATGGGCAGCCTCG
>NZ_JBQACR010000572.1:0-239 GCF_051905455.1 Pelomicrobium sp. G1
TCGTCCGACGTGTGCTCCCTGCTCAGGGCCGGCGAGCCGGTGGTGGTGATGGGGCCCACCGGCGCCCCGACCGAGATCCCCGCGGACGAGACGGTGCTGCTGGCGGGCGGGGGCCTGGGCAACGCGGTGCTTTTCTCCATCGGCCAGGCGCTGCGCGCCAACGGTTGCCGCGTGCTCTATTTCGCCGGGTACAAGCGCCTCGCTGACCGCTACTACGTGGAGCGGATCGAAGAGGCGGC
>NZ_JBQACR010000573.1:0-239 GCF_051905455.1 Pelomicrobium sp. G1
GTCCCGTGCCCGCGTCTACCGGTTCGAGGGAGACCTCTTCTCCGTGCTCATCGCCGGCAGCCGCGTCGCCGATGCGTCGGTGCCGGCGCAGCGCCGCGTGCGCGATGCGATGCTCGCCCCCCTCGCGGTGCGCGGCCACGAAGTGTTTGTGACCTTCAGCATCGGCTACAGCCTGTTCCCGGTCCAGGGGCAGGACGGCAACCGGCTGCTCGCCATCGCCGACGCCGCCCTGCACCAGG
>NZ_JBQACR010000574.1:0-238 GCF_051905455.1 Pelomicrobium sp. G1
TGCTTCGCGTCGTCCGGCGCTTGGAGGAGATCCAGGCCGAGGGGGAGCGGGCGCGGGCGGAGCTGACGGAGCTCAGCCGCCGCTTCGCGATCGCACCTTGCATCGCCACCATCGAGCGGCTGCGCTGGTTCGTGGCCCAAGTGTATCGGCTTGCGAGCACCGATTGCTTCGCCTGGCTCACGGGCTGGACCTCCGATCTGGGCGGCAAGCGGCTCGAGGCGGCCCTGGAACGCGCGGG
>NZ_JBQACR010000575.1:0-238 GCF_051905455.1 Pelomicrobium sp. G1
GGGCGCGCTCTTCCCCGTGGTGTCCAAGCCGGGGCTCAAGCTGCGCGTGACCAGCACGCCCAAGGGCAAGGGCAACAAATTTTATGAGCTCATGACCGGCGAGGACTCCATCTGGAGCCGCCACCGCGTCGACATCTACCAGGCGGTGGCCGACGGCCTGCCGCGGGACATCCAGGAGCTCAAGGCGGGCCTTCGCGACCCCGACCTCTGGGCCCAGGAATACGAGCTCGCCTGGCTC
>NZ_JBQACR010000576.1:0-238 GCF_051905455.1 Pelomicrobium sp. G1
GTGGTCCATCTCCCGGTCCAGCAGCGCCTTGGACGAATCCCGGATCAGCCCGTAGGCCCAGGCAGAGATGACCGTGGCGCCGACGATGCCAATGACCGGGTCGAGCCAGCGCAAGCCCAGAAACCGTCCCCCCAACAAGGCGGTGATGGCGAGGACCGAGGTGAGGGCGTCCGCGAGCACGTGCAGGTAAGCCGAACGCAGGTTGAGGTCGGCGTGATGCCGGTGGCGATGGAGGTGG
>NZ_JBQACR010000577.1:0-238 GCF_051905455.1 Pelomicrobium sp. G1
CAGGACTCGGCGGTGCACGGCATCCTGGTGCAACTGCCCCTGCCTCCCGCCATGGACGTCCAGCGGGTGTTCGAAGCGGTGGCGGCGGAGAAGGACGTGGACTGCTTCCACCTGCACAACGTGGGGCTGCTGTCCATCGGCCGGTGGGGGCTGGCGCCCTGCACCCCGGCGGGCATCCGGCTGCTGCGGGCCCACGAGGGGATCTCCTGCCGGGGCCAGCACGCCGTGGTGGTGGGGG
>NZ_JBQACR010000578.1:0-238 GCF_051905455.1 Pelomicrobium sp. G1
TTGAAGGGCGTGGCGCCACCGGAAGTGAAGACGACGGAAATCTACAAGGGGGTGATCCCCTTCATCGGGGTGCAGATCGTGGGGCTCGCCCTCCTCATGCTCTTCCCCGATGTGGCTACTTGGCTGCCCCGGTACATCGGCTGGCTCAAGTAGGCGGTTGCGGCGCATGCTCCCCGTCCTCGCGACGGCGCGGCCTCCGCGAAGCGTTTCCGTTGGAAACGGGCGCGACGTTTCACCA
>NZ_JBQACR010000057.1:0-731 GCF_051905455.1 Pelomicrobium sp. G1
GCCAGATTTCGCAAGTTTCTCTCAGGTCGCGTGTCCGCAAATTGAAAGAATTCGCGGTCGAGCGACAAACGCAGATTTGAGGCAGCGTTACGCCCAATGTTCTTGATTCGCAGACAAAAGATGTTCGTTCCAGGAAGAATGAATAGAGATGGCTGCACGTAGGGCCGCAACTGTAGGTTGATCTGCTCCTTCATGGCCGTAGCCATGTCCTGGTTTGCCTGGAGGATCTTGTACGTCGCCCAGGCATAAAACCCCGTGATCACAACAAGCGTCCCAGTTAGGAACTCGGTCATTGTGCTACGTGCTCCAGCGTTAAAACTCGAACCGGTAGCCGTACCACTTGGCGCCAGGCAAATCGGGGTCTGCTCCGCCACCCGATTTTTCGCAAGGTTGCCTGTCCTCCCATGCCTGCGCCGCTGCCCGGTTGGCGAATGGACCTTCAAGTCGCCAATTGCGCATGTTCGGATAGCGCTGCTGCCATTCGGCCTTGCGCTCGTTCGGTCTCGTCGTAATACCTGCTCTGCATCTCATACCTTGTCTCCTCCTTTGCTCTGCTCGTTGTACTTCGGCTTCGTGCGGGCGATGACGCGCGCTTCCGTGTCCCTCGCCTCCTCGATGCTCTTCATCTGTTCGATTCTTACCTTCGCGCCCGGAACGTAGTCCTTGCCGCCCGGCAGGTGCTCCGCAATGCGCTCCTGCACACGGCCGCGCTTGGCGACACCGGCGTAGTT
>NZ_JBQACR010000579.1:0-238 GCF_051905455.1 Pelomicrobium sp. G1
GTCCTGGCCTATCTTCATCTAACTGGCCGGCTTCGTCGTCTCAATGGTGTGGGTAGTATATATAGGAAGAACCGTACTTTTCCAGGACGTGTGGGGCGCGAAGCTCGAAGACCTGGCGGCCCGCTACCCGGGGGACGCTCGGTTTCACCTACACGAAGGCGGTGCGGCCCTGGCGAGAACCAAGATCATCCCCCGGGCACACTGTGCCATACCGCCGAAATATCCCCTAATCGACACA
>NZ_JBQACR010000580.1:0-238 GCF_051905455.1 Pelomicrobium sp. G1
GGACGGGCCCCCACACGGCGTCGAAGAGGAGCAGATACTCCCCGCCATGGGTGCGAGGGGGGAGCGGCACGTTGATAGTGGTATGACCACCTAGGGCGGTGCCCACGTACTCCAGCCGCCCGCCCCGGTGGGGATAGGCGTAGGCCGTGTCCATGTGCAGGGAAAGGGTGAGCACGTCAGGATCGTCGGCGAAGGCTTCCTCCACCCCGTCGCCATGGTGGGCGTCCAGGTCAAAATA
>NZ_JBQACR010000581.1:0-237 GCF_051905455.1 Pelomicrobium sp. G1
TGGTCGGCACCGTCGTAGCCATAGGTGGGATTGACCGGCTCGATGTCCTCGGCGCTGAACCAAAGCCTGCGCGCAAGAAAATCAGCACGGTCGGTCAGATAGTGCGGGGTGAAGTCGCCGTTGCCCGTCGCGGGATCGAAAAGGTCCAACTCGCCCTTCACGTTGAACGCACTGTAGTCGGCGCCAACCAGCGCAAAGGGGTTGAGCGCTTGAAGCGCGTAGCGGGTCGCCAGGCCC
>NZ_JBQACR010000582.1:0-237 GCF_051905455.1 Pelomicrobium sp. G1
CAGCCGCTCCCGTGCCCGAGAGTCGTCCAGGATGTGCAGGATCGCGTCCTCGTATTCCTCCGGGGTGGAGGCGACCAGAAAATGCTCCCCATGCTCCGCGTCCACACCCCCGGCCGCCACGCGGCTCGCCACCACCGGCACGCCCATGGCCATGGCCTCCAGGACCTTGTTCTGGGTACCCCGGGCAATGGTGAGGGGCGCCACCATGAGGGCGGAACGGTGCACGTAGGGCCGCAC
>NZ_JBQACR010000583.1:0-237 GCF_051905455.1 Pelomicrobium sp. G1
TCCCTTCCCCTTGCGCGACGCGGTCCTGCTCCATCACGCCCCGGGCGTGGAGCTGGAGGGGACCCCCCTGCTGGTGCGCATCGTCCGCTCGGCCGAGTCCCTGGTGCGGCAGCCCGCCTACGAAAGCCGGCGGGGGCTCGCGGCGGATTTGCTGGGAATTCCCGCAGCGTCGGGGCAGACCGCCCTGTAGCGCGCCATGCGGGCATTCGAAGCGGTGTTGCGAGGCCTGAACCTGGC
>NZ_JBQACR010000584.1:0-237 GCF_051905455.1 Pelomicrobium sp. G1
ATCTCCTCCCGGGTGAGGACCACCGACAAGGGCAGATAGCCGCAGGTGAGCCCCTTGGAGAGGCACAGGAAGTCGGGCGCCACGTTGGCCTGCTCGCAGGCGAAAAGCGTCCCGGTGCGCCCGAAACCGACGGCGATTTCATCGGCGATCAGGTGCACCTGGTAGCGGTCGCACAGCGCCCGCGCCCGGGCGAGGTACGCGGGATGGTACATCGCCATGCCCCCGGCGCACTGCACA
>NZ_JBQACR010000585.1:0-237 GCF_051905455.1 Pelomicrobium sp. G1
TCGACTACGTGATCGAGGCGACCCGCGAAGTGTGGGCGCGCCGGGAGCACATCCGGGGGTTGAAGCTCCTGTACCAGGCCCCGTTCCTGCGCCACTTCACCGCCCGGCTCGCGCCCCTGTGACCCGGGGCTCGCGACTACGCCCCTAGAAAGCCGGCCCATGAATCCAGGCCGCGCTTCATGGAAAACCTTCGCAAGCCAACCCTCGAGCTTGCTCCAGGGTTGGGCTGCTCTTGGA
>NZ_JBQACR010000586.1:0-237 GCF_051905455.1 Pelomicrobium sp. G1
TGCTTGTCGCACACCGACTTCACCGCGCGCGCGTTTTCTAGCGACACCGGCTTGCCGCCGCCGGAATTGTTGGTGAGGGTGAGCATCACCAGGGGGATGCGGCTCGCGCCCGCCTCTGCAATCAAGCGCTCGAGGGCCGCCACGTCCATGTTGCCCTTGAACGGATGCCGGCTGGCCGGGTCCAGCGCCTGCGGGATCGGCAGGTCCACCGCCTGGGCGCCCACGAACTCGACGTTG
>NZ_JBQACR010000587.1:0-237 GCF_051905455.1 Pelomicrobium sp. G1
CCCGCAGGCGTGCCTGGCGCTGCGGCGCGGCCACGCGCATCAGGTGGAGGACCCGGCCGCTTCGGCCTTGTGCGAGCACGTGCGGGCCTGCTGCGACCCGCGGCGCCCCTATCTATGCCTGCCCATGGCGGCCGGCGGCGACACCCTGGGCATACTGCATCTGTCCGTTTCGCCCCCGGAAGTCGGCGCGGAGGCTTCCGCCACCTCTCGGGAGTATAAGCGTGACATGGCCAAGGC
>NZ_JBQACR010000588.1:0-237 GCF_051905455.1 Pelomicrobium sp. G1
CTGTTCCGCCTGCTGCGCGAGCGGGAACTGCGAGGCGTCGATGACGTTGTCCATGAGCCGCACGGCGACCGTCGCCGTCTCGCGGATGCCTTCCGTGTCCAGGTGCGCCCGGTCGGTGAACGGCTCGCGCACAAAGGCGGTGAGGTTCACCGATCCCAGGTCGCAGGCGCCGTACGGCGGCAGCGGCACCTCGCAGCACGGGTTCGTCGCGCTGATGCGCTCGCGGTACCGGAGATT
>NZ_JBQACR010000058.1:0-703 GCF_051905455.1 Pelomicrobium sp. G1
CGGTGACGATCGAGATATCGGGCGAGGGAAATCAAACCCGCGTCTCATTGACCCAAGACAATAATCCGACTGAAGAAGCGCGCGAGCATTCCGAGAGGATGTGGGAAATGATGCTGGCGGCCCTGAAGAAGTTCTTGGAACAATAGCTGACGATGCTCGCGACAATTCAGGCCACATGCTACCTGTCCGACAAGCGCTTGCACCTAACGCCGCTCCGCGGCGCAGGTGAAGTGCAGGCCGTTAGTCAACACAAAAAGGAGACCCCATGAAGACGCTCATCACCGAATTCATCAGCCTCGACGGTGTCGTCCAGGCACCGGGCGCACCCAGTGAAGACACCGACGGCGGCTTTGCCCACGGCGGGTGGATGGGGAAGTATTTCGACCCGGAGGTCATGGGCGGGACGTTCGACGCCCTGGCAAAGCAAAGCGACGTCCTCCTGCAGGGTCGGCGTACCTATCAGGTGTCGGCAATGGCCTGGCCCAGCCGCTCCGGAGACGACTTCTCCGACTGGATCAACCGCGTGCAAAAGTATGTGGTCTCCGACACGCTCACCGAGGCCGACATCGTGTGGCACCCGACCACCCTCATCCGCGGCAAGGACTTTCTGAAGACCGTGGCCGACCTGCGGGCGCAGCCGGGCGGCTACATCTACGTCTACGGCAGCCCCACGATGGTGCAGTCGCTCCTCGCCGCCGACCTG
>NZ_JBQACR010000589.1:0-237 GCF_051905455.1 Pelomicrobium sp. G1
GTGTACAAGGATGGCAAGTTCCAGGAGTTCACGCCGCCTTGGGTGAAGTAGCACCCCTTGGAACGAGTGGACCGGTGCTCCGCGCGGGCGGCGGTCCACCTGGACCCCTCGGAGGCATGGGCGCTTCCGGATAGATGCACCCGTGCAGCCTATGCGGGTAGTGCATGGGTGGCCTGCAGACGTATCGGTCGCCATTCCGCAAGGCGTGCATTAATGTCTTGTGGTGTTGGGGAAAGC
>NZ_JBQACR010000590.1:0-237 GCF_051905455.1 Pelomicrobium sp. G1
CCGTAGGGCTTGTGTGCCGCGATTTCCTGGTCCACCCACTTGAGATTGGTCTCGTTGCCGGGGAAAACCTTGATGAAGTGGCTGCGCGGCATGCCCGCCTTCTCGACGCACAGATCCCTGATGGCCCGTTCGTAGCGGCGCACTTCGTCCACCATGCCGCGTACGCTGTCGCACAGGGCCTCCAACTGCTTCGCCGCGAAGCGGATCTTCATGAGCTCGGCGGAAATCTGCTCCTGG
>NZ_JBQACR010000591.1:0-237 GCF_051905455.1 Pelomicrobium sp. G1
GCCTTGTAGCGCCACACCCGGTCGTCGCCGGCGATCCGGTGGGCGAGTCCCTGGCCCACCAGCCATTCCAGGACCCGGTACACCGTCACCCGGTCTACCCGCCCCCGCCCCCTTAGGGCCTCCTCCACTTCGTGGTGGGTCAAGGGCTGGTCGGCAGCGAGGAGCACGCCGAGCACCTGCACCCGGGCCGGGGTAGCGCGCTCCTCCCGCTGCCGGATCAGGGCCTCGGCCGCGCGG
>NZ_JBQACR010000592.1:0-237 GCF_051905455.1 Pelomicrobium sp. G1
TGCGCACCGGTGCGCTCGAAGGTATGTCTGACCATATCGTTGATCGGGCCGGTCTCGCCGCCAGGGCCGAACTTTAGCTTCTCGCGCAGGTACTGTTGGTTCAGGGCCCACGCCATAAGCGCTCCCCACTTGTCGGCCCACCGCTCAGGCCGATCCCAGTTCTCTAGGGTCATGCCTTCCGGGGCCATGTAGCCATCGAGGCTCAGGGCGATATTGACGAATACTTTGCTCACGTTC
>NZ_JBQACR010000593.1:0-237 GCF_051905455.1 Pelomicrobium sp. G1
CCCCAGAAAGGCGAGCAGTTCGAGCTCGGCGTGAAGGGCGCAGCCTTCTGGAAGCGGCTGTTCTACACAATGGCGCTCTTCGAAATGACCCAGACCACCGTCATCGCCGCGGATCCGAACAACCCGAGTTTCTCGGCGCCCCCAGGCGAGATGAACGTGCGCTGCGTGGAGCTGAACGTCTCAGCGCAGGTAACGAAACGGCTGAGCCTGATCGGCGCGTTTACGTATCATGACTCC
>NZ_JBQACR010000594.1:0-237 GCF_051905455.1 Pelomicrobium sp. G1
GGTGTCCCACGAGTGGGCCGGGACTGCCTACCTGATGGTGGGCCTCATGGCCCTCGCCGGGATCATCGCCGTCGTGGGTGGGGCCATTTACATCCTGGTGAACGTGTGGTCGGTGTTCTTCGGCAAGCGCATCGAGACCCCGGACTTCACGCGCGTGAGCGCCCGGGAGAGCGCTGCCCCGGCGCCGCAACCGGTGGCAGTGTTGCTGACCGGCCATGGAAGCGCGTGCCATATAGC
>NZ_JBQACR010000595.1:0-236 GCF_051905455.1 Pelomicrobium sp. G1
ATCCCGGCCAGCCCGTGGACGTGGAGCTGCGGTGAAGCGGGCGCCTGCACGCCGCTCCCGAAGCGCCAAAACGCGGCAGGGGGATGTCGAGCCGCGCGGACTGAGCGCGTGCCTTCGCGGTCGTACCCGCCGCGAGAAAGTTTGGCGTGGCTTGTGGGAAGCCCTCTCCCCCGGTCCTTACCCCCAGCGGGGCTTGCTGAAGGTGCTGGTGCTGGCGCTTGTGTCCCCTTCCCTCT
>NZ_JBQACR010000596.1:0-236 GCF_051905455.1 Pelomicrobium sp. G1
TGCGATTGCGCTGAGCGAGGCGCGCCGCTTCGGCTACGTTGCCCCGGGTAAGCTTGAGAAGCTGGATCAAGTAATCCCGCTCGAACCGGGCTTTCGCTTCGGCGTAGGAGAGGACCTCGGTCGGGTTCTCCCGCAGGGCCCGGGTCACCAGGGCGGCCGGCACCACCGGCGTCATGGTGAGGGCGCAGCATTGCTCCACCACGTTGGCGAGCTGGCGGACATTGCCGGGCCAGGGG
>NZ_JBQACR010000597.1:0-236 GCF_051905455.1 Pelomicrobium sp. G1
GTGCTAGGGAGTCCAGTTGTTGCATGCGCGCTTCGTGCCGCCGTTCATAGCCCCGACGCAGGCGCCGCGCCCGGCTCTCCAAGCGGGCCAGCAGGTCGACGCGGCTGGGGCTCGCGAGCTCCGCCGCGGCGGTGGGGGTCAGCGCGCGCCGGTCGGCGACGAAATCGGCGATGGTGAAATCGGTCTCGTGGCCCACGCCGCTCACCACCAGGATGGGACAGGCGGCGATCGCCCCG
>NZ_JBQACR010000598.1:0-236 GCF_051905455.1 Pelomicrobium sp. G1
GCCTACGCGCTCAAGCAGAAGGCCCACATCCGCACCGATTTCCTTTACAACGGCTTTCCGGTCCGCTGGCAGGCCTTCGTGGACACCGTCGCCTACGTGTTCTTCTTCTTTCCCGGGCTCGCCATCTTCCTCTGGTACGGATGGGACTTTTTTTATGAGTCCTGGCGCTTGAAGGAGCGGGCCATCACCAGCCCGTGGATGCCGCCGCTCTATCCCTTCAAGGCGGTCATCCCGGT
>NZ_JBQACR010000059.1:0-703 GCF_051905455.1 Pelomicrobium sp. G1
GAAGTACAGGGTCGCCGACTCGAAGCCGCTCGAGACCGGCTTATATTCCACCTTCACCCCGGGTGTCACGGTCTCCGCGAAGCCGCAGGCGCGCAGCAGCGGCCCCCACGCCGGCGCGGTGCCCGCGGCGCCCGAGCCCGCGACTTCGCAGTCGAACTCGAGCTGCGCGTGGATCGTCGCCGGCAGCTGCTCCGAGGCGCCCAGGTAGGCGCCGCGGATCAGGTCACGGTCCACGTACTCCGATTCGATCGGCGTGGCGGTGAGATTCGCGACCAGTATGGCGTTGGCCGACCCCGTGGGGGCGGCGTCCGTGCCGTAGGTGGTTTCGATCTTGGCGAGCAGGGTGCTCTTACGCCTGAGCAGCGGCATCGGTCAGCTCCTTCGGGGTGCTTGCGTCCGGCGCGGGCGGCGGTGGCGGCGCGGGCTCGTCTCGCGTGCGCTCGACCAGCTCCCGGCGGCCGGTGCGCGGATCGATGCGGTAGCTGCCCCCCTGGCCGTCGTAGGGATCCCGGTCGCTCATGGCCGGCGCTCGTAGTAGCCGGTCAGATATTCGTCCTGCCACCACAGGATCGCGTCTGTGAGGGCGAGGAGCTGGCCGCGCACGAGCTCGATCGGATCGTGGTCCTCGTCGGGCGCCCATCCGATGAGGGCGTCCTTGACCGCGCTGCGCAGGCGCTCCAGCTCCTCGTGACCGGCCTGGCCT
>NZ_JBQACR010000005.1:0-10491 GCF_051905455.1 Pelomicrobium sp. G1
GGCTGGTCGGCCCACGTGATCGAGCAGCGCCAAGACGGCAAGATCATCCGCCCGAGCGCGAACTACATCGGCCCCGAGCCCCGCCCTTGGGTACCCATCGAACAGAGGGGATAGAGGAACGCAAGCCGTCCCTTATACCCCGGGAAATATCCGGATTAGAATGGATCAAGCGCGGACCAGAGGAGACGCGATGGAAAAGTTCAGGGCGTTCAAGATCGAGGAGGTGGACAAGCAGATCCGCAGTGGCTTCGTCGACATGACCCTGGATGAGCTGGACCCCGGGGAAGTGGTGGTGCGGGTGGCCTATTCCGACGTGAACTACAAGGATGCCCTCGCCGCCACCGGCAAAGGCAAGATCCTGCGGCGCCCGGCGTGCGTGGGCGGCATCGATTTTTCCGGCACGGTGGTCTCCTCCACGGACCCGGCGTTCAAGCCAGGAGACAAGGTGCTCGCCACCGGCTTCGATCTGGGGGTATCCCATCACGGGGGCTACGCCGAATACACCCGGGTGCCCGCCGCCTGGCTGGTTCCGCTGCCTCCCGGGCTTAGCCTCTTCGACGCCATGGCCCTGGGCACCGCCGGGTTCACGGCGGCCCTAGGGATCGTGCGCATGGAGCACGAAGGATTGAAACCGCAGAATGGCCCGGTCATCGTGACCGGGGCGACCGGTGGCGTGGGCAGCATCGCCGTCGACGTGCTGGCGGGGTTGGGCTACCGGGTAGTGGCCCTGACCGGCAAGGCAGCGGAAACGGAATATCTCAAAGGCCTGGGGGCGGCGGAGGTGATGCTGCGCTCCAGCCTGGACCTCACCAGGATCCGGCCCCTGGACAAGGCCACCTGGGCCGGGGCGGTGGACAACCTGGGGGGCGAGGTTCTGGCCTGGATCGCCAGCACCATGCAGATCGGCGGCACCATCGCCTCCATCGGGCTCGCCCTGAGCCCGAATCTCAACACCACGGTGATGCCTTTCATTCTGCGAGGGGTGAGCCTCTTGGGGGTGGACTCGGTCAACTGCCCCATGGAGCTGCGGCGCCGGGTGTGGGCGCGTCTCGAGACCGACATGCGGCCGGCTCATCTCCGCAGCATGACCCACACCGTGCCGCTGGAGAAGCTGCCGGCCGTGTTCGACGACTTCATCCAGGGAAGGGCGAAGGGACGGACCGTGGTGGAGGTGGCCGGCGGCTAGCTTCCGCGCCGTTCAGGGCCCGCCGCGGGTTTCTTCCTGCGCGCAAAGCACACACCAGAGGAGAGAAGACATGGGCGAGACGTACAAGGAGTTTCACCGGCGTTCCATCGAGCAACGCGAGGCTTTCTGGGCGGAGCAGGCTGCCCTGGTGGACTGGCACAAGCCTTTCGAGAAGGTCCTGGACTACAGCCGCCCGCCGTTCGCCAAGTGGTTCGTGGGCGGAGAGACCAACCTCTGCTACAACGCGGTGGACCGGCACTTGAAGGACCGGGCCGACCAGAAGGCCCTGATCTACATCTCCACCGAAACGAACCAGGAACGGGTCTACTCCTTCCGGGAGCTGCACCAGGAAGTGAACCGCTGCGCCGCGGTGCTGCGAAGCCTGGGGGTCGCCAGGGGCGACCGGGTATTGATCTACATGCCCATGGTCCCCGAGGCGATCTTCGCCATGCTGGCCACGGTGCGGCTGGGGGCGATCCACTCGGTGGTGTTCGGCGGGTTCGCCTCCGGGAGCCTCGCCGCCCGCATCGACGACGCCAGACCCAAGGTCATGGTGACCGCCGATGCCGGCATGCGCATGGGGAACAAGATCCCCTACAAGCACCTGGTGGACGAGGCTCTCCGGCTATCCCAGTTCCCGCCCGAAAAGGTGGTCATGGTGAACCGGGGACTCGACCCCCAGATGCCCCTCACGCCGGGGCGCGATCTGGATTACGCCGAGCTGCGCAGCCGGCACCTGGACGCCCAGGTGCCCGTCGTCTGGCTTGAGGCGAGCGAGCCTTCCTACATCCTGTACACCTCTGGCACCACCGGGCGGCCCAAGGGGGTTCAGCGGGACACGGGAGGCCACGCGGTGGCGCTGGCCGCCAGCATGAAGTGGATCTACTGCGGCGAGCCGGGCGAGACCTATTTCGCCACCTCCGATATCGGCTGGGTGGTGGGCCATTCCTATATCGTGTACGGGCCCCTCATCCGCGGCATGGCCACCGTGGTCTACGAAGGGGTACCCATCCGGCCCGATCCCGGGATCTGGTGGAAGATCGTCCAGGACCACCAGGTCACCGTCATGTTCAGCGCCCCCACCGCCATCCGGGTGCTGAAGAAACAGGATCCGAGCTACCTCAAGAAGTACGATGTCTCGTCCTTGAAGCACCTGTTCCTCGCCGGCGAGCCCCTGGACGAGCCCACGGCCCGGTGGATCGCCGAAGCCCTGGGGGTGCCGGTGATCGACCACTACTGGCAAACGGAGACCGGCTGGGCGATTTTGACCGCGGTGCCCGGGGTGGAGAAGACGCCCGTCAAGTTCGGCAGCCCCAGCTTTCCCGCTTACGGCTACGACGTGCGGCTGCTGCACGAGCAGACGGGGGAGGAGGTGGGCCCGAACGAGAAGGGGGTGGTGTGCATCGTCCCGCCGCTTCCGCCCGGCTGCATGTCCACCGTCTGGGGCCAGGACGAGCGCTTCGTCTCCACCTATTTTTCCAGCTTCAAGGACCGCTTGATCTACACCACCTTCGACTGGGGGATGCGGGACGAGGACGGCTACTACTTCATCCTGGGCCGCACCGACGACGTGATCAACGTGGCGGGCCACCGCCTGGGCACTCGGGAGATCGAGGAAGCCATCAGCTCCCATCCCGCCGTCGCCGAAGTGGCGGTGGTGGGGGTGGCGGATCAACTGAAAGGCCAGCTCCCCCTGGCCTTCGCCGTGGTCAAGGACCCGAGCCGCATCGCCACCCCGGAGGGGCGCACGGCGCTGGAAAAGGAGATCATGGGCGTGGTGGACAGCCAGCTCGGCGCCATCGCCCGGCCGTCCCGGGTACATTTCATCACCCAGTTGCCCAAGACCCGTTCGGGAAAGGTGCTGCGGCGTTCCATCCAGGCGATCGCCGAAGGCCGCGATCCAGGGGACCTGACTACCCTGGACGATCCCGCTGGCATCGAACAGGTGAAGGTGGCAGTGACGGCCGCCAAGGTACAGGCGGCTTAGTCCCGGAGCCAGGGCCCGGCGCTTGGGGCACGCCCGGGCCCGTCTTCCGCTGCGTCCGTAACGCCCCGGTCGAGCGGCGCCCGGCTGGTCGAATCCGGCGGTTCGTCCATACGTCGGCAGGTGGGATGGTCACGTCTTGCCTTATGGCGCCCCACCATCCTATCCCTCGCCGCGCTCGGGCCCGCCCTGCGGGCGTCCCACGAAGCGGTGCTTCGTGGTCGAACCCGAGGCGGGCTCTCGCCACACCCAGTAGCAGGTGTTCGGCGTTTACTTCGTTCCGGCGGACAGGTTTTTCGTCTACGCGGGCTTTCTTTTAGGCCCGGTAGCACCCTATATTGGTCCCAACTTCAACACCGGGCTGGCGGTGGGCGGGGCCCCGGTGGCCGGATCTTCGTCTGTGCCCATGGCCGGGGCGAACCTCCGTACATGGATGCCGGCGCGTCTTGGACCCGCTCGGACGGCGAACACGTAAAGGTGGAGTGCCCAGAAAGCGGCGAGGCTGACTTCCCAGCGGGTGCTATCCGCGAACGCAAGCCAGCCGGCACGATGGCACCTTTGCGCCCGCCAGCTAATGTGGTCGAAGCCGCGGTGTTACGGAAGATTCGCCGCCGCGCAGCGGGAAACGCCCGATGTCGACGAGCGAGATGTAGTCGCCGCCATTGACCGGTTCAGCGAATTCTGACCTGCGTTGTTTCCGGCGGAGTAGGTGGGCACGGTCACACCGGCCGATCTCGACGCAGTCGACGAATTAAAGCCGATCCACGCACCCTGCTCGTCACCGCCAGAGCTTGGAGCTGGCTGCGGCGTTTGGAACGCTGTGAGGCCGCGACTTTGGGCGCTATCACGCAAGCCGAGCAGGCAATGCTGGCCTTCGTCGGCCGCCATGTCCGGCTCATCCATCTCTCGCCGATGATCCTTGAGTGCTTCTTGATCAGCGTTAGGATCATCCGTTACTCAGCACTTGGGCTGTCCAAACGCGATCGAATCTGGCTTCCGCTTCACGTTGAACCGACTTCACACTTGCGGCGTCGGGTGCCTCGTATTCGCAGATCATCCGCCTCCGATCCAACGACCAGTAGCTGCGAATCCAGCGGACCTGATAGAGGTCGAGGCACGGGGCCATCCGCGCCTCCGTCGCCTTCAACTCCTCTTCGGTCAAGGGCGTCTCGAAGCTCCGTTCGACAATGATGTGCGGCATCCGTTACCTCCTCGTCCTGCGTTTTCGATCTCCCGAAAGCGGCGGCGCAACCCCCGAAGCGGCCAGGCCGCAGGCAGCCATCTCGATGAAGGCACGCGTCCTCGCGTTGAACCGGTCGTTGTCGGCAACCGCCCTGCACAGGCGTCTGATACGCGCTGCCGCCTCGCCCGAGTGATCGGCCTCGATCCTCGCCAGCACCGCCTTGGCGATAGCGATGTCGTTTTGCCGGCGCATGGCCCGGGCCGCTTCCAAAGCTTCTTGCCCATAGGCCTTCGCAGCCTCGGGCCAGTGCCTGGCGAGACACAGGGCCGCCGCCCAGTTTAACGCATAGGCGAGATGGCTCTTGTCGTCGACGGCTCGCAGTTGCGCGAGCGCCGCCTCCAGCTGGCCGGAGCCCTGGTGTCTTGCCTCGGCGAAGTCGGCGAGCGTCGCTATGGCGTCGGCGAGCGGTGTCTCGGTCTCGCCTAGCCGCCCTGCAACCACCCGGAGCTCCCGACACAGGTCTCTTGCGGCGGGGTAGCGACAGCGCTCGAGCTGGATCAGCGCCAGCCAGGTCAGGCATTTGTATTCGCGCCACCGATCCTCTGCTTTACGGGCGAGGCCAAGCGCGCAGTCGATTCGCGCCGCCGCCTCCTCCGGGCGTCCCAGCCAGCGGGCCAGCAGGCCGCGGCCCCATTGCAGCTCACAGACTGCCTGCGCGCCGATTCCGAGCAGCGTCTCGGCCTCGTCGAGAAGCGCCCTTGCCCGCGGGATCTCGGTCTCCAGCTCGATCAGGCAGCGCGCGGTGTTGGCTAGTTGCCGTGCAAAGGTTTGCCGGTCTGTCTCGCGCCCGACCTCGGCGGCGCGGACCGTGCTCAGCCGGGCCTGGGCAACGTTCCCCGTCTCCTGGTGGACCACCGAGAGGAGGTAATGGCCGGTCGCCGCCGCCGCATGCAAGCCGGCGGCCTCGGCATCGGCGACGGCGCTCTCTAGCTCGTCGGCGATCCGGGGGGGTGGCCGCATGGTCGGCCCCGCTGCGGCTAAAACCTCGACCCTGAAAAGACCGATCGCGAGCTCGCGCCGCAATGGATCGTCCGGCAGTCGATCGAGGTGAGAACGGCCGCGCCTGACGAGCGCCAAGGCATCGGCATTCGCGAACAGCCGCAGGCTTCGTTCGCCGGCGATGACGCAGGCCCGCGCAGCGAGTGCATGGTCCCCCGCCAGCTCCGCATGACGGACGAGATCACCGGCCATGGCGTCGCTAGTTTCCACCATCGCGTCCAGAACGCGGGCGATCCGCCCGTGCATGAGCTTCCGTCGCGGCTGTGAAATCTCATGGTAGGAGGCCCGGCGGACAATGTCGTGCACGAAGTCGTAGCTGTCCGCGTCGGCCGTCCGAATTAGACCTCGCCGCTCAAGCTGCTCCAGAGCGGTGAGGAGCACCGTGGTCTCGAAACCGGTTACCCGCGCGAGCAGGTCGACTCCAACGGTTCGTCCCGCGGCCGAAGCCCAGGCCAGGAGGGTACGACTCGGCTCGTCGAGCGAAGCGAACTGACCGGCGATTATCGCCTGCAGGGGACGCCCAGGCTCGTGCCGCCCCTCGCGTCGCGTTCTGGACAGCTCCAGGGTGAAAAGAGGATTGCCGTCGCTCTCGGCAAATATGGCGGCGGCGTCGATGTCAGGGTCGAGCGCGTGCACCAGCTCTCTGGTCTCCGCCTCGTTCAAGGCCGGAAGGGGCAGCTCCTGCAGCCGCTCGTCACGGTCGAGCGCTCGCAGCGTGTGCGAGATGGCTAGGTTGTCGGCAAGCTCGCCCGAGCGCGCCGCGCCGGCGAACAGAACGGCTTCGGGAGCGTTCGGCAGGCGGGCCACATAGTGGAGCAGCATCGCGGACCCTTCGTCGACCCATTGCAGGTCGTCGAGTAGAATTGCGAGCGGCATGGTGCGGGCGAGATGTCGCAGCAGCAAGAGAACTGCATCAAAGAGACGGGCGCGGTCTGTCGGTGCGACAGGCAGCGGACCGAGCTCGGGCCGGAGCAATGCGAGATGTTGGCGTGTCTCTTCGGGAATCAGACCGACAGGGGCCGATCGCACTGCATCGATCCAGGCGCCATAGGGATGTGCGGCCTCCGCCTCGAAGGCGCGTCCCCGCAAGCAGCGACCGCCGATCATCGCCATGCGCTCGGCGAGATGGTCGAGGAGACGGCTCTTGCCGATGCCGGGCTCGCCGGTGACCAGGAGGACGGGCGTCGCGCGGCCGTTGGCGGTGGCCGATATCAACCGGTCGATCTGCATGCGCTCCGCGACGCGGCCGACTAGGGGAACGGCGGCCCTGCTCCAAGGCCGATCGGGGGTCCTGACCTGGCCGCCGGTTTGCAGGTGCACGCGCGGTTCGACGGGCATCCGCCCAATGGCATGCCGTGCGCGCTCGAGCGCCCCAGAAAGCGGAATTCCCGCCTCGCGTTCGAGTACGCTCCGAGCCTGCTCGTACTGCGCCATGGCCTCGCGTCGGCGGCCCAGATGGCCGAGCAGACGAATGACGCGGGCATGGCCTTCTTCGGACAAGGGATCGGTCGCCACTAGGGCGCGTGCGTGGACAAGCGCCTCCTCCGGCCGGTCACTAAGCCGATCGGCGAGGGCGCGGAGCGCGTCGAGGCGTAGGGTGCTGACTGCCGCGCGCTCGGCGAGACACCACTCCTGGAAACGATAGCAGGCGGGCAGGTCGAGGCCATCCAGGAACTCGCCGCGGAACAGGCTGGCCGCCGTCTTGAGGCCCTCCAAGGGAGCATTCGGGATATCGGCAAGCAGCCCGCGGACGGTCGTCAGATCGATCACCGCGTCACGCGGCACAAAGGCGACCCGAGATCGGTCGCTCTCAAGGCGTGTCGTCCCGCCGGTGTCAAGCAGCGGCCGGATCTTGGCTAGGCTCCAGCGCAACTCCCTGCGGGGGTCGTCCGGCCCCTCCCACAACAGATCACACAACCATTCCCGACGGTGGGGCGTTGCGGTCGCGACGAGATAGGCTAGGAGCGCTCGCGTTTTCTTCGATGCCGGGAGGCTGACCTCCTGACCCTTTGCGACAATCTGCAGCTCGCCCAGCAGGCGAAATTCGAGAGGGGTCTCCGCCATCGCGTCTTTCGTTTAACGACGTGGCCGCGCGCAATCCAACGCGGATTCCCACGGGCGTTCCAGCGCCTTTTTGCGAGTATAGCGCTCGAAGTCACGTTGAGGAACCGACCTCCAACAAGGAGACGTCCGATGGACACCTTCGATGCCGCCAAGTACAAGGAGACAACCCGTGAGCAATGGCAGGCCGCGGCCAAGGCCTGGAACGACTGGGGTCCGTTCCTCCGCGCCTGGCTCGGACCCACCACCGAGATCATGCTCGACATGGCCCGCATCGGTCCGGGCAGCCGCGTGCTCGACGTCGCCGCCGGTGCCGGCGACCAGACGCTCCAGGTTGCGGAACGGATCGGCCCGCAAGGTCATGTGCTCGCCACCGACATCGCCCCGAACATCCTCGCCTTCGCGGCGCAGAACGCGCGCAACGCCGGCTACGCGAACGTCACGACCGCCGTCATGGACGGTGAGAATCTCGACGTGCCGGAGGGGACGTTCGACGCCGTGATCTCGCGCGTGGGACTGATCTACTTCCCCGATCAGCAGAAGGCGCTCGCCGGCATGAGGCGCGCGCTGAAGCCCGGTGGCCGGATCGCGGCCATCGTCTATTCGACGGCGGAGAACAATAAGTTCTTCTCGATTCCCGTCTCGATCATCCGCCGCCGCGCCAATCTGCCGCCGCCCGAGCCGGGTCAGCCCGGCCCCTTCAGCCTGGGCAATCCCGGCGTGCTGGAAGAGGCGTTTCGCACAGCCGGGTTCCGCGACGTGGAGAGCCGGCTCGTTCAGGCGCCGGTCAAGCTTCGTTCGGCGGCCGAATGCGTCCGCTTCGAGAAGGAGTCCTTTGGCGCGCTGCACCAGATGTTAGCCGGCCTCGATGAGGCGGGGCGTGAAGCGGCCTGGGCCCAGATCGAACAGGAACTCGAGGCCTTCGAGGGCCCGTCGGGCTTCGCAGGCCCGTGCGAGTTGGTCTTGGCTGTGGGGACCAAGTGAGCCCCCGGGGTCAGCCCGCCAATGCCCATTGAGCCGACGCCCAGTTGAACAGGAGCAAGAACATGGCTGATGATCACGTCTATGTTGGTCGCTGCTTCTGCGGCGCCGTCGAGATTGCCGTCACCGGTGAGCCTGTGGCGATGGGGTATTGCCACTGCGCCTCCTGCCGGGCGTGGTCGGCCGGACCGGTAAACGCATTCACGCTGTGGAAGCCGGAGGCGGTCACGATCACCAAGGGGGCCGAGCACGTGGCTAGCTTCCAAAAGACCGAGAGAAGCATTCGCAAATGGTGCGCGCGCTGCGGCGGTCATCTGCTGACGGAGCATCCCATATGGGGCGTAACCGACGTCTACGCTGCCGTAGTGCCGGACCTTGCCTTTAGACCGTCCGTGCACGTCAACTATCAGGAGACCGTGCTACCGATGCGGGACGGCCTGCCGAAACAGCGCGATATTCCCGCCGAGATGGGTGGATCAGGCATTCTGATGCCGGAATGAGAAGGAGCGAGGCTAACATGTCCACGAAGGTTGCCGTCATTCAGAAACCCCCGGTTCTGTTGAACCGGGACAAGACCACCGAGAAGGTGATTGCCTCAATCGACGAGGCGGCGAAACAAGGAGCATCGCTGCTGGTCTTTCCCGAGGCCTTTATCCCTGGTTACCCGACCTGGGTCTGGCGCCTGAAGCCTGGCGGCGACATGGCGCTTGCCAGCGAGATTCATGCAAGGCTGCGCCAGAATGCCGTCGACCTTGGCGCTAGCGATCTCGCGCCGGTGCAGGAAGCCGCGGCCAAGCATGGCGTGACGGTCGTGGTCGGCCTCCACGAGATCGACAGTGGGTTTTCGGGGACGACGCTGTTCAATACCGTGGTGGTGATCGGTCCCGACGGCACACTCCTCAACCGTCATCGCAAGCTGATGCCGACCAACCCGGAGCGCATGGTCTGGGGCATGGGCGATGCGACCGGTCTTCGGGTCATCGAGACGCCCGCGGGACGACTCGGCTGCTTGATCTGCTGGGAGAGTTACATGCCGCTTGCGCGCTATGCCCTCTACGCTCAGGGCATCGACATCTATGTGAATCCGACCTGGGACAACGGCGAGACATGTCTGGCGACATTGCGCCATATCGCCAAGGAAGGGGGCTGTTGGGTGATCGGCACTGCCACCGCCTTGCAGGGCTGCGACGTGCCGGAGGATTTTCCCGAGCGCGACCGCTTGTTCACGCCCGAGGAATGGATCAACGATGGCGATGCGGTCGTGGTCAAGCCCACCGGGGCGATCGCCGCCGGCCCGCTTCACCGCGAGAAGGGCATCCTCTATGCGGAGATCGACGCGGAGGCGGCGCGGCGCGCCCGACGGTCGCTTGACGTCTGCGGCCATTATGCTCGGCCCGACATCTTTTCGCTCACGGTGAACCGGAAGCCACTTCAGCCGGTAACCTTCTCCGAATGACGGCTCGCGACACGACTGACTGTCGGTGTCGCGGAAACGGGAACGGCTGCCAATCTGCCGAGGGGCACTGATTGCGAATGTTTCCTCCTAAGTCGCTGCCGATACACCCCCATCCACATCGCCGTGATTGTTTTTGCGGCGCGGGCACACTAGACGATGGATTGAAAGCTTCATTTGCCCGCGAGAGCCGGACACAACGGTCAAGGCAGCTATACTCGCAACTCATTGAAAAAATTTATTTACCGCACTTGACCGAGCGTGGTGGCGGTTAAGTGGGAAAAAGAGGGCAAAAAGACCCTGACGGCCACGGCTCGCTAGCCGGTCTCAGTGGTAAACCTGAGTTCGGCACAGCCCTTTGAACCCGAAAGAAAAATAGCTGCGCGGGCAGACGCGGCGTCGGTTTATGCGGATGAGTTGGCAGAGAGGGCGGGATTGCTCGGCTTTCGCGTTGCCGCCGCGAAAGCCTCGGCCCTCGCCGCGCTCGGGCCCGCCCTGCTGGGATCCTACGAAGCGGGCTCTGTGCGCCCAGGGCGGGATTGCTCGGCTTTCGCGTTGCCGCCGCGAAAGCCTCGGCCCTCGCC
>NZ_JBQACR010000005.1:10591-178067 GCF_051905455.1 Pelomicrobium sp. G1
CGCTCGGGCCCGCCACTCGCTGCGCTCGTGACGTCCCAGCCGAGCGGTGCTCGGCTGGTCGAACCCGGCGGTTCGTCCACACACCCATCTGCCAGAATCAAAATAGCCCCACTGCGGGGGCTATTTTGATTCTGGCGGAGAGGGCGGGATTCGAACCCGCGGTACGGCTTTTGACCGTACACACGATTTCCAGTCGTGCACCTTCGACCGCTCGGTCACCTCTCCGTGCCGTGGCTGGCCCTGGAGGCGGGCCAAGGCCGCAAACATAAGGGAGAACGGGCTGCCTGTCAAAGGCCCAACAAGGCCCGACCCTACTGCCCGGAGCCCTGGAGCCGCTCCTCGTACTTCTGCACCATGGCCGTGCAAGCCGGATGGCCGGCGTACTCGGTTAGGCACAGCTTGAGCTTCTGTTGCCCGGCCCAGAACCAGATGAGGAAGACGAGAAAAAAGGCGATGAAGCCCACGTGCTGGTCCAGGATGAAGCGGGGGGTGATGAACCGCACCGCCCGGGTGACCGGAGAGGTGACGGTGCGCAGGATGAGATAAGGAAAGTTCTTCTCCCGGTTGGCCCCCGCCAGCACGTAAAGGATTCCCTGGCCGATCAGGGACAGGCCGACGATTTCGCACAGCAGCTTGAGGATGGAGAAAAACTGGAGCATGGAGGTCTCGTCAGCGGGAAAAGGATAGCACAACGGCCCGCGGCGCTGGAGCCGCACCGCGCCATGGGCGGCGTGGGAGGTTTTCGCTTGCGGGAGCGGGTTCCAGTGGAGAAAATGTAATGGACTTTTGAGAGGGGCCCGCCCAGGACCATGGACTTCGACACCCTGCGCTATTACTTGCGGGCGCGCATGTTCGAGCGGTTGCGCCGCTACGACCAGGCGGAGCGGGAATACCGCACCGCCCTGCGCTACGATCCCCGTTCCCCCAAGGTGGTGAGCGCCCTGGGCTATCTGCTCGCCCGGCGGGAGCGCTACGAGGAGGCCCTGGGGTATTTCGAGGAGGCGGTGCGGCTCAACCCGAAAAACGCCCATCTGCTCTTCGACCTGGGGTTCGTGCGGGAGAAACTGCGCCGCATCCGGCCGGCCATCGAGGCTTTCCAAGCGGCGGTCAGGCTGGATCCCAAGCTGGATCGGGCGTGGTACGGCATGGGCATGTGCTACGCCATGCTGGGCCGGCACGAGGAAGCGGTGGGGGCGTTCCAGCAGGCGGCCGAGCTGCAGCCCATGAACCCCCATGCCTGGTATGCCCTGGGGATGGCCTACCATCATACCCACAAGCCGGACAAGGTCAAAGAAGTGGTGCATCACCTGTTCCGCTTCGATCCCCTGATGACCCGCCAGCTCATCCGGGACGCGGAGCGGGCCGACCTGGCGCACCTGGTGAGGGATTTGAAGGTGTAGGGGAGCCCGTTGCGCAATAGAAAAGGCCCGCGCAAGCGGGCCTTTTCTCGGTGGGGCTGGCCGCCTAGGTCAAGTCGCCCGGGTATCGATGTCCCCCGCCAGGCTCGGATAGCGCACGTGGTCCACCAACTCGATCACCTCCTTATTGGTGTTGGGAGCGATCAGGCTGCCGATGATGGCGGCGATGAAGCCCGCTGGGATGCCGAAGACCCCGGCCGAAATGGGCTGGATGCCGAACCACATGTAGTCCGAGATCGGGCCGGTGACCCCGAACAGGCCCCGCATCCACGGCTGGGTGGTGGCCATGTAGTAGAAGCACACCCCCAGGCCGATCACCATCCCCAGGATGGCCCCCAGCTTGCTCGCCTTCTTCCAGAACACCCCCAGGACCAGGGCCGGGAAGAAGGCGGAGGCGGCGAAGGAGAAGGCCGCCGACACCAGGAACAGGATGTCGGCCGGCTTCTGGGCGGCCACGTAGGCGGCGAGCAGGGCCACGATCAGGAGCAGGGTCTTGGCCACCGCCAGGCGCCGGGAGGTGGGCGCGTTGGGGTCGATCATCTTGTAGTAGACGTCGTGGGAGAGGGCGTTGGCGATGGTGAGCAGCAGCCCGTCCGCGGTGGAGAGGGCCGCCGCGAGTCCCCCCGCCGCCACCAGGCCGGAGATCACGTAGGGCAGCCCGGCGATCTCGGGGGTTGCCAACACCACGATGTCGCCGTGGATGGCGATCTCGGCCCGCTGGATGATGCCGTCGCCATTTACATCCGAGAGGAAGAGCAAGGTCGGGTCCACCGCCTGCCATAGGGACACCCACCGGGGCAACTCGGCGAAGGCCGAGCCCACCAGGTTGGCGTAGATCTCGTATTTCACCAGCACGGCCAGGGCCGGCGCGGTGAGATAGAGCAGGCAGATGAAGAACAGGGACCAGAAGACCGATTGCCTTGCCTCCCTGACGCTCGGCGTCGTGTAATAGCGCATCAGGATGTGGGGCAGGGCCGCGGTGCCCACCATAAGGCAGAAAATGAGGGCCAGGAAATTGCGCCGTTTGACGGCGACGTCCTGTTCGTCCTTGCCGGCGAAGATCTCGGCGTGGCGCTTGAGCGGCGCCGCCCGGGCAGCCAACTTCTCATCCTTTTTCCACTGCTCGACGGCGGCCTCCAGGGTGGCCGGGTACTTCTTGAGCGCTTCCTCGGCCTTGACGATCTCCTCCGCCGGAGCGTTGGCCGCCTTCAAGTCGGCGAGCCGCTTCTCCAGCGCGGCTTTGCCGTCCGCATAGGCCTTAGCGGGGTCCTTTAGCGCCGCCTTGGCCGCCTCGGACTTCTGCTTGAAGATATCCCGGACTTCGTTTTCCTTGGGATCGGCGAGGATCTTGTCTTCGAGCTGGGTCACTTTCTGGAGCTGGTAGCCGTAGACCACCCACGGGGCCGGCACGCCGGTCTGCTTGGCCGCCAACCAGATGGGGGGAATCAGGTAGGCGATGATCAGGATGATGTACTGGGCCACCTGGGTCCAGGTCACCGCCCGCATGCCGCCGAGGAAGGAGCACACCAGGATGCCGGCCAGGCCGACGAACACCCCGATGCCGAACTCCAGGCCCGTGAACCGGCTGGTGATGATGCCCACGCCCATCACCTGGGCCACCACGTAGGTGAAGGAGCAAAGAATGGCGGCGAAGACCCCGATCAGGCGTGGGACGTGACCGCCGTAACGGGCCCCCAGGAAGTCGGGGATGGTGAACTGGCCGAACTTGCGCAGGTAGGGCGCGATGAACAGGGCTACCAGCACGTAGCCGCCGGTCCATCCCATGATGAAAGCCAGTCCATCGTAGCCCAACAGGTAAAGGCTACCGGCCATGCCGATGAAGGAAGCCGCCGACATCCAGTCTGCGCCGGTGGCCATGCCGTTGAAAAAGGCCGGCACCCGCCGCCCGGCCACGTAGTACTCGGCCACGTCCGCCGTGCGGCTCATGATGCCGATGCCGGCGTAGAGGGCGACGGTGGCGAACAGGAAGATGTAGCCGATCACCCGGTTCGGAATGCCCAGGGCTTCCAGAATGGCCAAGACGATCACGAAGGCGATGAAACCGCCGGTGTAGAAGCTGTAGTACTTCTTCAGCGCCTGGTTAAATTGAGCCTGACTCGAGACGGCCATCGGTCATTCCTCCCCTTCCGCGACCCCATACTCCTGGTCGAGCTTGTTCATGTAGCGGGCATAAAACCAGATGATGATCACGTAGATGATCAGGGCTCCTTGGGCGCCCACCCAGAACGGGAACGGGAAACCCAGGATCGTGATGGAACTCAGGCCCTTGGCGAAGAAGCCGATCACGTAGGTGACGAAGAACCAGATGAACAACAGAATTCCTGTAAGCCTCAGGTTCTTGCGCCAGTACTCCCGGTGTCGCTCGGTGAGCTGCATGGGCGTCCTCCTCTTGCGGTCAGTTGAATGAGGCGAAGTAGCTTGATGTTTTTATTGAATCCTAAGCTAGAATAGCTTACAGAATCCTTACGCCCGCCGGACCTTTTCTAGGGCGCCTTAACTTAGCTCTTTCAATGTAGCAACGGCCCGGGGCAAAGGCAAACGGTGGAGCGGGGAGCGCTGGGGGCCTAGGACCGCTGGAGGAGCCGTGAGAATCCTGGTGGTGGAGGACGACCCCGTGCTGGGGGAGGCGATCGAATTCGCCTTGAAAATCTCCAATTACGCGGTGGACCGGGTGGGCACCGGGGAGACCGCCGACCAGGTGCTCAAGCGCCATCCCTTCGACCTGGTGATCTTGGACCTGGGGCTGCCCACCGTGGACGGGTTCGAGGTGCTGCGGCGGCTTAGGGCCCGCTTGAGCGCCACCCCCGTGCTGGTCCTTTCGGCCCGGGACGCGCCGGACGACAAGGCCCGGGTCCTGGACCTGGGCGCCGACGACTACATGGCCAAGCCCTTCAGCGTGAACGAGTTCCTGGCCCGGGTACGGGCGCTGCTGCGCCGCAGCCGGTACAGCCTCCCGTCCCAGATGCTGGGGGAGGGGGTGAGCTACGACGCGGTCACCCGGACCCTGCAGGTGAAGGGCAAGACGCTGCCCCTATCGCCCCGGGAAGTGAGTGTGTTCGAGGTGCTGCTCCAGCACTTCGGCCGGGTGGTGAGCAAGGAGCAGCTTCTGGAGCGGCTCTGCGGTTTCGACGACGGGGTCACGTTCAACGCCATCGAGGTCTACGTGCACCGCCTGCGGAAGAAGCTGGAGAATAGCGGCGTCACGGTGCGCACCTTCCACGGGCGGGGCTACCAGCTCGACCACGGCGACGCCTCTTGAGCGCTCGGGCCTCAGCCGGTCAATCCCGAGACCTGATACTCCAGGGCCAGGCGCGCCTGCAGGGCTTTCGCCTGCCGCAGCGCCTCCTTGAGGATGCGACGCTCGAACCGGTTGAGCGCATAAGGGTTCAAGCGGTTGTTCGGCGGCAGGCCCTCGAGGATTCTCTGGTACTGGTGCTGGAGCCGCAACCGCTGGATGTGGTAGAACGCCTCGACCCAGGCTTCCACTTCGTCCCGGGGGAGGTGCAACTTTTCCGCCGAGCGCCGCAGCCGTTCCGCCGTGTTAGTGGCGGGCACCTGGGTGTGCAGGCTCAAGATGCGAGCGGCGTCCACGAACAGGGTGGCTCCGTTCAGCTTCAGATCGATGGTGTTGCGGTGCTCGCCGCTAGCGTCCACGGCGAAGTCCCGGAAAAAGCCCAGGGGCGGCCGGTTGCGCAGGGCGTTTTCCGCCATCTGGTGCAGGAAACGGCGGTTCGCGCTGGCATGGGGGAGCAGCCACTGCCGCAACTCCAGGGCGAGGCGGGCTTCCCCGTGCAGGGGACGGAAGTCGAAGAAGATGGAGCCGTGCAGCAGGGCTTCCGGGCTGCCGCTGTCGATCCAGGCGGCGAATTTCCCCCGCCACTCCTCCGCGCTCAGGCACCAGTGGGGGTTGCCCGCCATGATGTCGCCGCGGCACAAGGGGAAGCCGCAACGATCCAGGGTCAGGTTGATCCGCTGGGCGATCGGCAGCAGCCGCTCGCGCACCTCCCCTGCGGTCGTACCCCGGGGCACCTCGAAGAGGATCCCGTTGTCCTGATCGGTGCTTAGGGTCTGCTCCAGGCGCCCCTCGCTGCCCAGGGCGAGCCAGCACCAGCGGATCGGCTCCAGGTCCGCGCCGCGGAACTCCAGGTCGATCGCCCGCTGGGTGAGCAGATCGTTCAGCGAGGCGATGAACTGGGTGAGCTGCTCCGCCGCCACGCCCTGGACGAGCATGCTCTGGGCCAGCTTGCGCACCTCGGCGCTGAACTGCTGCAGGCTCTCCAGGCTGTCGGCGTTGCGGATGTCCTGGGAGAGCTGGCGCATGCTCACCCGCTGCAGGCTGAACAGGTCTTTTTCCGAAACGACCCCCACCAGCCGCCCGGCATCCACCACCAGAAGATGGCGGATCCCGTGGCGCACCATGGCCAGGGCCGCCTCGTAGGCGGTGGCGTGGGAAGGCAGGGTGGTGAGGCTGCGGGTCATCACCTGCTCGATGGGGTCGGCGAGGCTCCGTTGGGGCAGGGCGACCCGGCTCAGCAGGTCATGCAAGGTGAATATACCAAGGGGCCCGCCGGCCTGGTCCACCACGATCATGGAGCCGATGCCGTGCCTTTGCATGGTTTCCAGCACCGATCCGATGGAAGCGTGGGGCGGGCAGGTGACGGGCTTGTGGGCGAGGGTGGAGAGCAGGCGGTCCATGGGCGGCAGTTCCGCCGCGCCGGTGCGCCCGCCGGGCGGCGCCGTTTCCTGCCGCGTCTTTTCAGTACCGGACGCGCGCATAGTAGGTCCGCTGGGACGCCTCTCGGGCCTGCCGCAGGGTGTGGATACCCCGCTCGGCGAGGAGCGGAATCATCTTGAGGAACACTTCCGCGGTCACGATGGCGTCCCCGAGGGCCGTGTGCCGGCCCACCACGGGGACTCCCAGCCGTGCGGCGATCGCCTCCAGCTTGTGGTCTTCCTGATTGGGCTGGATCGCGGCGGAGAGGAGCAAAGTGTCCAGCACCGGTTGGTCGAACTTCACCCCCGCCTGGGCTTCCTTCATCTGCAGGAAGCGCAGGTCGAAAGCCGCGTTGTGGGCGACCAGCACCGAGTCCTCGCAGAAGCGATGGAACGCCGGGAGGACCGCCTCGATGGGGGGCTGGCCCCGGAGCATGGACGGGTCGATGCCGGTCACCTTGATGGATTCGGGCGACATGGGCCGGCGCGGGTCCACCAACTGGTCGAATACCTCGTGCAGGAGCAGCCGGCCGTTGACGATGCGCACCGCGCCGATGGAGATGATCTCGTCGCCCGCCGAAGGCTCCAGCCCCGTGGTCTCGGTGTCGAACACGGTGTACTTGAGCTCCGTGAGCCTGCGCTCGTCCAGCGCCGGGCTGGAGGGCTGCTGGCGGAAGAGGTCGAAGTCGTAGTATTCGGGCCGGCTCCCGGCCGGGGCGGGCAGGGCGAAGCCCACGGTTTCCGGGGCGCTGGCCGGGATCAGCAGGCGGAAATACGACTCCTGGGCGGGGCGGTCCCGCTGGTACCAAATCTCCCCGTCGTGGCGTTCGATCACGTCTTTCACCGTAAGGGGCAGGTCCTCGCCTCCCGCGGTGAGGGGCTCGCTCTCCCAGGCGAACACGGTTTCCGCCGAAAGGGGCGCGCCGCGCCACACCAGGTCCAGATGGGCGAGCCGTCCCTCGCCCGCGAGCCGCAGGCGCAGCTCCCACACGCCGAACTCCTCCTTGAGCCGGGCGGCCAGGTAGGCCAGGACCTGGACCAGGGCGAAGCTGTCCACCCGCATCCACAGGTCGGGGGCCAGGATTTCCGCCTTGGCGGCGAGGCCGAGCCGCGTCTCGATACGCCGGCAGGCGGCGGCCACCAGGTCCTCGCCCAGCATGTCCTCCATGACCCATTGCGCCTTCATGGCGTCGGAGAATTCCCGGATGGCGCCCTCGATGCGTTCGGAGAGACGGCTGGCTTCCTGGCTAATGACGGCGATAAAGCGCCCCTGCTGCTCGGCCGGCATGTCGGGAAAGCTCTGCAGCGTCTCCACCGCGGCGCGGATGCTGGCGAGCGCCGCCCGGCTGCCCTCCGTGACGGATTGCAGCAGGGCATCCCGACGGCTGCCCTGTTCCACGGTGCGCGTCACGTCCTCCAGGGTCATGACGAACCCGGTCAGCCCCTCGTTGCCGAGCACCGGCACCACCAGCGCCCGCACGAGTTGCCCCGAGGGAGCGGTGGTGACGAACCGGGCCACCGCATGGGGGCGCTTCTGGGAGAGCAGGCTGTGGATGGTGTCCAGGGCATGGAGGATCAGCGGCCGGTCGATCACGCCGAACACCGAGCGCCCTAGCCCCACCAGGCCGCCGGTCGCCGATCCCGCGGGATTGGCGGAAAGGAGCTGCCGGGCGCGGTTGTTGTAGAGCAGGATCTGCCCCTCAATGTTGCACACGAGCACCCCCTGGGCGAGCTCCGAGATCACCGCCGCCAGGCGGTTTTTTTCCTCCTCCACCGCCCGCTTGGCCTCTTCCACCCGGGCTTCCACCCGTTCCAGCAGGGCGTGGTAGTGCTCGGCGAAGCGGTTGACGCTTTCCACCAGGGCGCGCACGTCGGCAGCCCCTTCGGCGCTCGCGCGATGGGCGGGATTGGCCTCCAGCATGACCTGGAGGTCCTCCCGCAAGCGGCGGATCGGGGTCAGGTAGAGGTTGGAAAGGAGCTCGAGCAGGATCGCCAAGGCGAACAGGACGCCCACGGCCGTCATGGCGAACAGCACCGCCTGGTCCGCCAGCGCCTCCAGCGCCGGGCCCTGCAGCTCGGTGGGGAGCCGCCGCCAGACGAGCCAGCCCAGCAGCCCGGGCAGGCCCATCGCCGCCCCGTAGCAGAGAGCCAGGACGAGGACGAACCTCCCTCGGCTCACGCGGCCTGTTCCCCCAGAAGCTTCTTCACCTGGGCGATCAGCTCCTTGGTGGAGAAGGGCTTGGTGATGTAGGCGTCGGCCCCCAGGGCGAGCCCCTTGGCCACCTCCGTCTCCCGCCCCTTGGCGGTGAGCATCACGATTTTCACCCCCTGCCAGGCGGGGTCCTCTCGCAGCTTCTGGCAGACTTCGAACCCGCTTTTGCCCGGCAGCATCACGTCCAGCAGGATCAGATCGGGGCGGAATTCCTCGACCGCCCGCAACACCTCTTCCCCGTCGGTGGCGACCCGGATCTCGTAGCCGTGCCGCTCCATCAAGAACTCCAGCGAAACGACGATGTTGGGCTCATCGTCGGCGATCAGTATCCGCTTGCCCATGCTTGGCCTCCTCCGTTGCGGCGATTTCCCCTTGTGCGCCGGTTCTCGCGTCGGCTTGTCCAGCCCGCGCGGCCGCGGCGACCCGCTCGGGGGCGAGGGGGATGGTGAACGAGAACGTCGCCCCGCGCCCGGGCGCGCTCTCGACCCACAGCCGTCCCCCGAAATGTTCGATGATCTGGCGGCTGATGGGCAGCCCTAGCCCGGTGCCCGAGGGCCGGGCCCTCATCGTGTCCCCCACCTGCCTGAATTTTTCGAAGATCACTTTCTGGTGCTCGGGACTGATGCCGATTCCGTTGTCGCTCACGTCCACCCGCAGCGTCTTGCCCTCCCGCCTCAAGGTGACGGTCACCCGGCCCCGCTCGGGCTCGCAGAATTTCACCGCGTTGGAGAGCAGGTTTAGCATGACCTGCACCAGGCGGTCCCGGTCGGCGGTGATGCGCGGCACGTTCGCCTCCAGGCGGGTCTCCAGCTTGACCCGCTTCTCCTTAAAGAGCTGGGCCGTGGAGGCGACCGCCTCCTCGATCACCTCCCGCAGGTCCAGCTCCGTGTTGTGCCAGTCAGCGTTGCCGGATTCCAGCTTGGCCAGGTCCAGCACCTGGTTGATGAGCCGGGTCAGCCGCTCGCTCTCCTTGATGATGATGCCGAGGAAGCGGGTGCGCTCGGCCGCGTCCAGGTCGGGGTTGTCATGCAGGATCTCGGTGAGGGCGCGGATCGAGGTGAGGGGGGTGCGCAGCTCGTGGGTGACGGTGGAGATGAAGTCGTCCTTCAGCCGGTCCACCTCCTGCAGGCGCTCGTTGGCCGCCTTGAGCTCGGCGGTCGCCCTTTCCAGCGCCCGGGACTTGCTCTCCAATTGGCGGCTATAGGCGATGATCTGGGAGGTCTCGTCCAGGATGTTCAGGACCTCGTCCATGGTCAGGGGTTCCTCCTTTACCGTGGAGGCCACCATGACCCGGGCCGAGGCCGCGCCGATGGCGCCGGCGAGCAGGGTCTCGGCGTAGTGGACCAGGTCCGCGTCGGCCTGCAGGTCGCTTACGTCCTCCAGCCCGCGCCGGAGGGCGTACTCGCGCAGCGCCTCCTCGGCCCGTCCGGCCCCGAGGAAGCGGCTGAGCACGGGCCGCAGGTCGTCCACGGTGGCCGACCCCCGCCAGAAGCGCGATCCGGTGGACTCCGGGGATTTCTTGAAGGCGTCGACGAACAGGGTCGCCTGGCTGTGCTCCGCCACGCTCGGACGGGTGAGGAGGCTGCCGGCCACGTAGGCGCCGATGTTGGCCAGCATGCTCCAGAAGAGGGAGTGGGTGTTCTGGTCGAGACCCCGCAGGCCGAAAAGCTCCAGGGGTTTCAACAGCTCGATGCCTAAGGGGCCCGCTTCGAGGAAGGAGATGGGTAGCCAGCCGGAACGGGCGAAGGAGGGCAGGAGCAGGGTGTAGGCCCACACCAGGAAGCCCGCCGTGAGGCCGGCGATGGCGCCGGTGCGGGTTCCGCCCTTCCAGTACATGCCGCCGAAGAACGCCGGGGCGAACTGAGCCACGCCGGCGAAGGAGATGAGGCCGATGGACACCAGGGCGTACGCTTCCCCGGCGAGGCGGAAGTAGAGGTAGCCGAGCAGCAGCACGGCGACGATGGCGCCGCGCCGGATGCCGAGCAACAGCCCGGTCAGGTCCGGGCGTTCGGTCAGCCGCAACCAGCGCAGCCGCAGCAGCACCGGCATGACGAGATCATTGCACACCATGGTGGACAGGGCGATGGTCTCCACGATCACCATGCCGGTGGCGGCGGACAGCCCGCCGATGAAGGCGAACAGCGCGAGCGCTTCCTGCTGCTCGGCCATAGGGATGGTGAGCACGAAGGTGTCGGCGTCCACACCCCCGTCGGGAAAGCGCATGAGCCCGCCGAAGGCGATGGGCAGGACGAAGATGTTGATGGCGAAAAGGTAGAGGGGAAAGAGCCAGATCGCCTTCAGCACGTGCTTTTCGTTCACGTTCTCCACCACCGAGATCTGGAATTGCCGCGGCAGGAGCATGATGGAGAGCATGGACAGCACGGTGAGGGAGGCCCAGGTGTCGTAGGTGCCCGCGGCGCCGCCCACCGTGAGCAGGGCGTTCAGCTTGGGCAGCTCCGCTGCCCGGTCGAAGATGTCGGCGAAGCCGTTGTACAGGCCGAAGGTGACGAACAGCCCCACGGCGACGAAGGCGAGCAGCTTCACCAGGGACTCGAAGGCGATGGCCGCCACCATGCCCTCGTGGCGCTCGGAGGCGTCCAGGTGCCGGGTGCCGAAGACGATGGTGAAAGCCGCCAGCAGTAGAGCGATGTAGAAGGCGCTGTCGCTCACCACCGGCTGGGCCGCGCGCGCCGCCGGGGCGGAGACTTCCGGGTAGTGCAGCAGCAGGCTGAAGGTGTTGGACACCGCCTTCAACTGCAGGGAGATGTAGGGGATGATGACGATTACCGCGGTCACGGTCACCAGACCCCCCAGGAGCTGGCTCTTGCCGTAGCGGGAGGAGATGAAGTCGGCGATGGAGGTGATGCGGTTGGCCTTGCTGATGCGGATGATCTTGAGCATCACGAACCACCACAGGGCCGCCATCAAGGTCGGGCCCAGGTAGATGGGCAGGAACCCGATGCCGGTGGAGGCGGCGCGCCCCACGCTCCCGTAGAAGGTCCAGGAAGTGGCGTAGACCGCCAGGGACAGGGCGTAGATGTAGGGGTTGGCGATGACCGAGCGCCCGGCGTCCGCCCGCTTGTCGGCGTAATAGGCGATGGCGAACAGGATGCCCAGGTAGGCGAATGAGGCGATGACGATGACCGAGCCTTGCAGCATCGGCGGAGCTTAGTGCTCCCGCCGGCCCGGACGCGCCTCCACGATCCAGGCCATCAGCCCGATCAGCAGCATCCAGGCGGCGAAGATGTAGGCGAAGAGCAGCGGTATGCCGAAGACCTCGGCGTCGCTGTTGAAGAGGTCGAGGAGGGGGTAGTTGAACAACAGGCAGCCGACGAGGAACACGGCGATCAGCCGCTCCCCGGTCACGTTCTCCCTCATGGCGGCAACCCTTTCGGCGGTGGAGCTTTTTCCAATATTAGCACCTGGTATCCACCCCGCCCCGGCGGGCGGCTTCCGTTCAGGCCTTGGCCTTAGCGTCCATCCAGACTTCGATTCCTTGGGCGTTGAGCTCGATGTCCATGGCGAGGAGCTGCGCCGCGGTCTCCTCCGGCAGAGGACTGCCGCTGGCCTGGGCCTCCTCGAGCAGCAGCTCCCGCAGGCCCTCGGTGAGCACCCGGTGGCGCGCCGGCCCCGCGGAGCGGGCCTGCTCGGCCAGCCGCCGGTACTCCTCCAGCAGCCGGTGCAGGGTGGCCGCGTGCCGCGCCACGTGGGACACCCGGCTGTAGTGGGTGAGAAAAGCATGCCTGGGCTCGAGGCTCGCCAGGCGGTCGATGGAGACATGGGCCGCGTCGGGGTCGAACTGGGCCGGGGTCGAGGTGGGGAAGATGAACTCCGTCCCCTCCCCGTCGAACTCCCGGTAGGAGATGCCGAAGGTGTCGCCGGTGAAGACCGAGCGGGAGCGCGCGTCGTAGATGCAGTAATGGTGCCGGGCGTGGCCGGGGGTGTCGAGAAGAACGAGCTCCCGCCCGGCCAGGGAAAGGCGGAAGCCGTCGGGGGCTTCGATCAGCCGCTCGGCCGGCACCGGCAGCACCTCGCCGTAGAGCCGGCGGAATTCCTCTTCGCCGTAGACTGCCTGGGTGCTGGCCACCAGCTTCCCCGGATCTACCAGGTGGCGCGCTCCCCGGGGATGGACCACGATGGGGGTCCGGGGCAGGGCCAGGGCGAGCTGCCCGGCGCCGCCCGCGTGGTCCAGGTGGATGTGGGTGACCAGGATGTAGTCCACCGCGTGCCGATCCACCCCCAGCGCCTCCAGGGCGGCCAGGAGCCCGGGGACCGAGCGGCTGGTGCCCGTGTCCACGATAGCCGCTCGGCCCCGCTCCACGATGACGTGGATCGCATCCAGGTTGGGCCGGTAATAGCCCGAGTCCACCGCGGCGATGCCATGGTCGTACTGAATCAAGGCGGGCAGCGTCACCGGACAGTGTTTGGAAAAGGAGAAAACCGGCGGGGCGCCCTCGAATGGTACCCCGCCGGAGCAGGGGTCCGCCGGCTCAGCGCGTCGGACGCTCCCGCCGTCCAGGGCCGACCGCGGACGAGACCCGCCGGCTCACTGGGTCACCTTGAGCTGCTCCAGGATCGCCGGATTCTCCAGCGTGGAGACGTCCTGGGTGATCTCCTCGCCCTTGGCGATGGAGCGCAACAGCCGGCGCATGATCTTGCCCGAGCGGGTCTTGGGCAGGTTGTCGCCGAAGCGAATCTCGTCGGGCTTGGCGATGGGGCCGATCTGCTCGCCCACCCAGTTCCTGAGCTGGGCGGCGATCTTCTGCGCCTCCTCGCCCACCGGCCGTGGGCCTTTCAGGACCACGAAGGCGACCACCGCCTCCCCCTTCACCTCGTGGGGCTTGCCCACCACCGCCGCCTCGGCCACCTGGGGGTTCGCCACCAGGGCGGACTCGATCTCCATGGTGCCCAGCCGGTGGCCGGAGACGTTGAGCACGTCGTCGATGCGCCCGATGATCCAGTAATAGCCGTCCATGTCCCGGTTGGCGCCGTCCCCCGCCACATAGAGTTTGCCGCCGAAGTCGCTGGGGAAGTAGCTCTTGACGTAGCGCTCGGGATCGCCCCAGATGGTGCGGATCATGGCCGGCCAGGGACGCCGGATGACCAGGAAGCCGCCCTTGCCTTTTTCCACCGACTGGCCGGTCTCGTCCACGATGTCGGCCATGATGCCGGGCAGGGGCAGGGTGCAGGAGCCGGGCTTGAGGGGCGTCACCCCCGGCAGCGGGGTGATCATGTGGCCCCCGGTCTCGGTCTGCCACCAGGTGTCCACGATGGGGCAGCGCTTGTTGCCCACCGTCTCGTAGTACCACATCCAGGCCTCGGGGTTGATGGGCTCTCCCACGGTGCCCAGGATGCGCAGGCTCGAGAGGTCGTACTTCTTGGGCTGCTCCGCCCCGGCCTTGATGAGGGAGCGGATGGCGGTGGGAGCGGTGTAGAACACCGTCACCTTGTGGTCCTGGATCATCTTCCAGAAGCGCCCCGCGTCGGGGTAGGTGGGCACGCCCTCGAACATCACCTGGGTGGCGCCCACGGCCAGGGGCCCGTAGGTGATGTAGGTGTGCCCGGTCACCCAGCCCACGTCGGCGGTGCACCAGAAGATGTCGCTCGGCTTGTAGTCGAAGGTCCAGCGCATGGTGAGGGCGGCGTGCACCAAGTAGCCGCCGGTGGAGTGCTGCACGCCTTTGGGCTTGCCGGTGGAGCCGGAGGTGTAGAGCAGGAACAGGGGGTGCTCGGCCTCCACCCACTCGGGCTCGCAAGTGTCCCCCTGGCCGTTCACCAGGTCGTGCCACCACAGGTCCCGGGAAGCGTTCCAGGCGATGTTGGCGCCGGTGCGCTTGTAGACGATGACGCTTTTGACCGATTCGCAGCCGCCCATCCCTAGGGCCTCGTCCACCGCGGGCTTCAAGGGGATCGCCCGCCCGCCCCGCATCTGCTCGTCCGCCGTGATCACCGCCACCGCCCTGGCGTCGACGATGCGCTCGTGGAGCGCCTTGGCCGAGAAGCCGCCGAAGACCACCGAATGAATGGCGCCGATGCGGTTGCACGCCTGCATGGCCACCACCGCCTCGATGCTCATGGGCAGGTAGATGACCACCCGGTCCCCCTTCTTGATCTTGAGGGACTTGAGACCGTTGGCGAACTGGCACACGCGCCGGTACAGCTCCTTGTAGGTGACCTTGGTGACCTTGCCGTCGTCGGCCTCGAAGATGATGGCGGTCTTGTCCGGCTGGGTGGAGAGATGCCGGTCCAGGCAGTTGTAGGAGGCGTTGAGCATCCCGTCGCTGAACCAGCGGTAGAAGGGCGCCTTGCTCTCGTCCAGCACCTGGGTGAACGGTTTATGCCACGCGATCTGTTCGCGGGCGATTCGGGCCCAGAATCCCTCGTAGTCTTGTTCGGCCTCCTTGCACAGCGCCCGGTAGGCGTCCATGCCCTTGACGTTGGCCTGCTTCACGAACTCTTCGCTGGGGGGAAAGACCCGCGTTTCCTGGAGCACTGATTCGATTGCAGCCATGGCTTCCTCCTTCAAGGTCATGGAATGATGAAAAATCCTGCCGCCGCTTCTTTCGTTTTAGAGCATTTTAGTGCGGCGCGGTAAGCGCGCGCCACGATCGTCTCCGGCCGGGCGCGGCCTTTTGGCCTATAACCTTAACCCTAATCTTATATAAGACACAAGACTTATCGACTTTTTGTAGCTCCGGTCCGCCAGCGCCATCGTCCCACCATTGGGAAACAGGGACAGGTCATGCGGCGGGGGCGGCGCGCATGTGGTACCCTACGGGGCGTTTTGGGACGGACGCCCGGAGGATTCCGGGTTTCCCACCCGGCCCGGGGAGCGGGGGTCCGCGACGGGCTACGGCTCCCGGGCGGGGGCATGATCAACGGCGGGCCTCCCCGCATTGCACGATAGTGAACCTGGTCAGGTCCGGAAGGAAGCAGCCACAGCTATTCTCTGCAAGTGCCGGGGGTCAGGCTCGCCACCCTTTCATCGCGCCGGTCAAGGGTTGCCGACCGTTGACCGCCTTCCTTCCTCTGCCCCGGGGGCGGAGAGGAAGGGAGCGTTAGGAGAACCAACAAGTGAAAAGAATCCTTGCGTTTCTGGGCGCGGTGCTGGCCGCCCCGGTCTGGGCGGTGGACGGGATCGCCCTCGAAGGGGGGGTGTCGGACTCTTCCAACGCGGACGTGAGCCTCGTGCGGGTGGCGGCCCAATGGGATTGGAAGGTGCACTGGCTAGAGCGGGCGGGCTGGTCCCTGGGAGGCTATTGGGACTTGCAGATCGGCCGCTGGATGAACGATAGCTTGAACAGGACCAACTCGGGGCTGTGGGATATAGGCTTGACCCCCGTACTGCGGCTGCAGTGGGCGGGCGCCGGCGGCTTCATCCCGTACTTGGAGGGCGGCATCGGGGCCCACTTCCTGTCGGAGACTTCGGTGAGCCGGCAGCGGCGCTTCGGGTCCAGCTTCCAGTTCGGCGATCACTTGGGGCTGGGGCTACGCTTCGGGCCGCGCCAGGCCTTCGACCTGAGCTATCGCTTCCAGCACCTGTCCAACGCCGGGATCAAGTCCCCCAACAACGGCATCAATTTCCATCAGGTTCGCTTCGGTTACTGGTTTTAGGGTTTGATCGGTGACGCAAGTCCTGGCCCGCAAATGGCGCCCCCGCCGCTTCGAGGAGCTGGTGGGGCAGGAGCACGTGGTGCGGGCGCTGGCGAACGCCCTGGAGCAGGGCAGGCTCCATCACGCCTATCTTCTGACCGGAACCCGGGGAGTGGGCAAGACCACCCTGGCCCGGGTGCTGGCCAAGGCGCTCAACTGCGAGGGCGGGGTGAGCGCCACCCCCTGCGGGGCGTGCAGCGCTTGCCGGGAGATCGACGCCGGCCGCTTCGTGGATCTGATCGAGCTGGACGCCGCCTCCAACACCCAGGTGGACCACATGCGGGAGCTGCTAGAGAACGCCCTCTACGCCCCGGTGAGCGGCCGCTACAAGATCTATATCATCGACGAGGCGCACATGCTCTCCCGCAGTGCCTTCAACGCCATGCTCAAGACCCTGGAGGAGCCGCCGGAGCACGTCAAGTTCGTGCTGGCCACCACCGACCCCCAGAAGATCCCGGTCACGGTGCTGTCCCGCTGCCTCCAGTTCAACCTGAAGCGCATCCCGGCTCCCCAGGTGGCCGGGCGGCTGCGCCAGGTGCTGGAGGCGGAGGGAATCCCCTTTGAGCCCGCCGCGGTGCAGCTCCTGGCACGGGCGGCCCAGGGGAGCCTGAGGGACGGCTTGAGCCTCCTCGACCAGGCGATCGCCCATGGGGGCGGCCGGGTGCAGGAGGCCTCGGTGCGAGCTATGCTGGGCACGGTGGCGGGGGGCGGCCTCGGCGCCATCCTGGCGGCGGTGAAGGCGGGCGACGGCGCCCGGCTGAAGGCCATCGCCGACGAAATGGAGGCCGCCGGCGCTTCCTTCGAAGGAGCGCTCCAAGACCTGGCCGCCCTGCTGACCCAGGTGGCCCTGGCCCAGGCCGCCCCGGGGGCCTTGGGCGAGGAGGTTCCGGACCGGGAGCAGGTGCTGACCCTGGCGCGCCTCCTCGACCCGGAGGAGGTGCAGCTCTACTACCAGATCGCCATCCACGGCCGCAGCGAGCTCGATCTCGCCCCGGACGAGTACGCCGGGTTCACCATGACGCTGCTGCGCATGCTGGCCTTCGCGCCCCAGGGGGAGGAGACTCCTCCGGCCCGTTCCCTCCCGCCGGCCGCCGGGGAGGCTCCCGCCCCGGCGGCCGCGTCCAGCCGGGCGGCGTACCGGACGGAGGTGGACTGGCCGGCCCTCGTGGCGAGCCTCGGGCTTTCGGGCATGGCGAAGCAGCTCGCCGAGCATTGCGAGCTGGCGGGTCTGAACGACCAGGAGCTCTCCCTTCGCCTGCCGGAGGCCCACCGCTACCTCCTGGACAAGCGCTACGAGGAGCGGGTGGCGGAGGCCGTGCGCCGGCACTTCGGGCGGCCGCTCAAGGTAAAATTCACTTGCGGCGCCGGTGCCGGCCTCTCCCCGGCCGAAATGGCCAACCGGGAGCGGCGCGAGCGCCAGCGGAAGGCCATCGAGGCGATCGAAAAGGACCCCTTCGTGCGCGAGCTGATCGAGAACTTCGACGCGCGACTGGTCGATTCCTCCATCAAGCCGCTCAACTGAAGCCACACGCGGGAGCATACCGATGAAAGGCGGAATCGCCGGGCTCATGAAACAGGCCCAGCAGATGCAGGAAAACCTGAAGCGCGTCCAGGAAGAGCTGGCGAGCCTGGAGGTGGAAGGCCAGGCCGGCGCCGGGATGGTGAAGGTGGTGATGACCTGCCGCCACGACGTCAAGCGGGTCGTCATCGATCCCAGCCTGCTGGGCGGCGAGGACAAGGACATGCTGGAGGACCTGGTGGCGGCGGCGGTCAACGATGCGGTGCGGCGGGTGGAGGCCACAATCCAGGAGCGCATGAGCGCCGTGACCGCCGGCATGGCCCTACCCCCCGGGCTCAAGCTGTTCTGAATCCCCGCCGCCCGCGGCGAAAGGCCTGCCTTTCGCTGGGCGGGGCGCTTTCCGTCCGCCGCGCGCCTCCAGTTTCCGCTTGTTTCCATGAAACCCGTCTCCAGCCTGGAAGACCTGGTGCAAGCCCTGCGCTGCTTGCCCGGGGTCGGACCCAAGTCGGCCCAGCGCATGGCCTATCACCTGCTGCAGAGGGACCGGGAGGGGGCGGCCCGGCTCGCTAAGGCGCTGGAACAGGCCCTCGCCCGCATCCGCCACTGCGAACGTTGCAACAACTTCTCCGAAGAGCCCGTGTGCGAGCTGTGCCGCTCCCGCCGCCGGGACCCCGCTTTGCTGGCCGTGGTGGAGACCCCGGGGGATCTCCTCATGATGGAGCAGGCCCAGTGCTACCAGGGTCTCTACTTCGTGCTGATGGGACGTCTTTCCCCCCTGGACGGGATCGGCCCGCGGGAGATCGGTCTGGATCGGCTGCTCAGGCGGGCCCAGGACGGGGTGGTGCGGGAAGTGATCCTCGCCACCAACTTCACCGTGGAAGGGGAGGCCACGGCCCACTATATCGGCGAGCTGCTGCGCGGCCACGGGCTCAAGATCACCCGCATCGCCCGAGGACTGCCCGTGGGCGGGGAGCTGGAGCACGTGGACGCGGGGACGCTCGCCCAGGCGGTGCGGGAGCGGCGGGGCCTCTGATGGCGGGCGCGGCCCAGGGGGAACGGCTGCAGAAGGTCCTGGCCCGGGCGGGCTTCGGTTCCCGCCGGGAGATCGAGGAATGGATCCGCCAGGGACGGGTGAGCGTCAACAGCCGGCCGGCGGTGCTGGGCGCCCGGGTCAAGCCGGGAGACACGGTGCGCCTCGACGGGCGTACCCTTCGGGTGTCCCCGGCCCAGGAAGTTCGGGTGCTCCTCTACCACAAGCCGGCGGGGCAGATCGTGAGCCGCCGGGATCCGGAGGGCCGCCCGAGCGTGTTCGAGCACCTGCCACCGGCCCGGGGCGGCCGCTGGGTGCCCGTGGGACGGCTCGATTACAACACGGAGGGGCTGCTCATCCTCACCACCTCGGGGGAACTGGCCCACCGCCTCATGCACCCCCGCTACGCGATGGCGCGGGAGTACGCGGTGCGGGTGCGAGGGGCGCTCACCGAGGAGGAAAAGCAGCGGCTCCTCTCCGGCGTGCGGCTCGAAGACGGCATGGCCCGGATCGAGGTCCTGGAAGACGCCGGCGGTTCGGGGAGCAACGTGTGGTACCGGATGACCCTGCGGGAGGGGCGCAACCGGGAGGTGCGGCGGCTCGTCGCCGCGGTGGGCCACGAGGTGAGCCGGCTCATCCGCATCCGCTTCGGCCCTGTCGCCTTGCCTTCCGACTTGAAGCGGGGCCGCTGGCGGGAGCTGGCGCCGGAGGCGGTGGAAGCCCTGCTCCAGGCGGTGGGCTTGCCAGCGCCCTCGCCCCGGACCGACGCCGGCAAGAAGAAGCCCGCAAGCCGCCGGGCCTCCCAGCCCGCCGCTTCCCCGGAGCGGCGGGAACGGTTCCGCCCGGATGGCCGGCGGACTGCCGCCCGGCGGAGCAGACCCCCGCGCCTCCGGGGCTGAATTCCGAATCGGAGATCCGAGAGGGATGACCATGGAGCAAGACCCGAAACTCGCCCATTCGATTCTCGAGCAGGCGGCGGACGCCGTGATCTTCGCCGACGGCGATGGCGTGATCCGCTTCTGGAACCGGGCCGCCGTGGCGCTCTTCGGCTTTGGGGCGGAAGAGGCGCTAGGGGCGAGTCTCGACCTGATCGTGCCGGAGCATTTGAGGCGGGCCCATTGGGTGGGCTTTCGCCGCGCCATCGAATCGGGGACGACCCGGCTCGGCGGACGCGCCACCATCACCCGCGCGCTGCACAAGAGCGGCAAGCGCCTGTACGTGGACATGAGCTTCGCCGTCGTTCGCGGACCCGACGGAAGCGTCGTGGGCTCGGTCGCGATCGCGCGGGATGCGACCGCCCGCTACGAGGAAGAGAAGGCCCGCCGCCAGCCCGCCGCGGTACGATGAAGTTTTATGACGGCGCACGGTCCCCGGGCCGGTAGGGACCGGTCGGGCCACCCTTCCCGAGCCCCTGGCGGAGGTGGGCTAGGGAAGATCATCCCGATGGAGCAGGAACACATGGCCCGCTCCGCTGCTCACCTCCGGCCAGACGAAAGGCAGCTGGGGGAACGAAGCCTCCAGGACGTCCCGGTGATGCCCGATCTCCACCACGAGAACGCCGCCCGGCGCCAGAAACGAGCGGGCCTGCGCCAGAATGCGGCGCACGAAGTCGAGGCCGTCCTCTCCCCCTGCCAGGGCCTCCCGCGGCTCGTGGAGATACTCGGGCGGCAGCGCCTCCATCGACGCCTGGTCCACGTAGGGCGGGTTCGAGACGATCACGTCATAGCGGTTTCCCTCCAGGGACTCGAACAGGTCGGAGCGCAGGAGCCGCACCCGTTCCTTGAGCCCGTAATCCCGCACGTTGCGGGCCGCCACCTCCAGGGCAGCGGCGGAAGCGTCGGAGGCATCCACCCGGGCGCCAGGGAAGGCATGGGCCAGAAGGATGGCGAGGCAGCCGCTGCCGGTGCATAGGTCCAGGGCGGCGCGCACCTCATGGGGATCGGCCACCCAGGGGGCGAGCTGGTCGCGCAGGAGCTCGGCGATGAAGGAGCGGGGGACGATCACCCGCTCGTCCACGTAGAAGCGGAAGTCCCCCAGCCAGGCCTCCCCGGTGAGGTAGGCGGCCGGCCGCCGCTCCTGCACCCGCCGGGAGAGGAGCTCGAGCACCGCGCTTCGCTCCGACGAGGTGAGCCGGGCGTCCAGGAACGGCTCCAGCCGATCCAGGGGAAGATGCAGGGCGTGGAGGATCAGGTAGGCCGCCTCGTCGTAGGCGTCGCTCGTGCCGTGGCCGAAGGCGAGGCCCGCCTCGCGGAAGCGGCTCACGGCGAAGCGCAGCAGGTCACGGACCGTGGCGAGCTCCTGCCGCGCTTCGTCGAACGGAGGGCTCAGGCGAGAAGCCGGCGCAGCGCCCGGCCGTAAATGTCGGCGAGCCGCGCCAGGTCGGCGAGGGGCACGCATTCGTCGATCTTGTGGATCGTGGCGTTGAGCAGCCCCAGCTCCACCACCTGGGGACAGATCCGGGCGATGAACCGGCCGTCGGAGGTGCCACCCGTGGTGGAGAGCTCCGGCTCGATGCCCGCCACCTCCCGCACCGCGGCCTTGAGCGCTTCGGCGAGCGGCCCCGGCAGAGTGAGATAGGGCCGGTTGTAGGGCCTCTCCCACGCGAGCTCGTACTCGAGCCCGTGGGCGTCGAGCACCGCCCGCAGCCGCTCCAAGAGGGATTCCACGGTGCTGGCGGTGGAGAAGCGGAAGTTGAACTGCAGGGTGACCTCGCCCGGGATCACGTTGGTCGCCCCGGTGCCGCCGCGGATGTTGGAGATCTGCCAGGAGGTGGGGGGGAAGAATTCGTCGCCCTCGTCCCACACCGTGCGGGCGAGCTCGGCGATGGCCGGCGCCGCCAGGTGGATGGGATTCCTGGCGAGGTGGGGGTAGGCGATGTGGCCCTGGATGCCCTTCACCGTGAGCGTTCCGGAGAGGGAGCCGCGCCGGCCGTTCTTCAGCGTGTCCCCCACCACCCGGGCGCAGGTGGGCTCGCCCACGATGCAGTAGTCGATCGCCTCCCTCCGTTCCTCGAGCAATTCCACTACCCGAACGGTGCCGTCCACGGCCGGGCCTTCCTCGTCGGAGGTGAGGAGCAGGGCGAGGGAGCCCCGGTGGCGCGGGTGCTCGCTCAAGAAGGCTTCCACGGCGGTCACGAAGGCGGCGATCGCCCCCTTCATGTCCGCCGCTCCACGGCCATAAAGAACGCCGTCGCGGATCGTGGGCCGAAAGGGATCGCTCGTCCATTGCTCTAGAGGACCCGGGGGCACCACGTCGGTGTGGCCGGCGAAACAGAGCACCGGGCCCCCGGTTCCGCGCCGGGCCCAGAGGTTGTCCACGGCGCCGAAGCGCAGCCGCTCCACGCGGAAACCCGCCCTTTCCAGCCGCTCGCCCAGGAGCTGCTGACAGCCGGCGTCGTCGGGGGTTACCGAGGGACGGGCGATGAGCGCTTGGGCAAGCTCGACGGCGGGGTGCATGGGACGGTTCTGGTTTTTGAAGGACGGCCCCGCCCCGAAGCCGGAGCCGGGCCGGGGATGCAGGGGCTCACTTGTCGATCAGGTCGATCTTGATCGGCGGCTCTTCCGGGGCGGCCGCACCCGGTCCTTTGGCGCCGGTCTCGGCCAGGCGGATCTGGCCGTAGTCGATGAGGGCCGCCAGGTTGGTGGGCGAATCGGCGTGGGCCATGGCTTCGTCCCGGGTGATTCTGCCCGCCTGGTACATCTTGAACAGGGCCTGCTCGAAGGTCTGGGACCCCGGCGAGACCGTGGTCTCCATGGCCTCCTTGATGGCGTCGATTTCCCCCTTCTTGATCAGCTCCGAGATGTAGGTGGTGTTGATCAGGATCTCCACCGCCGGCAGGAGTTTCCCGTCCACGCCCCGCACCAGGCGCTGGGAGATGATGGCCTTCAGGCTGATGGCCAGGTCCGCCAGCAAGGCGGTGCGCGCGTCGTGGGGGAAGAAGTTGATGATGCGCGAGAGCGCATGGTAGCTGTTGTTGGCGTGCAGGGTGGACACGCACAGGTGGCCGGTCAGGGCGTAGATGATGCCGTGCTTGAGGGTCTCCCGGTCCCGAATCTCCCCGATCATCAGCAAATCCGGCGCCTCCCGCATGGCGTTGGTGAGGGCGTTGGCGTAGGAGATCGTGTCCATGCCGATTTCCCGCTGGTTGACGATAGACTTGCGGTGCTTGAACACGAATTCGATGGGATCTTCCACCGTGAGGATGTGGCCGGTGCGGTTGGCGCTGCGGTGCTCGATCATGGCCGCCAGGGTGGAGGACTTGCCCGCCCCGGTGGATCCCACCACTAGAATCAGCCCGCGGCGCTCCATGATCAGGTCCTTAAGGATAACGGGCAGGTTGAGTTCCTCCACTGTGGGGATGGTGCTCTTGATGTGCCGGATGACCATCGCCAGATCGCCCCGCTGGCGGAAGATGTTGACCCGGTAGTTGGCCACCTCCGGCAGGCTGAAGGAGAAGTTCATCTCCATGGTGGCCTCGAAGGTGCGGATCTGGTCCTCGGTCATCAGGCCGTAGGCCAGCTTGATCACCTGGTCCGATTCCAGCGGCTTGTCGTTGATCGGCATGCACACGCCGTTGATCTTGATCTGGATCGGCGCGCCCACGGTGAAAAACAGATCCGAGGCCTGTTTCTCGGCCATGAGCTTGAGCAGCGGTGCGATGATCATGGGATGCTCCTTGGGTCTTCAACCGCGCCGCCGCGGCGCGCGCCGCTAGATGCCCCGCAGCAGCTCGTTGATGCTGGTCTTGGCGCGGGTCTTGGCGTCCACCTGCTTGACGATCACCGCGCAGTACAGGCTGTACTTGCCGTCCGGGGAGGGAAGGCTGCCGGAGACGACCACCGAGCCCGCGGGCACCCGCCCGTAGAGAATCTCCCCCGTTTCCCGGTTGAGAATCTTGGTGCTCTGGGAGAGGAAGACGCCGGTGCCGATCACCGCCCCCTCCTCGACGATCAAGCCCTCCACGATCTCGGAGCGGGCGCCGATGAAGCAGTTGTCCTCGATGATGGTGGGGTTGGCCTGGACCGGTTCCAGCACCCCACCGATGCCCACGCCGCCCGCGAGATGGACGTTCTTGCCGATCTGGGCACAGGAACCCACGGTGGCCCAGGTGTCCACCATGGTGCCTTCGTCCACGTAGGCGCCGATGTTGACGTAGGAGGGCATCAGCACCACGTTGGCCGCGATGTAGGAGCCCCGGCGGGCGGCCGCCGGGGGGACCACGCGGAAGCCGCCTTCGCGGAAGTCGCGGGAGTTGTACTCCGCGAACTTGGACGGGATCTTGTCGAAGTAGTTGGTGAAGCCGCCCTTGATGAAGCTGTTGTCCTCGATGCGGAACAGCAGCAGCACGGCCTTCTTGATCCACTCGTGGGTCACCCAGCGGCCGTCGATCTTCTCTGCCACCCGCAGCTTTCCCTTGTCGAGGAGGTCCACCACCTCCATCACCGCTTCGTGAACCTTGGTGGGCACGTTGCGCGGCGTGATCTCGCCGCGGCGCTCGAACGCTTCCTCGATGATGCTCTGGAGTTGTTTCATCGGCAGTGGGTCCTCGGTCGATGACGTTATCATCCCGCGGCGGCGGCCCCGCCGCGGCCCTCGGCGGCGAAGCGGCGGATGCGCTCGGCCGCCTCCACGCAGGCGTCCAGCGGAGCCACTAGGGCCACGCGCACGAAGTTGCGCCCGGGATTGAGGCCGTGGGCCTCCCGCGCCAAGTAGGAGCCCGGAAGAACGGTCACATTATAGTCGCGGTACAGCAGGCGGGCGAAAGCGGTGTCGTCGAAGGGCGTGGGCAGCCACAGGTAAAACCCGGCGTCGGGCCTCCTTGCCCCTAGGGGCTCGAGCCGGGGCAGCACGGCGTCGAACTTGGCCCGATAGAGCCGGCGGTTCTCCTCCACGTGGGTTTCATCCCGCCAGGCCGCGATGCTCGCCGCCTGCACCGCGGGGCTCATGGCGCAGCCGTGGTAGGTGCGATAGCGCAGGTAACGCTCCAGGATCTGCGCGTCGCCGGCGACGAAGCCCGAGCGCAGCCCCGGCGCGTTGGAACGCTTGGACAGGCTGGAGAAGACCACGAGCCCGCGGAAATCCCGGCGCCCCAGCCGGTGGGCCGCCTCCAGGGCGCCCAGGGGCCGGGAGGCGTCGTCGAAGTAGATCTCGGAATAGCACTCGTCGGAGGCGACGACGAAGCCGTGGCGGTCGGAGAGTTCGAACAGGCGGCGCCACTCGTCCAGGCCCATCACGCTGCCGGTGGGGTTGCCCGGCGAGCAGGCGTACACGAGCTGGGTGCGGCGCCACACCGCTTCGGGGAGCTGGGCGAAGTCCAGGGCGAAGCCGTTTTCGGGCAGCAGGTTGAGGAACTGGGGCGTTGCGCCGGCGAGGAGCGTCGCTCCCTCGTAGATCTGGTAGAAGGGGTTGGGGCACACCACGGTGGCGCCGGGGCGCGCGGAATCCACCACCGCCTGGGCGAAGGAGAACAAGGCTTCCCGGCTCCCGTTCACCGGCAGGACCTGGGTCTCCGGGTCGATCTCCGGCAGGGCGTAGCGCCGGGCGATCCAGTCGGCCAGGGCCAGGCGCAAGGCGGGCTGGCCGGCGGTGGTGGGATAGCGGGCGAGGGAGGAAAGGGCTTGCGCCAGCGCTTCCAAAATGAAGGGCGGCGTCGCATGCTTCGGCTCGCCGATGGACAGATCGATGGCCCTGAAGGCGGGGTTGGGGCTCGCCCCCTGGAGCAGAAGCTGGAGTTTCTGGAACGGATAGGGCTGCAGGCGCTCGAGGTGGGGGTTCATCGAGGATCGGGCGTGGGGCGCCGTCGTTGTCGTTAAACCGGCGAATTATATCGGCCGGGTGGCATCGGCGCCAACGCGCGGACCCGCGATCCGGGCGGGCGTTCGGTCAGCCGCGTGTGCTTGCCTCCCGAGGAAACTCCGGCAGCAGGACCGGCGCGGCGGGCTCCCATCCCGCCTTCCGGTGCTCCGCCTCCACTGTGGTGAAGATGCCGCCGCGCACGTAGAAGCGGGCCCGCAGCCGCATGTATCGGGGTTCCGTGGCGGCCACCAGGTCGTCCAGGATACGGTTGGTGACCGCCTCGTGGAAGGCACCCTCATCCCGGTAGGACCAGATGTAGAGCTTCAGGCTCTTCAGCTCGACGCACCGCCGGTCGGGGATGTAATCCAGGATCAGGGTGGCGAAGTCGGGCTGGCCGGTCTTCGGGCACAGGCAGGTGAACTCCGGAATCTCCATGTGGATCAGGTAGTCCCGATCCGGGGCCGGGTTGGGGAAGGTCTCGAGCTGCTTGGAGGGACGTGTGGCCATTCTCGCCTGCTCGTCAATTCAGTTAAAATGCCGGCCATTCTCCAAGCGGGAGTCGCCGCCCGATGGGCCGCCGTCCCGGCGGGTGCAGGCCGCGCTCCCGGGGGGGCGGGCGGCGCCGGCGCGGCGAATGCCCGTTGATTCTCGAACATTATAACGACTGGTCGGCACCCCGTTGCGCCTCGCCCACATCAAGCTCGCCGGGTTCAAGTCCTTCGTCGATCCCACCCATATTCCGCTCCCGGGCCAGTTGGTCGGCATCGTCGGTCCCAACGGCTGCGGCAAATCCAACATCATCGACGCCGTGCGCTGGGTGCTGGGGGAATCCCGGGCCTCCGCCTTGCGCGGCGAGTCCATGCAGGACGTGATCTTCAACGGCTCCCTGGAGCGCAAGCCGGTGAGCCGGGCGGTCGTGGAGCTGGTGTTCGACAACAGCCTGGGCAAGGCCGGCGGGCAGTGGTCCCAATACGCCGAGATCGCGGTCAAGCGGGTGATCGAGCGCAACGGCGAGTCCTCCTACTACATCAACAACCTCCACGTGCGCCGGCGGGACGTGCAGGACATCTTCCTCGGCACGGGCCTGGGCGGGCGTCCCTACGCCATTATCGAACAGGGGATGATCTCCCGCATCATCGAGGCCAGGCCCGAGGAGCTACGGGTGTTCCTGGAGGAGGCGGCGGGCGTGTCTAAGTACCGGGAACGGCGGCGGGAGACCGAGCTGCGGCTAGAAGACGCCCGGGAGAACCTCGCCCGGGTGGACGACATCCGCCAGGAGCTGGAGAAGCAGCTCGAGCGGCTACAGGCCCAGGCCCAGGTGGCGGCTCGCTATCACGAGCTCCAGGCGCGGCTGCGCACCGTCCAGGCCCTGCTTGCCCTCACCCGCAGGCAGGAAGCCGCGGCGGCCCGGGAGCGGCTCGCGCGGGAGATGGAACGCCTGGAGACGGCGCTGCAAGGGGAGATCGCCCGGCTGCGGGAAGCCGAGCGCCACCTGGAGGAAGCCCGGGAGCGCCACTACGGCTTGAGCGATGCGCTCCACGGCGCCCAGGGGGCGTTGTACCAGGCGAACGCGGAAGTGGCCCGGCTGGAGCAGCAGCTCCAGCACCTGCGGGCGAGCCGCAGCCGCATCGAGCAGCAACTGGGCACCACGAGGAATCTTTTGGCCCAGCACGAAGAGCGCCGGGCCAACGCCCAGGCGGGGCTCGCCCATTGGCGGGCGAAGCGGGAGCGGGCCACCGAGGAGGCGCGCCTGCGCCAGGAACGAGCCGAAGGGGAGGGCCGGGACCTGCCCCGGTTGGAAGAAGCCCACCGGGCGGCCCAAGCCCGTTACGGCGAGGCTCAGCGGGAGCGCATGCGGGCCGAGCAGGCCCGGGAAGTGGAACAAACCCATCTGAGCCACGCCGAGAGGGTGCTGGCCCAGTTGGCGGCTCGGCGCGAGCGCCTGGAGGAGGAGTGGCGGGGGCTGCCCCAAGGGAATCCGGACGAAGGCGAGCGCCTGGCGCGGGAGCTGGAGGACATCGACCGCCGGATCGCGCAGCAGGAGGCGGCCCTGGCCCAGGGCATGGAGCGGCTGCCCGCCGCCCAGGCGGCCCTTGAGGCCGCCCGCCAGGGGCTCCAGGCCCAGGAGCAGCGCTTGACCGAGGTGGAGGCCCGGCGGGCGGCGTTGGAAGAGCTCCAGCGGCGGCTCGAGAGCAACGAGAGGCTTACCGCCTGGCTTTCCGTCCAGGGGCTCCAGGGCCGTTCCCGGTTCTGGCAGGCGATCGCGGTGGGCGAGGGCTGGGAAGACGCCCTGGAGGCGGTGCTGCGGGAGCGGCTCAACGCGGTGGCGCTGGAGGCCTTGGACGAGGCCGGTCGCTGGAGCGACGGGCCGCCACCCGGAAAGCTCGCCTGCTTCGAGCCCAGGGCCGAAACGGTGCCTTCTTTGGCCCCGGACCCGGATCCGGCTCCCCGCCTCCGCGCCCAAGTGACTTGCCGGGACGAGGGGGTGGCGGCGGCCCTGGACGACTGGCTGGCGGGGGTTTTCCTGGCGCAGTCCTTGGAGGCCGCCTTGGAGCGTCGGCACCTGCTCCAGCCGGGGCAGGCCTTCGTGCTCCCCGGCGGGCACCTGGTGACTCGGGCGAGCATCACCTATTACGTTCCCGACTCCGGGCTGCACGGGGTGCTGGCCCGGGAGCGGGAGATCGAGGCCCTGGCCCGGGAGGGAATAGCCCAGCGCGCCGCCATCGAGGCGCAGGCCAGGGCCGTCGCCCAGGAGGAGGAGCAGGTGCGGGCCCTGGAGGCGGCCCTGGAGGAAGACCGCTCGGCCCTGGCCGCGGCCCGCCAGCGCCGGCACGAGGTCCAAATGGCGGCCCTCAAGGCGGCCGAGGCGGCGGAGCGGGTGAGGGCCCGCAGCCGGCAAATCGCCGCCGAGCTGGAGGAGATCGACGCCCAGGAGCGGACGGAAAAGAGCCGCCGGGAGGCGGCGATCCAGCGGCTGGAGGAAATCGCGGGAGAGATCGCCGCCGCGAAGCAGGCGGAGAGCGTCCAGGAAGAAGCATGCCGGGCGGCCGAGACCCGCCTGGGGGAACGGCGGCAGGCCCATCAGCAGGCCCTCCACGAAGCCCAGGAGGCTGTCTATCACGAGAAGCTCGCGTCAAGCAAAATCAATGAGCTTGAGGATCTTCTTAGAGTCATAGATCAAGACATGGCGTCGGCCAGGGCCTCCCTGGAAGCCCTCGAAGGAGAACTGGCCGGGTTGGATCCTGCCCCCATCGAGGCCGCTTTGCAGGCCGCCCTGGAGGAGCGCCAGTCCCGGGAGGAGGCCCTCGCCCAGGCGCGGGACGCCTTGGAAGAGGCGAGCGCCCGGTTGCGCTCCCTGGAGGAGAGCCGGCTGACCATCGAGCAGGGGCTCGAGCCCTTGCGCCAGAAGCTCGCCGAGGCCCAGCTCAAGGAACAGGAAGCGCGGCTCACGGTGGCCCAGTTCGAGGAGCAGCTCCGGGGAATGGGCGCCGACGAGGAGGCCTTGGCCGCCCAGTTGGGCGAGAAACCCCGGGCCTCGTCGCTGCAGGGGGAGATCACCCGGCTCAACAACGAGATCGCGGAGCTGGGGGCGGTCAATCTGGCGGCTCTGGAGGAACTCAAGGCCGCCGAGGAGCGCAAAGCCTTCCTGGACGCCCAGTCGGAAGATCTCCGGGCCGCGGTGGAAACCCTGGAGAACGCCATCCGGCGCATCGACCGGGAAACCCGGGAGCGCCTGATGAGCACCTTTGACCAGGTGAACAACCACCTGGCCGAGCTGTTCCCGACCCTCTTCGGCGGGGGGCAGGCCCGGCTGGTCCTCACCGGGGAGGAAATCCTGGACGCTGGGCTCCAGGTCATCGCCCAACCGCCGGGCAAGAAGAACACCTCCATCCACCTCCTCTCGGGGGGAGAGAAGGCCCTCACCGCGCTGGCCCTGGTGTTCTCCCTGTTCCAGCTTAACCCGGCGCCCTTCTGCCTGCTGGACGAGGTGGACGCGCCCCTGGACGACACCAACACCGAGCGCTTCTGCCAACTGGTGAAGCGCATGGCCCAGCAGACCCAGTTCATCTTCATCAGCCATAACAAGCTCACCATGGAGATCGCCCACCAGCTGATCGGCATCACCATGCAGGAGCAAGGGGTCTCCCGGGTGGTGGCCGTGGACGTGGAAGAGGCGATGCGCCTGCGGGACGCTGCTGCCGCCTGAGCGGGCGTGCAATCCCGGCGCCCTGGAGACCGGAGCCGCCGGGCGTTAACATGGAAACGCGATGAGCGAGCTGCAACTGGGACTGCTGGTGGTCGGCGCGCTGGTGGTGGCGGGCGTGTACGTGTTCAACCTAGTCCAGCAGCGCCGGCTGCGCCGCCAGGCCGAGCGCGCCTTCGGCAATCGCCACGAGGACGTGCTGCTCAAGGCCCAGCCGACCCGGGTGGAGCCCCGGTTAGAACCGGTGCCGGTGGCGGAAACGCGAACCGAGCCGAGCCTGGAGCCGGCGCCGGCCTCCGCCGTCCAGCCCGATACGGTCCAGCTCGACGATGACATCGACTTCGTGGCGGAGCTCGCCTTTTCCGCCCCGATCGAACCCGCCGCTCTGGCGCCCCTGGTGCAACGCAAAGCGGAATTCGGCAAGCCAGTCTCGATCGCGGTCTATGACCCCCAGGAAGACGCCTGGAAAGAAGTCCACTTGGGCATGAGAGGGCGCTACGACCGGGCGCGGGTGGCCTTGCAGCTCTGCAACCGGGACGGGGCGGTGAGCGACGTCATGCTGCGGGGCTTCCGGGACGCGGTCCAGGCCCTGGCCCAGGCTCTGGGCGCCCAGGTCGCCATGCCCAATGCCGACGAAGCGGCAGTGCGGGCGGCGCTGCTGGACCAGTTCTGCGCCGAAGTGGATGTGGTGATCGGCATCAACGTGGTGAGCCCCGGGGAGCGCCGCTTCCACGGCGCCAAGATCAAGGCCCTGGCGGAGTCCAACGGTTTGAAGCTCACGGCCGACGGTCGCTACGCCCTCGTGGACGAGCGAGGGGAGGCCCTGTTCAAAGTGGCCGACGTCCAGGCCGTTCCTTTCCGGGCGGAAACCTTGTCCCAGATGTCCACCGACGGGCTCACCCTGGAGCTGGACCTGCCCCGGGTCACGGACGGGCTGGATGCGTTCCGGCAGATGGTGCAGCTCGCCCGCACCTTCGCCACCACCCTGGGGGGCGTCATGGTGGACGACAACCGGGTGGCCTTGACCGACGCCGGCCTGGAAAAGATCCGCCTGGAAATCGCCCGCCTCCAGGCCTTGATGGAGGCGCGGCGCATTCCTGCCGGCGGCGATCTGGCCCTGCGGCTCTTTTCCTAGGCAGGAAAGACGTTTCTTTCGGGACGGGACTTCCGCCAGGAGACATCCATGAAAGCGCCGGCCGAAGCGGTGGCGGAGGCGAAACGGCTCCGGGAGGAGATCGAGCGGGCCAACTACAACTATTACGTCCTCAATCGCCCCACGATCCCCGATGCGGAATACGACCGCCTGTTCCGCCGGCTCCAGGAACTGGAAGCCCGCTATCCGGAGCTGGCTACCCCCGATTCGCCCACCCAGCGGGTGGGCGCGGCGCCCATGGAGGAATTCCCCGAGGTCCGGCACGCGGCGCCCATGCTTTCCCTCAACAACGCTTTCGACGACGAGGAGGTGAAGGCTTTCGACCGGCGGGTGCGGGAGGGGCTTGGGGTCGAGCGAGTGGAATACGAGGTGGAACCCAAGTTCGACGGCCTGGCGGTGAGCCTCACCTACCGGGAGGGCGTCTTGGTCCAGGGGGCAACCCGGGGCGACGGCTACACGGGGGAGGACGTGACCGCGAATCTGCGTACCGTGCGGGCCATCCCCCTGCGGCTTAAGGCGAAGGCGCCGCCCGTGCTCCTGGAGGTGCGAGGCGAAGTGCTCATGTTCAAGGCCGACTTCGAGAGGCTCAACGCGGAGCAGCAGGCCCGCGGGGAGCGCCCCTTCGCCAACCCCCGTAACGCCGCTGCCGGGTCCCTGCGCCAGTTGGACCCCCGCATCACCGCCAAGCGGCCCCTCACCTTTTTCGCCTATGGGATCGGCCGGGGGGAAGGGGAAGGCATTCCCCGGGACCGGCAGAGCCGGCTGCTCGACTATCTGGAAAGCCTGCGGATCCCGGTCTCCCCGATCCGGGAGGTGGTGGCCGGGGTGGAAGGACTGCTGGGTTTCTACCGCAAGCTGCTGGCGCGGCGCGACGACCTGCCCTACGAGACGGATGGAGTGGTGTACAAGGTGGACCGCCTGGACTACCAGGAGCGCTTGGGCTTCGTCTCCCGCGCACCCCGGTTCGCCGTCGCCCACAAGTTCCCCGCCCAGGAGGAGATGACCCAGCTCCTGGACATCGAGGTGCAGGTGGGGCGCACCGGCGCCCTCACCCCGGTGGCCAGGTTGAAGCCCGTGCAGGTGGGGGGTGTCACAGTGACGAGCGCCACCCTGCATAACGAGGACGAGATCCGCCGCAAGGACATCCGCATCGGAGACTGGGTGATCGTGCGCCGGGCGGGGGACGTGATCCCGGAGGTGGTGGCGGTGGTGCCGGAGAAACGGCCGGCCCATACCCGGCGCTTCGTCATGCCGTCCCGTTGTCCCGTGTGCGGCTCGGCCGTGGTGCGGCTCCCGGACGAGGCCATCGCCCGCTGCAGCGGTGGCCTAGTGTGCCCGGCCCAGCGCAAGCAGGCCCTCCTGCACTTCGCCAGCCGCCGGGCCCTGGACATCGAGGGCCTGGGCGAGAAGCTGGTGGACCAGTTGGTGGACACGGGCCTGGTCAAAACCCCTGCGGACTTGTTCCACCTGACCGAAGAGCAGCTCGCGGCGCTCCCCCGCATGGGGCGCAAGTCGGCGCAGAACCTGCTTGAGGCCCTGGAGCGCAGCCGCAGGAACGCCACCCTGGCCCGGTTCATCTATGCCCTAGGCATCCGCCACGTGGGAGAGACCACCGCCCGGGATCTGGCCCAGCACTTCGGCAGCCTGGGGGCCCTCATGAAAGCGAGCGAAGAAGAGATCATGGAGGTGCCGGACGTGGGGCCGGTGGTGGCGAAGAGCATCCACCAGTTCTTCGCCGAGCGCCACAACCGGGAGGTGATCGAGGGGCTGCGGCCTTTCTACGGTCATTGCTGGCGCATGGAGACCCGGCGAGCCGGGGCACGCGAGCTCGCTGGCAAGACCTTCGTGCTGACCGGGACCCTCTCCAGCATGACCCGGGAGGAGGCCAAGGAGCGGATCGAAGCCCTGGGGGGGAAGGTGACCGGCAGCGTCTCCCGCAACACGGATTACGTGGTGGTGGGGACCGACCCGGGATCGAAATACGATCGGGCGCGGGAACTCGGCGTTCCCATCCTGGACGAGGACGCGTTCCTGAAGCTCGTGCGCTCTTAGAGACTAAGGAGGTATTCCATGCTCCCGATCACCAAGGCGGTGTTCCCCGTGGCGGGACTGGGCACCCGCTTCCTGCCGGCCACCAAGGCGAGCCCCAAGGAAATGCTGCCCATCGTGGACAAGCCCCTCATCCAGTACGCCGTGGAGGAGGCCGCCGCCGCCGGGATCACCCAGATGATCTTCGTCACCGGCCGCAACAAGCGGGCCATCGAGGATCATTTCGACAAGAACTACGAGCTGGAGGCGGAGCTGGAAGCCCGGGGCAAGCAGCAGTTACTGGAGCAGGTGCGGCGGGCGATCCCCAGCGGCATCACCTGCATCTACATTCGGCAGGTGGATGCGCTGGGGCTGGGGCATGCCATTCTGTGCGCCCGTCCCGTAGTGGGGGAAGAACCGTTCGCGGTATTGTTGGCCGACGACCTGATCGACGCGCGCCCCCCGGTCCTGCAGCAGATGAGGGAAGTCTTCGAGGAAACCCGCTGCTCGGTGCTGGGGGTGCAGCAGGTGGCGCCGGCGGACACCGGCCAATACGGCATCGTGAAGATGGCCGCAGGCGAGGGGAAAGTCCGGCGCATCCGCGGCATCGTGGAAAAGCCGCCGCCCGGCGCGGCCCCGTCCACCCTGGGGGTGGTGGGGCGCTACATCCTGACTCCCCGGGTGTTCCACCATCTGGAGGGGCTCAAGCCCGGCGCGGGCGGAGAGATTCAGTTGACCGACGGTATCGCTGCCCTGGCCCGGGAGGAGCCCGTGATGGCTTTCGAGTTCGACGGCACCCGCTTCGATTGCGGCAGCAAGCTGGGCTATCTCCAGGCCATGGTGGCCTACGGGCTCAGGCACGGAGAAGTGGGCCAGGCGTTTGCCGGTTACCTGGCCGGGCTCGGGGGCTTTCTGGAAACGCTGGGTGCGGCGCCCGCCCGGGGACGGAAATGAGATAACAAAATCATGATAAGCTAATATAGCTATTTGGTTCCACACACCCTGTTGGAGACGCCGATGCCGAACAAGCTGATGATCGTGATGGTGAACACGGACCCGAGCGACGGCCCCGAGCTGGGGGCGCCGTTCTTCCAGGCCACCGTGGCTGCCGCCATGGACTACGAAGTGGAAGTCATCCTCACCGCCCGGGCGGGGGAGCTGGCGAAGAAGGGCGTGGCGGAAAAGCTCTACGTCAAGCCCGGCTCGCCCAAGAGCGTGTACGATTTCATCAAGGACGCCCACGAGGCCGGGGTGCATTTCAAGGTGTGCACGCCTACCCTGGAGCTGTGGGGGGACGACCTGATTCCCGAGATTGAGGAAACCGTGGGCGGGGCCTACGTGATCGAGCAGGCCATGGACGAGAACGTGGTCACTTTCACCTATTGAGGGCTTAAGCTGGATCCGCAACGCGCCCGCCAGATTCTGAACCAGGCCGAGCTGGTGTGGTCCGCCGAGCAGGTGGGAGCGGCGGTGCGGCGGCTCGCCCGGGAAATCACCGGCGCGCTGGGCGAGCGCTATCCCCTTGTGCTTCCCGTGATGGGCGGGGCGGTGGTGTTCACCGGTCAGCTCCTACCCCTGCTCGATTTCCCCCTGGATTTCGACACCCTCTACGTCTCCCGCTACCGGGGCAGGACCTCGGGGGCTGACGTGCAGTGGCGCATCGAGCCGCCGGAGCGCACCCGGGGGCGCGTGGTGCTGGTGCTGGACGACATCCTGGACGAGGGCGAGACCCTGGCGGCCATCCGGGCCCGGATTCTGGAGGCGGGCGCCCAGGACTTCTACAGCGCCGTGCTGGCGGACAAGGATATCGGCCGGGAGAAACCCGTCCGGGCCGACTTCGTGGGACTGCGGGTGCCCAATCGATACGTTTTCGGTTTCGGCATGGACGTCTACGGCGCCTGGCGCAACCTGCCCGCCATCTACGCCCTGGCGGAAAACTGAGGCAAACTCCCTTTACCGGCGCCGGCCGGCCCGATACCATGCGGCTCCTTGGCCAAATTGTTCGCATCTTCCCGCGAGCCTGAAAGTTTCGTTCACCCATGTTGGCGATCATCGGCGGATCGGGGCTGACCACCCTGCCCAATCTGCAGATCACCGGCCGCAAGGTGGTGCGTACCCCCTACGGGGAGCCTTCCTGCCCCCTCACCTTCGGCACCATCCGGGACCGCCCGGTGGTGTTTCTCGCGCGCCACGGCTACGGCCATACCATCCCGCCCCACGCGGTGAACTACCGGGCCAACCTGTGGGCCCTGCAGGCGGAAAAGGTCCGGGCGGTGGTGTCGGTGGCGTCGGTGGGGGGCATCCGCCGGGATCTCACTCCCGGCGTGATCGCCATTCCCGACCAGATCATCGACTACACCCACGGGCGGGCCTTTACCTTTTACGAGTCCGACGCGACCCCGGTCACCCATATCGACTTCACCCACCCCTATTGCGAGCGGACCCGGGCCTTGTGCATCGAGGCGGCGCGGCGGGCGGGGGAGCCGGTCGTGGTGGGGGGCGTGTACGCCGCCACCCAGGGCCCGCGGCTGGAGACCGCCGCGGAGATCGACCGGCTGGAACGGGACGGGGCCGATATGGTCGGAATGACCGGGATGCCCGAGGCAGCCCTGGCCCGGGAGCTCAGCTTGAGCTACGCGGCCCTCGCGGTGGTGGCCAACTATGCCGCCGGCCGAGCGGACAGCGCCGAGGGCATCCGGATGGAGGACGTGGCCAAGGTGCTCAAAGGGGCCATGGCCCGGGTGCGCAACATCCTGGAGCACGTGGTGGAAGCGTATGGCGATTAGGGAAGTCTTGCGCATGGGCGATCCCCGGCTGCTCGCCCCGGCGCGTCCGGTGGGACGGTTCAATACCCCCGAGCTCCACGCCCTGGTGCAGGATCTCGTCGACACCATGCGGGCGTTGAACGGGGCGGGCATCGCCGCGCCCCAGATCGGCGTGGGGCTCCAGGTGGTGATCTTCGAAGTGACCAGGAACCCCCGCTACCCCGGCGTGGAGGAGGTGCCCTTCACGGTGCTGGTGAATCCCGAGATCACGCCGGTGGACGAAACCCTAGAGGAGGGCTGGGAAGGTTGCCTCTCAGTGCCGGGGATGCGGGGCCTCGTGCCCCGCTACCGCAGCGTCCGCTACCGGGGCCACGACGCCCGGGGCAACCCCATCGACCGGACGGTGAGCGGCTTCCACGCCCGGGTGGTGCAGCACGAGTGCGACCACCTGCAGGGCATTCTCTATCCCATGCGCATCCGCGACTTAACCCAGTTCGGCTTCACCGACGTGCTGTTCCCGGACCTGGCCGGCATTGAAGCGTAGGTCAGGTCTTCAACGCTTCCAGCAGGTCGGTCTCCAGGCGCACCACCGCCTTGTCGTCGCCGAGCTGGCCTCCCGAAATCAGGAAGGTGTCCTCCGCCCGCTCCCCTAGGGTGGCGATGCGGGCGCTCTCCACGTTGACGCCGTGGTCGTGCAGTACCCGGGCTACGCGGGAAAGCAGCCCCGTGCGGTCCCCCGCCACGATGGACAGGATGCGGTGGCGCCCGTAGTCGTCGGGCCGAATGTGCACCTGGGGGACGATGGGGAAGTGCTTCATCTGCCGGCTGACGCGCCCGAGGGGCGGGGGAGGGGCGGCGGGTCCTTCCAGGGCCCGGCTCACCTCGTATTCCAGGTAGCTGGTGAGATCCCGGTAGGACAGGGACTTGTTCTCTGGGTCCAGCACCAGGAAGCTGTCCAGGGCGTAGCCGTGGCGGGTGGTATAGATCTTCGCCTCGGCGATGGAAAAGTTGATCCGGGCGAAACAGTCGCAGAGACGGGCGAAGAGGCGGGGCTGGTCCGGGCAATAGACGAGCACCTGGATACCTTCGGCCCCGGGGGCGAGCCGGGCCTTGACCACCGGGGTCGGCGTGTCCACCCGGTAGTTGAGGACCCGGGTGTGCCAGGCGATCTCCTCCGGGGCGTGGCGTAGGAAGTAGGCCACGTCCAGCTTGGACCATAGGCGCTCATGGGCCCCGTCGGGCACCGCCGCCAGGCGCAGCAGGCGCAGCGCTTCGCCCTGCCGCGCTTCCAGCAGGCTGGCGGGGGGCGGCGCCTGCCCGGAGAGGTGTCGCCGGGTCAGGTGGAAGAGATCCTCCAGCAGCTTCGCTTTCCACGCGTTCCACACCTTGGGACTGGTACCGCGGATGTCGGCCACGGTGAGCAGGTAAAGGGCCGTGAGCCGCCGGTCGGTGCCGACCAGCCGGGCGAAGCGGGCGATGACTTCCGGGTCCGAGAGATCCTGCTTCTGGGCGGTGTGGGACATTACCAGGTGGTGGCGCACCAGCCATTCCACCAGCTCCGCGTCTTCCGGGGGGAGAGGATGGCGGCGGCAGAAACGCCGCGCCTCGAGGGCGCCCAGGCTGGAGTGGTCGCCGCCGAGCCCCTTGGCGATGTCGTGGAACAAGGCGGCCAGGTACAGCACCTCGGGCCCCTCGAACTCGGCCATGAGGCGGCTGCAGAGGGGGTATTCGTGGGCAAATTCGGTGACCGCGAAGCGCCGCAGGTTGCGCACCACCATGAGGATGTGCTCGTCCACGGTGTAGACGTGGTAGAGATCGTGCTGCATTTGGCCCACGATGCGGCCGAAAGCCGGGATGTAGAGCCCGAGCACCCCGTAGCGATTCATGCGGCGCAGCTCCCGGGTGACGCCGGCCGGCTGGCGCAGGATCTCCATGAAGAGCCCCGGGCTGTCCGGGTCCCGGCGCAGCCGCGCCCCCACCTGTCCCACCGCACGCCACAAGGCCCGCAGCGTCTGGGCGTCCCGGCCCTGGATTTCCCGATGCTGCTGCAAGAGGAGGAAGCTCTCCAGGATGGCGCTGGGATGCCTGAGGAAGACATCCGGGTCCCGCGCCTGGAGCAGCCCGTTCACCACCTGGAAGCGCTCGTTGAGCACTTGGGGCTCTCCGGGCGGCGGCGGGTCGACCCGGGCCTCCAGGTCGAGGAGCAGGATCACGTTGAGCTGGGCCACCACCCGGGCGGCCCGGTAGTAGCGTTGCATCAAGAGCTCTCCCGCCCGCCGCACTCCCCGATCGGTGAGCCCCAGCTCCCGGGCCAGGGCCGTCTGGAAGTCGAAGAGCAGCCGATCCTCCCGGCGCCCGGCCAGGTAATGGAGCCGGATGCGCAGGTCCTTGAGCTTCGCTTCCTGGCGCCGCAACTGCCGCGCCTCTTCCCCGGAGAGGAGGCCCTTCTGCGCCAGGTCCCGCCAGCCCTTGCCCAGGGCGCAGACTTGGGCGATCCACAGGATCGTCTGCAGGTCCCGCAGCCCTCCCGGGCTCTCCTTCAGGTTGGGTTCCAGGTTGGTGGAGGCGTCGTGGTAGCGCTGGTGGCGCTGCTCCTGCTCCAAGCGCTTGCCCCGCAGGAACGCCGCCGGGTCCAGGGTGGCCGCGAGGGCCGATTTCAGCCGGCGGAACAGGGCCCGGTTGCCCGCCAGCAGGCGCGCCTCCAGGAGGGTGGTTTCGATGGTGATGTCCCGACGCGCCTCCTCCAGGCACTCGTCCACGGTGCGCACGCTGTGGGCCGTGTCCAGGCCCACGTCCCACAGGGCGCCCACCAGCCGCTCCAGGGCCGGGGCGAGGGCCGCGTCCGCCGGCGCGGGCAGCAGCACCAGCACGTCCACGTCGGAATAAGGGAACAGCTCTCCTCTACCGTAGCCGCCCACCGCCGCGAGGGCCAGGGTGGGAGGCATGGCGAGCCGCCGCCACAGCTCCCGCAATACCCGGTCCACCAGCCGGGCGTGCCGGCGCAAGGCCCGATCGGGGTGGGGGCGCTGCCGGTAGGCTTCCCGCAACCGCTCCCGCTCCGCCGCCAGCTCCCGTTTCAGGTCGGCGAGGAGCGCCGCCGGGGCCGTGGCATCGGCGCGGGCGGCCATGGGCTCAGTCGAGGGGGGGCTCAGGCGGGGCGCCAGGGGAGAGGGTCAGGACTTCGTAGCCCCGCTCGGTCACCAGCACCGTGTGCTCCCACTGGGCGGAAAGGCTGTGGTCCTTGGTGACCACGGTCCAGCCGTCCGCGAGCTGGCGCACCCCGGGCTTGCCGGCGTTGATCATGGGCTCGATGGTGAAGATCATCCCGGGCACGAGCTTCATCCCGGTGCCCGGGCGCCCGTAGTGCAGCACCTGGGGTTCCTCGTGGAACTTGCGCCCGATGCCGTGGCCGCAGAACTCCCGCACAACGCTGAAGCCGTGGCTTTCGGCGTGGGCCTGGATCGCGTGCCCGATGTCCCCCAGGTGGCGCCCCGGGGCCACCGCCCGGATGCCGCGCCACATGCACTCGTAGGTGACCTGGCACAGCCGCCGGGCCAGGATCGAGGGCTCCCCCACGAAGAACATGCGGCTGGTGTCGCCGTGGAACCCGTCCCTGATCACCGTGACGTCGATGTTGACGATATCGCCGGCTTTCAGCTTGCGGTCTCCGGGAACCCCGTGGCACACCTGGTGATTGACGGAGGTGCAGATGGACTTGGGGAAGGGGGGATAGCCCGGCGGGGCGTAATTGAGGGGTGCGGGGACGGTCTTCTGCACCTTGACCATGTACTCGTGGCACAGAGTGTCCAGCTCGCCAGTGGACACGCCCGGTTTCACGTAAGGGGTGATGAAATCCAGCACCTCAGCCGCGAGGCGCCCGGCGAGGCGCATAGCCTCGATTTCCTCCGGGGTCTTGATCACGACCCCGCTGCGCGCCGGCATGTCCATAAAGCGAAATCCTCGGCCCTTCGAACGAGGGCCCATTCATCCGTTGGCAAGCGAGTAGGATAGAAGATCGACTCGGCGGTGACAATGAAAAGCGTTTTTGCCTTGAGGCGTGCGGATTTTTGATGTTAAAATTCAAAATTCGTTCAATATCTTGTTTATGGAACGAAATTCCCACACCCGCCCCGCGAGGGTGCTCGGCGCGGCCGAGTCGACCGGGCGGGTGGAGGCTCAACCCTTGCCTACGGAGCGCAAATGTCGATCACCATGCGTCAAATGCTGGAGGCGGGCGTCCATTTCGGGCACCAGACCCGCTTCTGGAACCCGAAGATGGCACCCTATATCTTCGGCCACCGCAACCGCATCCACATCATCAACCTGGAAAAAACCCTGCCCCTCTACCTGGAGGCTACCGCCTACGTGCGACGGCTTGCCGCCAACAAGGGCACCATCCTCTTCGTGGGGACCAAGCGCCAGGCCCGGGAAATCGTCCGCGAAGAGGCGATCCGCTGCGGCAGCCCCTACGTGGACTACCGCTGGCTGGGCGGGATGCTCACCAACTTCAAGACGGTGAAGCAGTCGGTGAAGCGGCTGCGGGAGCTGGAGGCCATGGTGGAGGACGGCTCCATGGAGCGGCTGCCGAAGAAGGAGGCGCTGCGGCTCAAGCGGGAGCTGGACAAGCTGGAGCGCAGCCTCGGCGGCATCAAGGACATGAATGCGCTTCCGGACGCCCTCTTCGTGGTGGACGTGGGATTCCACAAGATCGCGGTGTCGGAAGCCAACAAGCTGGGCATCCCGGTGGTGGCGGTGGTGGATACCAACCATTCGCCGGAGGGCATCACCTACGTGATCCCGGGTAACGACGACTCGGCCCGGGCGATCCGGCTCTATGCCCGGGGCATTGCCGACGCCGTCTTGGAAGGGCGCAGTCAAATCATCAAGGAGCTGGTCGAGGACGAGTTCGTCGAAGTCGACAATCCCGAGGCGACGCCGCAGGAAGAATGACAAAGGACGAGACGGAGAGGGGGCGGAAAGCCCCCTTTTTTTGAGATCTGCAGCCGCGGGCGGCCTGGGGCCGCCCGCGATCCAGGAAGGTCAGGAGCGAAACATGGCGGAAATCACCGCAAGCATGGTCAAGGAACTGCGCGACAAGACCGACGCGCCCATGATGGAGTGCAAGAAAGCCCTCGCCGAGGCGGGCGGGGACATGGCCAAAGCGGAAGAGATCCTGCGCATCAAGCTGGGCAACAAGGCCACCAAGGCCGCCGGCCGCCTCGCCGCCGAAGGCATCGTCGCCGTGCATTTGAATCCCGACGCCCGGCTCGGGGCCATCGTCGAAGTCAATTGCGAGACAGATTTCGTGGCCAAGAACCAGGACTTCCAGTCTTTCGCCAATCAGCTTGCGACCCTGGTGGCACAGAGCAATCCTGCCGACGTGGAGGCGCTCTTGCGCCTGCCCATGAACGGGGCCACGGTGGAGGAGGCGCGCAAGGCGCTGGTGGGGCGCATCGGGGAGAACATTTCCGTGCGCCGCTTCGCCCGGCTCGTGGCGAAAGGCCGGCTCGCCTCCTACGTCCACGCCGGGGCCAAGATCGGCGTGCTGGTGGACGTCGCGGGCGGCGACGAGGCTCTGGCCAAGGATCTGGCGATGCACATCGCTGCGTCCAAGCCCATCGCCGTCTCCCGCGAGCAGGTTCCGGCGGAGCTGATCCAGAAGGAGCGGGACATCGCCGCCGCCAAGGCGGCCGAATCGGGCAAGCCCGCCCCCATCGTGGAGAAGATGGTGGAGGGCGCGGTGCAGAAGTTCCTCCGGGAAGTGACGCTCCTCGGACAGCCGTTCGTGAAGGATGACAAGCGCACGGTGGAAGCCCTGCTCAAGGAGAAGGGCGCCTCGGTGGCGGGGTACGTCCTCTTCGTCGTGGGGGAGGGCATCGAAAAAAAGCAGTCTGACTTCGCCGCTGAGGTGATGGCCCAGGCCGCTCAAGCCCGCTGAGCCCCGCCGATGGACGCCCCCGCGTCGCGCCCGGTCTACAAGCGCATCCTGCTCAAGCTGAGCGGGGAAGCGCTCATGGGGGAAGACAGCTACGGCATCAACCGCGCCACCATCGAGCGCATCGTCTCCGAGATCAAGGAGGTGGCGGTGCTGGGGGTGCAGATCGCGGTGGTGATCGGCGGCGGCAACATCTTCCGCGGGGTGGCCCCGGCCGCGGCCGGCATGGATCGGGCCACCGCCGACTACATCGGCATGCTCGCCACGGTGATGAACGCCTTGGCGCTGCAAGACGCCATGCGCCGGGTGGGTCTGCCGAGCCGGGTGCAGTCGGCCCTCAATATCGAGCAGGTGGCGGAGCCCTACATCCGCGGCAAGGCCATGCGCTACCTGGAGGAGGGCAAGGTGGTGATTTTCGCCGCGGGCACGGGCAACCCGTTCTTCACTACCGACACGGCGGCGGCGCTGCGGGGCATGGAAATGAACGTGGACGTGGTGCTGAAGGCGACTAAGGTGGACGGGGTCTACACCGAGGACCCGATGATCCACCCCGACGCCATGCGCTACCAGCGCCTGACCTTCGACGAGGCCATCATCCGCAACCTCAAGGTGATGGACGCCACCGCCCTCACCCTGTGCCGCGACCAGAAGCTGCCGGTCAAGGTGTTCAGCATTTTCAAGCCGGGGGCGCTGAAGCGCGTGGTGATGGGCGAGGACGAAGGAACCCTGGTCGAGTGCTGATGCCCGCCTCGTCCGCAAGCCAGAAGGAACGAGCCATGATCGCCGACGTGAAAAAGACCGCAGATCACAAGATGCACAGGAGCGTGGAGGCCTTGAAGGCCGAGTTCTCCAAGGTGCGCACGGGGCGCGCCCACACGGGCCTGCTGGAGCACATCACGGTGGATTACTACGGCGCCCCCACGCCCCTCAACCAGGTGGCCAACCTGACCCTGCTGGACGCCCGCACCATAGGCGTCACCCCCTGGGAAAAGAACATGCTGCCCAAGATCGAGAAAGCCATCCGGGACTCGGATCTGGGGCTCAATCCGGCCACGGTGGGAGACACGGTGCGGGTGCCCATGCCGCCCCTCACCGAAGAGCGCCGCCGGGAGCTGATCAAACTGGTGCGGCACGAGGCGGAGAGCGCCCGGGTGGCGATCCGCAACGTACGCCGCGACGCCATCGCCCAGCTCAAGGAGCTGCTCAAGGAGAAGAAGATCTCCGAGGACGAAGAGCGGCGCGCCCAGGACGAGATCCAGAAGCTCACCGACCGCTATATCGCCGAGGTGGACAAGGTCCTGCAAGGGAAGGAAGCTGACCTGATGGCGGTCTAGGCCGGGGCCGTTTCCCCGCGACCCATGAAAGGAGCCCGATGAGCGAGCACCAGAGCAGCACGCTGAGCATCCCGCCGGTGGGCGCCATCCCCCGGCACATCGCCGTGATTATGGACGGCAACGGCCGCTGGGCGCGCCGGCGCTTCCTGCCCAGGGTGGCCGGCCACCGCAAGGGAATGGAGGCGGTGCGCGCGACGGTGCGCGCCTGCGGCGAGCTGGGGGTCGAGTACCTCACCCTGTTCGCCTTCAGCAGCGAGAACTGGCGGCGGCCGAAGGAGGAGGTCAACTTCCTCATGCAGCTTTTCGTCAGCATGCTGGAGCAGGAGGTGGTGAAACTGCACGAGAACGGCATCCGGCTGAAGGTCGTGGGCAGCCGGGAGGGGCTGGAGGAGCGGCTGGTGCGGCTGATCGAGCAGGCGGAGGCCCTCACCCGGAGCAACCGGCGGCTCACCCTCACCGTGGCGGTCAACTACGGCGGGCGCTGGGACATCATGCAAGCGGTCCAGCGCATGCTGCAAGCGCGGCCGGAGCTGGCGACCCGGTTCGCGGAAACCGACCTCACGCCCTATCTGGCCATGAGCTACGCGCCGGAGCCGGATCTGTTCATCCGCACCGGGGGGGAGCAGCGGGTGAGCAACTTCCTGCTGTGGCAGCTCGCCTACACCGAGCTGTACTTCACCGACATCCTGTGGCCCGACTTCGACGCTCGGGCGCTGCACGAAGCGATCCTCTGGTATCAGCAGCGGGAGCGGCGCTTCGGCCGCACCAGCGAGCAATTGGCCGAAACCCTGGAGCGGCGCAAACCGGCTTAGGAGGCTTCCCGGCGTGGGACGCCGACCCGCCCCATCCGGCGCTTTGACCCCGACCCTTGCGTCTCGAGTCCTCACGGCAGCCGGGCTGCTCGGCCTGTTCCTGGCCGCTCTGTTTTTCTTCCCGTACCCCGCCTGGACCGCCCTGATCGCCAGCGCCGTCGCCCTGGCCGCATGGGAATGGGGCGCCCTCGCGGGGGCGGCGGCGGTCTCCAGGCTCGTCTATGCCCTCGGCATCGGTGCCCTGGTGGCCCTGTTGGGCTGGACGGGGGCAGGCCCAGGGTCACCGATCCCCTGGGCGGTGTTCACCGCCGCAACCCTGTTCTGGCTGGTGGCGGTGCCCGCCTGGTTCGCCCGGGGCTGGCCGCGGCTTCCTCTCCCCGTGCTGCTCGGTGCCGGCGCCCTGGTGCTGGTGCCGGCGGGCGTGGCCGCAGTGGTCCTGAGGGGGGGGAGCCCAGCCGAGCTGCTGCTGGTGCTGGCCGCGGTCTGGGTAGCCGATAGCGCCGCTTACCTGGTGGGGCGGCGTTGGGGACGGCGCAAGCTCGCCCCCGTCATCAGCCCCGGCAAGACCTGGGAGGGATTGATGGGGGCCCTGGTCGCGGTGGCCCTGGGCGCCATCCTGGTCCAGACGGCGGGGGCGGTGCGCGTGTTCTGGGCTGAAGGCCTTTGGATTACACTGCTACTGGTGGCCCTGGCGGCGGTGAGCGTGCTGGGCGATCTGTTCGAGTCCGCCGTCAAACGGCACGCGGGCGTGAAGGACAGCGGCACCCTTCTTCCCGGCCACGGCGGCGTATTGGACCGGGTCGACAGCCTGACAGCGGCGTTGCCGGTGGCGGGCCTGCTCGCGGGGCTGGCCCGCCCTATCGGCGGCCCTTGAGGACCATGGAACCGATCGGCGAACCCCTGCAGCCGACTCCTCTCCCTTCCTTTCCGGGTGAACGACTCGACCGGACGCCCCGGAGCGTGGTGGTGCTCGGCTCCACCGGCAGCATCGGGCTCAATACCCTGGACGTGGTGGCCCGTAACCCCGAGCGGTTCCGGGTGCTGGCGCTGGCGGCGAAGCAACGGGTGGATCGGCTGTTCGATCAGTGTCGGGCCTTCCGCCCTGCCTACGCGGTGCTGCGCGAGCCGGGCGACGCCCAACGCCTGGCGGGGTTGTTGCGGGACGAGGGCCTCGCCACGGAAGTGCTCTGGGGAGAAGAGGCGTTCGCCCAGGTGGCCGGGGCGCCGGAGGCGGACGTGGTGGTGGCGGGGATTGTGGGGGCGGCCGGGCTCAAGTCCGCCATGGCGGCCGCTTGCGCCGGGAAAACGGTGCTGCTCGCCAACAAGGAGGCCCTGGTCATGGCGGGCGGCGTCTTCATGGAGGCGGTGCGCCTCCACGGCGCCACGCTCCTTCCGGTGGACAGCGAGCACAACGCCATTCTCCAGGCGCTGCCGGGCGCCCGCAGGACTAATCTCGACGCCGCCGGCGTGCGCCGGCTCTGGCTCACCGCTTCCGGCGGGCCGTTGCGCACCCTGCCGGCCCAGGCGTTCTCCTCGGTCACGCCGGAGCAGGCGTGTGCCCATCCCAACTGGGCCATGGGGAAGAAAATCTCGGTGGACTCCGCTACCTTGATGAACAAGGGCCTGGAAGTGATCGAGGCGTGCTGGCTGTTCGACGTGGCGGTGGACCGGGTGCAGGTGGTGGTCCATCCCCAGAGCATCATCCATTCCATGGTGGAGTACCGGGACGGCTCGGTGATCGCCCAACTGGGCTACCCGGATATGCGCACCCCCATCGCCTATGCCCTGGGCTATCCGGAACGCATCGACGCGGGCGTGCCCCTGGTGGACGTGGTGGGTTTCGGCCGGCTCGAGTTCGAGGCGCCGGACCTGGAACGCTTCCCCTGTCTTGCCCTCGCCTACCGCGCCATCGAAGCCGGGGGCAACGCGCCGGCCGTGCTGAACGCCGCCAACGAAGTGGCGGTCGAAGCGTTTTTGGAGCGGCGGATTCCCTTTACCGCGATCCCGGACCTGATCAACTATGCGCTGGATCGGGTGCCGCCGGCGGCGATTCGCTGCCTCGAAGACGTGCTGGGCGCCGACCGCGCGGGGCGGGAGGCCGCCCGGGATCGTCTGGTTTCTCTTGTATAATCGATTTTTTTGATCCAGGGGCGCACGCGCGGCCTCGTTGCGGTATGCCAGACTTTCTGCTCACCCTCGTCGCCTTTCTCCTCGCCCTGGGCGTCCTGATCGTATTCCACGAGTTGGGGCACTACGCTGTCGCGCGCTGGTGCGGCGTGAAGGTGCTCCGGTTCTCGGTGGGCTTCGGAAAGCCGCTCCTCGTCTGGCGCGCCGGGCGCGACCGGACCGAATGGGTGATCTCGGCCTTTCCCCTGGGCGGCTACGTCAAGATGCTGGACGAGCGGGAAGGCCAGGTGCGGCCCGAAGAGCGCCACCGGGCGTTCAATCGCCAGTCGGTGTACCGCCGTTTCGCCATCGTGCTGGCGGGGCCGCTCGCCAATTTCCTGCTGGCCGTCGCCCTCTACTGGCTGCTGTTCCTCACCGGGGTGCCGGGGGTGAAGCCCGTGTTGGGGCCGGTGGAGCCGGGTACGGCCGCAGCCGTGGCGGGGCTCGCCGAAGGGGACACGCTGGTCGCCATCGACGGCAAGCCGGTCGCCACTTGGCAGGACGTGCGGCTGCGGCTCCTCGACCGGGCCCTGGGACGGGACAAGCTGGCGCTGGAGGTGGAAACCGCCGAAGGCCAGCGGGTGGCGCGCTCCCTGGATCTTTCCGCCCTCGGCGCCGAAGATCTGGACGCGGAGCTGCTCGCCCGGCTGGGGCTTGTGCCTTACCGCGCGAGCGGCGTCGTGAGCGTGGGGCGGGTCTTGAGCGGCGGGGCCGGGGCACGGGCGGGGCTTCGGGAGGGCGACGTGATCGAGGCCATCGATGGGGAGCCGGTCCGCCGGGCCGACCAGGTGGTGAAGAAGGCCCAGGACAACCCCGGCCGCGCCCTGGAATTCGAGCTGCTGCGCGGCGACGCCCGGGTGCGGGTCACGGTGGTTCCCGAGCCGGTGGGGAAGGGCGGCGAAACGACCGGCCGCATCGGCATCGAGGTCCGCACCCAGTCCGAGTCCGCCCGTTCCCTAGTGGTGATCCAGCGCTATGGGCCGCTGGAGGCGATGGGCCGGGCGGCGGCCAAGACCTGGGACACGACGGCCCTCACGCTGCGCATGCTCTGGCGCATGCTCCTTGGCGAGGTTTCGTGGCGCAACGTGAGCGGCCCCATCACCATCGCCGATTACGCGGGCCAGTCCGCCCAGCTCGGCTGGATACCCTACGTGAGCTTCATCGCGCTGGTGAGCGTGAGCCTGGGCGTGCTCAACCTGCTGCCGATTCCCGTGCTCGATGGCGGGCACTTAATGTATTATATCGTCGAGATTTTCAAGGGCCGTCCCGTTTCTGAAAAGGCCATGGAGCTCGGGCAGCAGGTCGGCGTGGCGCTGCTGTTCGTCCTCATGGCTTTTGCTTTATACAATGACCTCAATCGACTCTTGTCGGGCTGAGAACGGATGAAGCGCAGGCTCCTCGGCCTCATGGCCGCAGCCCTGATCTCCTTCTCGGCCCACGCCTTCGAACCGTTCGTGGTGCGCGACATCCGCGTGGAAGGAATCCAGCGGATCGAGGCCGGCACCGTCTTCAGCTACCTGCCCCTCAAAGTGGGCGACACGGTCACCCAGGAAAGAGCCTCTGCGGCCATTAAGGCCCTGTACGGCACCGGTTTCTTCAAAGACGTGCGGCTGGAGCGCGACGGGGACGTGCTGGTGGTCTTCGTGGAAGAGCGCCCCGCGATCTCCCAGATCGATTTCATCGGGGTGAGGGAATTCGATCTGGAGCAGTTGCGCGCGGCGCTGAAGCAGGTGGGGCTGGCGGAGGCGCGCATCTTCGACCGGGCGCTGCTGGAACGTGCCGAGCAGGAGCTCAAGCGCCAGTACCTGAGCCGGGGCAAATACGGCGTGCAAGTGAGCACCACCGTCACTCCCCTCGACCGTAACCGGGTGGCCATCACCTTCACCGTGGACGAGGGGGAGGTGGCCAAGATCCGCCAGATCAACATCGTGGGCAATCGGGCGTTCTCCGAGTCCCAGTTGCTCGGCCTGTTCCAGCTCACCACTCCCGGCTGGATCACTTGGTACACCAAGAACGACCAGTACTCCCGGCAGAAGTTGTCGGCGGACCTGGAGACCCTGCGCTCGTTTTATCTGGACCAGGGCTACCTGGAGTTCGGCATCGACTCCACCCAGGTCTCCATCACGCCGGACAAGCGGGACATTTACATCACCATCGCCATCACGGAAGGCTCCCGCTACACCGTCTCGGACGTGAAGCTGGAGGGCGACCTGCGCATCCCGGAAGAGGAGCTGCGCAAGCTCGTGAAGATCAAGCCCGGGGAAGTGTTCTCCCGGGCCAAGGTGACCGAATCGAGCAAGCTCATCACCGATCGCCTGGGCGACGAAGGCTACGCCTTCGCCAACGTGAACGCGGTGCCCCAGATGGACAAGGACAAGAAGGAGGTGGCCTTCACTTTCTTCGTCGACCCTGGGCGCAGGGTCTACGTGCGGCGGATCAGCATCCAGGGCAACACGCGCACCCGGGACGAGGTGATTCGCCGGGAGCTGCGCCAGCTGGAAGGGGCGTGGTATTCGGCGCGCAGAATCGAGGAGTCGAAGAAGCGCCTCGATCGCCTGGGGTATTTCAAGCAGGTGAACGTGGAGACGCCGGCGGTTCCGGGCACCACCGACCAGGTGGACGTGGTCTTCACGGTGGAGGAGCAGCCAACCGGGGCGCTGCTCCTGGGGGCCGGGTTTTCCAGCTCGGAGGGCCTGGTGCTGAGCGGGTCCATCTCCCAGAACAATTTCCTGGGCACCGGCAACGCCCTGTCGTTGCAGGTGAACTCAGGCAAGGTCAACACCGTGTACGCGCTCTCGTTCACCCAGCCCTACTGGACCGTGGACGGCGTGAGCCGCGGCTTCGACATCTTCAAGCGGGACGTGGATTCCACCTCCCTGGACGTGGGTAGCTACAAGACCTCCACCCTGGGTCTCAACTTCCGGCTGGGGGTTCCAGTCACGGCCGACGACACCATCCTCTTTGGGCTAGGGGCGGAGAATACCGAGGTGAGCGTTTTCGCCGACAGCCCCCAGCGTTTCGTCGACTTCGTCAACACCTTCGGCGAGAGCAACACCAACTTCCCGTTCACCGTAGCCTGGCAGCGGGACACCCGGGACAGCGCCTTCTTCCCCCGCTCGGGGCGCTTCCAGCGGGCGGGCGCGGAGGTTTCCCTCCCCGTGGGCGACCTGCAATACTACAAGCTTTCCTATCAGCAGCAGTGGTTCATGCCCCTGGGGCGCACCTGGAGCCTGCTGCTGCGCGGGGAGGTGGGCTACGGCGACGGGTACAACGACAAGCCGCTGCCCTTCTACAAGAATTTCTTCGCTGGCGGCATCAACACGGTGCGCGGTTTCGAGACTGGGTCGCTGGGCCCGCGGGACGTGAACGACGAGGCCCTGGGGGGCAACAGGATGGTGGTGGGGAGCGCGGAAGTTTTCTTCCCCTTTCCCGGCTTCCGCGACGACAAGACCGCGCGCATGAGCGTCTTTCTCGACGCCGGCGCGGTGTACGGCGACGAGGCCAAGGCGGGAAGCGAGGGCGTCAGATTTTCCACCGGCGTGAGCGTGAGCTGGCTCTCGCCCGTGGGGCCGCTGCGCCTCTCCCTGGGCTTCCCGCTCAACGCGAAGGACACGGACAAGAAGGAACCGTTCCAGTTCCAGTTGGGACGCACTTTCTGAGAAGGACCAGCTATGAGGATGAAAGCAAGGACGGCCCTGGCCGCGCTGGCCCTGGTGCTGGGCGCCGGCCCGGCCTGGGCCGCGGAGTTGAAGATCGGCACCGTCCACGTGGAGCGGATCTTGCGGGAATCGACGCCTGCGGTGCGCGCCCAGAAAAAGATCGAGCGGGAGTTCAGCGCCCGCGACCAGGAGATCCAGAAGATGGTCAAGCAGGCGCGGGACCTACAGGCCTCCCTGGAAAAGGACGGGGTCACCCTGCCCGAGTCCGAGCGGACCAAGAAGGAGCGGGACCTGGCCAACCTCAACCGGGACTTGCAGCGGGCCCAGCGGGAGTTCCGGGAAGACTTGAACTTGCGGCGCAACGAAGAAACGGCGCAGATCCTGCAGAAGGCGGACCGGGTGATCAAGCAGATCGCCGAGCAGGAAAAATACGACCTGATCCTGCAGCAGGAGGCGGTGGTCTACCGCAGCCCGCGCATCGACATTACCGACAGGGTCATCAAGGCCCTGGACGCGGAGAAATAGGTTCGGCCCGGGCCTTTCACGAAGGCGCCCTCCGACCGATAAGAAGGCGAGAGCCCATGGCGGCAGAAACTTCCGGCGTATCCGGTGCCCCCCTGTCCGAGCTGGTGGCGCGCTTCGGCGGCGAGCTGATCGGCGACGGGCAAGCGCGCGTGCGCCAGGTGGGCACCCTGGAGGGGGCCGGCCCCGACCAGATCGCCTTCTTCAGCAACCCCCGCTACCGTTCCAGCCTGCGCTCGACCCGGGCGGGCGCGGTGATCCTCTCGCGGCCCTTCGCCGGAGAGACCTCCCGCCCCCGGATCGTGGCCGACAACCCCTACGCCTATTACGCCAAGGTGGCCGCCTACCTCAACCCGCCCCCCAAGGCCGTTCCGGGCGTGCACCCGTCCGCGGTGGTGGACCCCACTGCCCGAGTGCCGGCTTCGGCCACGGTGGGCGCCTGCGCCCGGATCGGGGCCGGCGCCGCCCTCGGGGAGGGGGCCCGGGTGCTGGACGGCTGTTCCGTCGGGGAGCGGGTGAGCATCGGGGAAGAGACCCTGTTGTACCCGGGCGTGGTGGTCTACCACGATTGCGTGATCGGCCGGCGCTGCATCCTGCACGCGGGCGCGGTGATCGGGGCGGACGGCTTCGGCATGGCGCTGGAAAACGGGCGCTGGCTCAAGATCCCCCAGCTCGGGCGCGTGGTGATCGGCGACGACGTGGAGATCGGCGCCAACACCACCATCGACCGGGGCGCGATCGAGGACACGGTGATCGAAGACGGGGTAAAGATCGACAACCAGGTGCAGATCGGCCACAACTGCCGCATTGGCGCCCACAGCGCCATCGCCGGATGCGCCGGCATCGCCGGGAGCACCCGGGTGGGCCGCCATTGCCGCATCGGCGGCGCAGCCATGATCCAGGGCCACATCGAGATCGCGGATCACACCGATGTCTCCGGCGGCACCACCATCCTCAAGTCCATCGACACGCCGGGCGTCTACACCTCCATCTTTCCCTTTCTTCCCCACCGGGAATGGCTCAAGAACGCCCCTCACCTGCGCCGCCTAGAGGAGATGGCGCGGGAGCTCAAGGAGCTGAAGGCGCGGCTTGCTCGGCTCGAAAGGAACGCACCTTGATTTCTCTCGACATTCACGAGGTCATGAAGTACCTGCCCCACCGCTATCCTTTTCTGCTGGTGGATCGGGTGCTGGAGCTGGAGCCGGGCAAGCGCATCCGGGCACTCAAGAACGTTACCATCAACGAGCCTTTCTTCCAGGGGCATTTCCCCCACCATCCCATCATGCCGGGGGTGCTGATCATCGAGGCCTTGGCCCAGGCGGCGGCGACCCTGACCCTGCACTCCATGGGGCACGAGCGCAGCGACAGCTCGGTGTACTACTTCGTGGGCATCGACGCCGCCCGCTTCAAGAAGCCGGTCACCGCCGGGGATCAGCTCGTCCTGGAGGTGGAGATCCTGCGCCAGGTGAAAGGGGTCTGGAAGTACGCGGCGCGGGCCAGCGTGGACGGCCAGGTGGCCACCGAAGCGGAGCTCATGTGCACCGTGCGCTCCCTGTAACGGCACGGGAGTTGCGGAGGCGAGGGGCGAGACCGTGAAGGAATCATCCACCGGCCGGGCGGCCATCCATCCCACCGCCCTCGTGGACCCGGGCGCCCGGCTGGCGCCGGACGTGACCGTGGGGGCGTACAGCGTGATCGGTCCCGGCGTGGAGGTGGGCGCCGGGACCTGGATCGGGCACCACGTGGTCATCACCGGCAAGACCCGCATCGGCGAGCGCAATCGCATCTTCCACTTCTGCTCCCTGGGGGAGATCCCCCAGGACAAGAAGTACGGGGGCGAAGAGACCCGGCTGGAAATCGGCGACGACAACACGATCCGCGAGTTCTGCACCTTCAACGTGGGCACCGCCCAGGACGCGGGCGTCACCCGGCTGGGCCACCACAACTGGATCATGGCCTACGTGCATCTCGCCCACGATTGCCAAGTGGGCGATCACACGGTGTTCGCCAACAATGCCCAGGTGGCGGGACACGTGCACGTGGGGGACTACGCCATCCTGGGGGGCTTCACCGTGGTGCACCAGTTCGTGCACATCGGCGCCCATTCCCTCACGGGAATGGGAACGGTGCTGCTCCAGGACCTGCCCCCTTACGTGACCGCCTCGGGCAACCCGGCCAAGCCCCATGGGATCAACGCGGAGGGGCTGCGCCGGCGGGGTTTCTCTGGCGACTCCATCTTGGCCGTCAAGCGGGCGTACAAGACCCTGTACAAGGCGGGCCGCACCCTGGAGGAGGCGCGGGCCGAGCTGGTGCAGCAGGCCGCTTCCCATTCGGAGCTGGCCGTCCTGGTGGATTTCCTCGGGCGCGCCTCCCGCGGCATCATTCGCTAGCCTCCATGAGGGCGTCAGAGTCCCGGCTGCGCATCGCGATCACGGCGGGCGAGCCCTCCGGGGACGCCCTGGCGGCCCCCTTCGTCCAAGCCCTCCGGCGCCTTCACCCGGACGCGCATTTCTATGGCATCGCCGGCCCGCGCATGATGGAGGCCGGGGTGGAGGCCCTCTTCCCCATGGAGAAGCTCTCGGTCATGGGCTACGCGGAGGTGCTGCGCCACTATTTCGAAATCGTGGGCATCCGGCGCAAGCTGCGGGACCGGCTACTCGCGGATCCCCCCGACCTCTTCGTCGGCGTGGACGCGCCCGACTTCAATCTGGACCTGGAGATCGCCCTGAGGGCGCGGGGAATCCGCACCGTGCAGTACGTGGGCCCCACCGTGTGGGCGTGGCGGGCAAAGCGGATCCACAAGGTGGCCCGGGCCGCCGATCGCGTGCTCGCCCTGTTTCCCTTCGAGGAGCCTCTTTACCGCGACCACGGCATTCCAGTGACCTACGTGGGCCACCCCCTGGCGGACGCGATTTCCGAGACGCCGGACCGGGCGGCCGCCCGCGCCCGACTGGGCCTGCCCCAGGATCGGCTGGTGGTGGCGCTGCTTCCGGGCAGCCGGGTCTCGGAGCTCGACTACATGGCGGATCTCTTCGTCGACGCGGCGGTGTGGCTGCGACGAGCGCGTCCCGGGGTCCAGTTCGTCGTGCCCCTGGTCAACCGGCAAACCGCCGAGCGCTTCGAACGGGCGGCGGCCCGCGCCGGGGACGTGGATGCCCTGGGCATGCGGCTGCTTCCGGGGCAGGCCCACGCCGCCATGGCGGCCGCGGACGGGGTGATCGCCGCCTCCGGCACCGCCACCCTGGAGACCGCCCTGCACAAGCGTCCCATGGTGATCACCTACAAGATCTCGCCCCTCACCTGGCGGCTGGTGAAGAACCGGGGCTACCTGCCCTACGTGGGGCTGCCCAACATCCTAGCGGGCAAGTTCGTCGTGCCGGAGCTCATCCAGGACGCCGCCACGCCCGAAGCCCTGGGCCAGGCGCTGCTCGACCAGCTCGACGATCCGGCGCGGCTCGAAAGCATCCGCCGGGAATTCACCGCCCTGCACCGGATCCTCAAACGGGACAACGCCAACGCGGCGGCCCGGGCGGTGCTCGACCTCCTGGACAGGCCATGAAGCGAATTCTGCCGGTGATCGCGGGCGTGGACGAAGCGGGCCGGGGTCCCCTGGCGGGACCCGTCTATGCCGCCTGCGTGGTGCTCGACCCGCACCGCCCCATCGCCGGCCTGCGGGACTCGAAAAAGCTCGCCCCCGGGCGGCGGGCGGCGCTGGCCGAGGCCATCCGCCGCTCGGCCGCGGCCTGGGCCCTCGGACGCGCCGAGGTGGAGGAAATCGATCGGCTTAACATCCTCCAGGCGAGCCTGCTGGCCATGGCGCGGGCGGTCGCGGCCTTGGGCGTGCGCCCCGACCGGGTGCTGGTGGACGGCTGCCACTGCCCCCCCGTCGAGCTGGCGGTGGAGGCGATCATCGGAGGCGACGATCGCGTTCCCGAGATCGCCGCCGCCTCGATCCTGGCCAAGACGGCCCGGGATGCGGAAATGGTGCGGCTCGACGCCCTTTATCCCCTCTACGGCTTCGACCGGCACAAGGGCTATCCGACGCAAGAGCACTTGGCGGCCCTCGGCCGCCACGGGGTGAGCCCGGTGCACCGGAGAAGCTTCGCGCCCGTGCGGGCCCTGCTGGAGGCGGCGCCGGCCGGGGAGCCCGCGGATTGCGATTGAATCCAACCAACAACGAGGAGTCGATCCCATGCGAGTCGCCATCTTCCTGCACATCCTGTCGGCAGTGGTATGGATCGGGGGCATGTTTTTCGCCTACATGGCGCTGCGCCCGGCGGCTGTGGAGACCCTGGAGCCGCCGGCCCGGCTCAAGCTCTGGGCGGCGGTGTTCCGCCGCTTCTTCCTCTGGGTGTGGGCGGCGGTGATTCTGATCCTCCTCTCCGGCTTCCACATGGTGGGAGAGATCGGGGCGCTGCCGGGTTATATCCTCGCCATGATGGTGATCGGCATCGTGATGGCGGTCATTTTCTTCTACGTCTATTTTCTCCCCTTCACCGCCCTCAAACGGGGCTGCGCCGCCGGAGACTGGCAGGCGGCCGGGGCGGCCCTGTCCCAGATCCGCGTCCTGGTGGGGATCAACCTGGCCCTGGGGTTGATCAACGTGGCCGTGGCGACCCTGGGCCCCCTGGCCTATGACATGGGTTGAAGGCCGCCTCAAGACGGGTCTTTCCGCCGGCCCCCTCAACTCCTAAGCTCGTCCAGGGCGGCGAGAAGGGCTTCTTTCTCCCGTTGCGGGTGGAACAGAGGCCGGCGTGCCGCGCAGGCGGCGCGCAGGGCCTCGTAGTAGCCGGGATCCCGGTCGGCGCGCAGGAGCGCTTGAGCGAGGGCCCGCTCGTCGCCCACCGGAAAATAGCCGGGGTAATCCTCCCCCAGCATGCCCACGTTGCCGGGAATGCGAGAGGCGATGACCGGCACCCCCGACATCACGGCTTCGGCGATCACGTTGGCGCCTCCTTCCATGAAGGAGCTCACCACCATGAGCCAGGAGGCGGCCAGCGTTCGCCGCGCCTGCCCGTGGGGCAGCTCCCCGAGCCAGCGGTAGCGGGGTTCCCGGGCCATGAGGGCCTGGGCCTCCCGGGCGAATTGGGGCGCTAGGGCGGCGCCTAGTTGCATCACGTGGATCGGCACGGCGGAGGGGATATGGGCCAGGGCCTGGGCAGCGCGGAAGGGATCCTTTTCCTCCCGCAGGTGCCCGACGACGCATACCGCCCGGCCGGGCAGACGCCAGCGCACCGCGAGGGGCGAGGCCGATTGATAGACCACCCGCACTTTGGGCCGGAGGACCGGCTCCAGCTCGTCGGCCCCCCGCTCCTGTAGCACTACCAAGCGGGTGGCGAGATGGAGGGATTCCTGGGCCTCGGAATCGGTGCGGATGTCCCGATAGAGGTCGGTGCCGGTCAAGGCCAGCACCAGGGGGCGGCGGGGAAAGGCCTCGCGGAAGGCGCGGATCGCGGGATGGCTTTTCCGTGCGTGCAAGGCCAGCATGAGCTCCGCGGGTTCGCCCGTCCAGCGGCCGTAAACCCGGACGTCATGGCCCGCTTCCCCCAGGAAGCGGCGCCAGCGCGCCGCCGTCCGGCGGTTGCCGGTGCGGCGGGTAGCCGCCGAGGGAGTGACGATGGCGATTCTCAAGGGCAACAGGGGCGGATTAAACTTGGACCCATGAATCTCCCGCAGCCCATGACTATAGCAGAGGAAGCAGGCGCTCTCAGTGCCGCGCTTCAGGACGCCCGGGCCCGGACCCTGGCGCTCACCGCCGACCTGGAGGGCCCACGGGAGCTGGGGCCCCAGCTTCCCATCGTGAACCCTCCCCGCTGGGAGCTGGGGCACGTGGCCTGGTTCCAGGAGCGCTGGTGCCTGCGGCGGCGGGGCGAGGGGCTGGCGCCCTCCATCCTGCCCCAGGCGGACGCCCTGTACGATTCCATGGCCGTCGCTCATGACCGGCGCTGGGGCTTGCCCCTCCTCACCTGGCGGAAAACCCTGGAGTACCTGGAGCGGGTGCTGGAGGCAGTGCTGGAACGCCTCGCCCGCGGTCAGGCGGACCCCTATTTCGTGCGCCTCGCCCTCTACCACGAGGACATGCACGGGGAGGCTTTTTTCTACACGCGCCAGACCCTGGGCTACGAGGCGCCCCCGGTGGGGGCGCCGCCCCCGCCGGTGCAAACCGCTCCCGTCCAGGGCGACGTGGAAGTTCCCGGCGGCGTGTTCCACCTTGGTGCCTTTCCACAGCAGCCCTTCGCCTTCGACAACGAAAAGTGGGCCCATGCCGTGCGGTTGCGGCCTTTTCGCATCAGCCGCACGGCAGTGACCAGCGGGGAGTTCCTCGCCTTCGTCGAGGAGGGGGGCTACCGGCGCCGGGAATTGTGGTCCGAGGCGGGCTGGCGCTGGCGCGAGTCGGTCCGGGCGGAACATCCGGTGTACTGGGAGAAACGGGATGGCCAGTGGCTCGAGCGGCGCTTTGCCCGCTGGCGGCCCCTGCGCCCGGAGGTGGCGATGCTGCACGTGAACTGGTACGAAGCGGAGGCCTATTGCCGCTGGGCCAGGCGGCGGCTGCCCACCGAAGCGGAGTGGGAAATGGCAGCGGCGTGGAGCAAGGGAGCGAGGTTTCCCCACGAAAAGCGCCGATATCCATGGGGCGGCGAGCCTCCCGATGCGGGCCGCGCTTGTCTGGACGGGTGGTACCGGGAGCCGGCGGACGTGGGAGCCTTTCCCGCGGGCGACAACCCCATAGGCTGCCGGCAGATGCTGGGCAATGTGTGGGAGTGGACCGCCGATTGGTTCCTGCCTTATCCCGGTTTCGTGCGTGACCCCTACAAGGAGTATTCCGAACCCTGGTTCGGCGATCACAAAGTGCTGCGGGGCGGCTGCTTCGCCACCCGCGCCCGGCTGGTCCACAACCTGTGGCGCAACTTCTACACGCCGGATCGCCGGGACGTGTTCGCGGGCTTTCGTACCTGCGCGATGGACTGAATGCCGCCAAGCCGGGTCGTCCGCTCCAGGGATAATCCCGCCTTCAAGCGCCTGGCGAAGCTCATCGACTCCGGCCGCCAGCGCCGGGAAACGGAGCGCATCGTGCTGGAGGGCGTGCGCCTGGTGCAGGAGCTGCTCGCCCGGGGAGCGCTTCCCGACCTGGTGGCGATCGCCGAATCGAAGGCGCAGGCGCCCGAAATGGCCGCGTGTTTGCGGGCGGTGCCGGCCGATCGCATCCTCTTCCTCTCCGACGCCCTGTGCACCCAGCTCTCCGATCTGGCGGCGCCCCCCGGCGTGCTCGCCGTCGCAGCGCCTCCCCGACCGCGCCTGCGGCGGGATCCCCCCGGCTTCCTGCTCCTGCTGGAAGACCTTCAGGACCCGGGCAACGTGGGCTCCATCTTCCGCACCGCCGCGGCGGCGGGCGTGGACTTGGCGGCGCTGTCGCCCGGTTGCGCCGATCCTTGGTCCCTCAAGGTGTTGCGGGCCGCCATGGGCGCCCATTTCCTGCTGCCCATACGGGAGCGGGCGGATTTGCTGGAGGCGGCACGCTCGTTTCCCGGCCAGGTGATCGCCACCAGCGCCGACGCCCGCTTAAGCCTTTTCGATCTGGACCTCACCGGTCCCACCGCCTTCGTCATCGGCAACGAAGGGACGGGGGTCTCGCGGCGCTTACGCGAGACGGCCCACGCGGTGGTCCGGCTCCCCATGCCCGGAGGCATGGAATCCCTCAACGCCGCGGCCGCGGCGGCCGTGTGCCTATACGAGCGGTTGCGGCAGCTGCAGGCGGTTGAGCGCCTTAGTAGATATGGCGGGTGAGATTGGCCTGGTGCAGGATGGTGGTGGCCATCTCCTCCACCGACATGGACGTGGCGTCGATGTAGGGTACCCCTTCCTGGCGCATGAGGGCCTCCGCTTCCCGCACCTCGAATTCGCAGTTGGCGAGATCGGCGTACTTGCTGCCCGGGCGCCGCTCGCTGCGAATCAGGTGCAGCCGCTCCGGATTGATGGTGAGACCGAAGAGCTTGCTGCGGTAAGAGGCGAGGGGCGCCGGCAGGCGCATGGAACCGAAGTCCTCGGGGGTCAACGGGTAGTTGGCCGCCCAGACGCCGAACTGCAGCGCCAGGTAGAGGGTGGTGGGCGTCTTGCCGCTGCGCGAGACCCCGATCAACACCACGTCCGCCTGGTGCAGGTCCCGGGTGGACACCCCGTCGTCGTGGGCCAGGGCGAAATTCACCGCTTCGATCCGGCGATGGTAGTCCACCACGTCCCGGGCGCTATGGGAGCGGCCCACCGTGTGGCTCGACTTCACCCCCAGCTCTTGCTCCATGGGGGTGATGAACACGTCCATGCAGTCCAGCACCAAGGCGTTGGCCTGGGCCACGATGCGGTTGATCTCGGGGTTTACCAGGGTGCTGAAGACCAAGGGGCGGGCACCGTCCTGCTCGGCGGCCCGGTTGATCTGCTCCACCGCCGACCGGGCCTTTTCGACCGTGTCCACGTAGGGCAGAGTGCGCTCGTTGAACTTGACCGTCTCGAACTGGGTGAGCAGGCTGTGGCCCAGCATCTCGGCGGTGATGCCGGTGCGGTCGGAGACGAAGAACGCCGTGCGCCTCATGGAACGACCTATAAAAAGGAACGGTCCGGCTGCGGGAACCGTGGTGACCGGTTAAAATAATCGCTTTTTGTTGCGATTACAATTCAGTGCGCGACGAGGCCGGGAAATGAGCGAACGGTACGTGCTGTGGTTCGACGAGGTGGGCTTGAAGGACGTGGAACGCGTGGGGGGCAAAAACGCTTCCCTCGGCGAGATGATCGGCCATCTCGCCCACGCCGGCGTGCGGGTGCCAGGCGGCTTCGCCACCACCGCCCAGGCGTACCGGGACTTCCTCGCCCAGGGCGGGCTCGACCGGCGCATCCGGGACGCCCTTGCCCGCCTCGACGTGGACGACATCGCCGCCCTCACCCGTACCGGCGCCCAGATCCGGGGCTGGGTCACGGAGGCACCGTTCCCGCCGGCCCTCGAAGCGCAGATCGCCGAGGCCTACCAGCGCCTGGCCGAGGAGGGCGGGCCGGAGCTTTCGGTGGCGGTCCGCTCCTCCGCCACCGCCGAGGATCTGCCGGATGCTTCCTTTGCCGGCCAGCAGGAGACCTTCCTCAATATCCACGGCCTGGATCGGGTCCTGGAAGCGGTCAAGCACGTGTTCGCCTCCCTGTTCAACGACCGGGCCATCGCCTATCGGGTCCACCAGGGCTTCGATCACGCCCGGGTGGCCCTGTCCGCGGGGGTACAGCGCATGGTGCGCAGCGACCTGGCCTCGAGCGGGGTGATGTTCACCCTGGACACCGAGTCGGGTTTCGACCAGGTGGTGTTCATCACCTCCGCCTACGGCCTGGGCGAGACGGTGGTCCAGGGCCAGGTGAACCCGGACGAATTCTACGTCTACAAGCGGGGCCTCAAAGAAGGACGCCCGGCCATCCTGCGCCGGACGCGGGGCTCCAAGGCCATCAAGATGGTGTTCGCGGACACCCGGGAGGCGGGCCGCTCGGTGCGCACCGTGGACGTGCCCGAGGAGGAGCGGCTGCGTTTTTCCCTCGATGATGACAATGTGATGGAGCTGGCCCGCTATGCCCTGGCGATCGAGGCCCACTACGGCCGCCCCATGGACATCGAGTGGGGCAAGGACGGGATCGACGGCAAGCTCTACATCCTTCAGGCGCGGCCCGAGACGGTGAAGGCGCGGGCCTCCCTGGATCGGATGCAGCGCTACCGGCTCAAGCGGCGCTCCCAGGTGCTGGTGTCCGGGCGGGCCATCGGACAGAAGGTGGGCTCCGGACCGGTGCGGCTGGTCAAGGACGCCTCGGAGATGCAGCGGGTCCAGCCGGGGGACGTGCTGGTCACCGACATGACCGATCCGGACTGGGAGCCGGTGATGAAGCGGGCGGCCGCCATCGTCACCAACCGGGGCGGGCGCACCTGCCACGCGGCCATCGTCGCCCGGGAGCTGGGCATTCCGGCGGTGGTGGGCACGGGGGACGCGACCCGGGTGCTGCGGGACGGCCAGGCGGTGACCGTCTCCTGCGCGGAAGGGGATACCGGCCACGTCTACGAAGGGGTGTTGGAGGTGGAAGTGGTGGATCTGGCGCCCCAGTCCATGCCGCCTTGCCCGGTGAAGATCGCCATGAACGTGGGCAACCCGGATCTCGCCTTCGAGTTCCAGCGGCTGCCCAACGACGGCGTGGGGCTCGCCCGGCTGGAGTTCATCATCGCCCGCATGATCGGCGTGCACCCGAAAGCCGCCCTGGAATATCCCCGCCTGCCGGCCGAGGTGAAGCAGGCCGTGGAGCGCCAGAGCGCGGGCTACGGGAGCCCGGCGGCGTTCTACGTGGAAAAGCTGACCGAAGGCATCGCCACCCTGGGGGCCGCCTTCTGGCCCAAGCCGGTCATCGTGCGCTTGTCGGACTTCAAGTCGAACGAGTACTCGAGCCTGATCGGGGGCGACCGCTACGAGCCGAAAGAGGAAAACCCGATGCTGGGTTTCCGCGGCGCTTCCCGTTACGTGGCGCCCTCGTTCCGGGACTGCTTCGAGATGGAATGCCGGGCGTTGAAGCGGGTGCGCGACGAGATGGGGCTCACCAACGTGGAGATCATGGTGCCCTTCGTGCGTACCCTGGAGGAGGCGCGTCGGGTGCTGGCGCTGCTCGCCGAGCACGGGCTCAAGCGGGGCGAGAACGGGCTGCGCATCATCATGATGTGCGAGATTCCCTCCAACGCCCTGCTGGCGGAACAGTTCCTGGAATACTTCGACGGGTTCTCCATCGGCTCCAACGACATGACCCAACTGACCCTCGCCCTGGATCGGGACTCCGGTTTGGTCGCCGAACTGTTCGACGAGCGCGATCCCGCGGTGAAGACCATGCTGCGCATGGCGATCCAGGCATGCCGGCGGGCGGGGAAATACGTGGGCATCTGCGGCCAGGGACCCTCGGACCACCCCGATCTCGCCCGCTGGCTCATGGAAGAGGGAATCGAAAGCCTGTCCCTCAATCCGGACACGGTGGTCGAGACCTGGCTCTACCTCGCGAACCAGGCGAAAAGCCCGAGCCCCGCCGCCGCTTGAAAGGCCGCCGTTCCCGGGATCTCGGCGGCCGAAAGTCCCTGCAAGGATGCGCCAGTCCGCAGGAGACGCGCGCTCGCAAGCTGTTGTCCCCAGGCGTTTTGAGCTATCATAGACTTCCATGACAAAGTTTGTCTTCGTCACCGGTGGCGTCGTCTCCTCCCTGGGTAAAGGCACCGCCTCCGCGTCCCTGGCAGCGCTTCTCGAATCTCGCGGCATCCGAGTCACCCTGATCAAGCTGGACCCGTACATCAACGTGGATCCGGGCACCATGAGCCCGTTCCAGCACGGCGAGGTGTTCGTGACCGAGGACGGGGCGGAAACCGATCTGGACCTGGGTCACTACGAGCGCTTCAGCCAGGCCAGGATGACCCGCCGCAACAACTTCACCACCGGCCAGATCTACGAAAGCGTCATCAAGAAAGAGCGGCGCGGCGACTACCTGGGCGGCACGGTGCAGGTGATCCCCCACATCACCGACGAGATCAAGAGCTTCATCCGTGCGGGGGCGGGCGATGCGGAAGTGGCCATCGTGGAGATCGGGGGCACGGTGGGCGACATCGAATCCCTGCCTTTCCTCGAAGCGGTGCGCCAGATGGCGATCCAGATGGACCGGCAAGACACCTGCTTCATCCATCTGACCCTGGTGCCCTACATCCCGTCGGCGGGGGAGATCAAGACCAAGCCGACCCAGCATTCGGTCAAGGAGCTGCGCGAGATCGGGATCCAGCCCGACGTCATCCTGTGCCGGGCGGACCGGCCGCTGCCGCCGGAAGAGCGCCGCAAGATCGCCCTGTTCACCAACGTGCCCGAGGAGGCGGTGATCTCGGCGGTGGACGTGGACAGCATCTACAAGATTCCCGCCATGCTCCATCGGCAGAAGCTGGACGACATCGTCTGCCGCCGCCTGGGATTGTCGGTACCGCCTGCCGACCTGAGCGATTGGGACAGATTGGTGGAGGCTCTCGAGCATCCCCTGGGGGAGGTGGACGTCGCGCTGGTGGGGAAGTACGTCAACCTCACCGAGTCGTACAAGTCGCTTTCCGAAGCGTTGATCCATGCCGGGATCCACACCCGCTCCCGGGTGCGCATCCACTACATCGATTCGGAGGCGATCGAGCGGGAAGGTACCGGGTGCCTGCGGGGCATGGACGCTATCCTGGTGCCCGGCGGCTTCGGCAAGCGGGGCGTCGAAGGGAAAATCCAGGCCATTCGCTACGCCCGGGAGAACAAGATTCCTTACCTGGGCATCTGCCTGGGGCTGCAGCTCGCAGTCATCGAGTTCGCCCGCCACGTGGCGGGCTTCGCCGGCGCCCATAGCACCGAGTTCGACCCGAATACGCCCCATCCCGTGATCGCCCTGATCAGCGAGTGGGTAAACCGCGATGGATCCCTGGAGCGGCGCAGCGCCCAGTCCGACCTGGGCGGTACCATGCGCCTGGGCGGCCAGGAGTGCGAGCTGCGGGAAGGCACGCTGGCGCGCAGGATTTACAATGCGCCCCGGATCGTGGAGCGCCACCGGCACCGCTACGAGGTCAACGATAACTACGTGCCCCAGCTCGAAGCCGCGGGGCTGCGGGTGAGCGGCCTGTCCGCCGCCGAGAGGCTGGTGGAAATGATCGAGCTTCCGGACCATCCCTGGTTCGTGGCAAGCCAGTTCCACCCGGAGTTCACTTCCACGCCGCGCGGCGGTCATCCTTTGTTCAATGCCTTCGTCCAGGCTGCTCTGGCATACAGGCGCCGCATGCGGGGCATCCCGGAGGAGCGGGCATCCGAGGCGCCGGTCGGGGTGGGCAGCGCGGTCTGAGATGGCATCCTCCATCGTGAAGCTCTGCGGTTTCGAAGTCGGCCTCGGCCAGCCTTGCTTCCTGATCGTGGGGGCGCCCGGACGCGGCGGCGCGGAGCGCCCGGGGCGGGGAGGGCGCCGGAGGGGCCCGCGTTGGGAGCGGAGGCGCTTGTGAAGCTCTGCGGTTTCGAAGTCGGCCTCGGCCAGCCTTGCTTCCTGATCGCGGGCCCCTGCGTCGTCGAGTCGCTGGCGCTCGCCATCGACACCGCCGGGCGTTTGAAGGAAATCTGCGGCAAGCTGGGCATTCCTTTCATCTACAAATCCTCTTACGACAAAGCGAACCGCAGCTCAGGCAAATCGTTCCGCGGATTGGGGATCGAGCAGGGCTTGAAGGTGCTTTCGGAGGTCAGGAGGCAGGTGGGCGTGCCGGTGCTCACCGACGTGCACACCGAGGGCGAGGTCCCCCTCGCGGCGGCGGCGGTGGACGTGCTGCAGACGCCTGCCTTCCTGTGCCGCCAGACGGACTTCATCCGCGTCGTGGCCTCCGCCGGCCGGCCGGTGAACATCAAGAAGGGACAGTTCCTGAGTCCCTGGGAGATGAAGAACGTGGTGGAGAAGGCGCGGGAAGCGAGCGGCCAGGACAACATCCTGGTGTGCGAGCGGGGCGTCTCCTTCGGTTACAACAACCTAGTCTCGGACATGCGCTCCCTCATGGTGATGCGGCAGACCGGCTGCCCCGTGGTATTCGACGCCACCCATTCGGTGCAGCTTCCGGGCGGCCAGGGGGATCGCAGCGGCGGCCAGCGGGAATTCGTCCCGGTCCTGGCCCGGGCGGCCATCGCCGTGGGGGTTTCGGGCCTGTTCATGGAGACCCATCCCGACCCGGACAGGGCCCTTTCGGACGGCCCGAACGCCTGGCCCCTGGATCGCATGCCGGAGCTGCTGGAGACGCTCAAAGAAATCGATGCCCTGGTGAAGGCGCGAGGATTTTCCGAGGAGCGCTATCTCGAGGAATCGGCGCTTCGGCCCCGTTGAAGAAAACCAAGATCCCAAGAACTGCCATGAGTGCCATCGTCGACGTTGTTGCACGCGAGATCCTGGATTCCCGCGGAAACCCCACGGTGGAGGCGGACGTGTTGCTGGAGTCCGGGTCCATGGGGCGCGCCGCGGTGCCCTCCGGAGCGTCCACCGGCCAGAAGGAAGCGGTGGAGCTGCGCGACGGCGACGCCCAGCGCTATCTGGGCAAGGGCGTGCTAAAGGCGGTGGAGAACGTGAATACCGAGATCTCTGAGGCGATCATGGGACTGGATGCCGCCGAGCAGAGCTTCATCGACAAGACCTTGATCGAGCTCGATGGCACGGAGAACAAGTCCCGGTTGGGGGCCAACGCGATCCTCGCGGTCTCCCTAGCGGTGGCCAAGGCCGCCGCCGACGAGGCGGGCCTTCCCCTTTATCGCTACCTGGGCGGCGTCGGTCCCAGGGCCATGCCGGTGCCGATGATGAACATCATCAACGGCGGCGCCCACGCCAACAACCGGCTGGATCTGCAGGAGTTCATGATCGTACCGGTGGGGGCCCAGAGCTTCCGGGATGCCCTGCGCTGCGGAGCCGAAGTGTTCTACGCCCTGAAAAAGCTTCTCCACGACAAGGGCATGCCCACCACCGTCGGGGACGAGGGCGGCTTCGCCCCCGATCTCCCCGGGAACGAAGCCGCGCTGGAGCTCATCATGCGGGCGATCGAGGCGGCCGGTTACCTTCCCGGGGCGGACGTGTCCATCGCCATCGACTGCGCCGCCTCCGAGTTCTACGAAGAGGGTAAATACATGCTCCAGGCTGAGAAGCGTAGCCTGAGCGCGGAGGAATTGGCCGCATACCTTTCCTCCTGGACGCAGAAGTACCCGATCCTCAGCATCGAAGACGGGATGAGCGAAACCGACTGGGACGGCTGGAAGCTGCTCACTCAGCGTCTTGGGAAAAGCGTGCAGCTCGTGGGCGATGACATTTTCGTCACCAATCCCCGCATCCTGGAGGAGGGGATCAAGCAGGGCATCGCCAATTCGATTCTCATCAAGGTCAATCAAATCGGGACCCTCACCGAGACCTTGGAGGCGATCGAGCTCGCCAAACGCTCCGGCTACACCGCTGTGGTATCCCATCGCTCGGGAGAGACAGAAGATACCACCATCGCCGACATCGCCGTGGCCACGGGCGCGATGCAGATCAAGACCGGGTCCCTCTCCCGCTCGGATCGCCTGGCGAAATACAACCAGTTGCTGCGCATCGAGGAGGATCTGGGCGAATCCGCCTACTATCCCGGCCGGGGGGCATTCTACCAGCTCAAGTGATGCGACTCCTCGCTCTCGTGCTGGCGGCCCTGATCGTGTTGATTCAATACCCCTTATGGTTCGGAAAGGGCAGCTGGTCGAGGGTGTGGGAGCTCAACAAGCAACTCGAAGAGGCTCGGGCGTCGAACGAGCGGTTGCGGCAGCGCAACGCTGTCCTGGATGCGGAAGTCCGCGACCTCAAGCAGGGCCTGGAGGCGGTGGAGGAACGGGCCCGGGCCGAGCTGGGAATGATCCGCCAGGACGAAATCTTCTTCCAAGTGGTGGATCCATCCCGGAGCGCAGTCTCGATTCCTGCCCCTTCGCCGGCAGGCGAGCCCCGGTAGCGGGATCGTTACCGTTCAACGCCGCCCAGGGGTGCCACGGGCCCTTGCGGAAGCTGACGGAATTCAAATCGACGGCATTCGCCGCCTGAGGCAAGACTTCAGTTGGGACCCGGTTTAGGGCAGTGCAGGAGCCCCGAACGAACCAGCCGTTCGCCGCCCACCGCCGTCACATTGCGGGAAAAGAGCCCCAGTACGATCAATACGAGGGCCACGGGCATGACGAGCACCGGCGCGAGCCGCCCTGCCGGCCCAGGTCCCATAGGGGCGTTTGCGGCGCCTTTTCATGGGCCCAGTCGCCCCCGCCAGAAAGACCAGGGCCAGGATCGAATACAGAACGAGGAACGCCGATTCGCCGGTGTGGGTGATGAGGCGGTTGCGGACGGGCGGGAAGGAGAGCAGGAAATGCCCGCCAACGAATCCGAGCATCGAGACCAATGAGAATGGGTTGGCCTCGCCATTCTACGGTGGATTTGCGCTCTGACGGGAGATCCGAGCCCTGGCCTGCCCAGATGGAGCGCCGGCAGCCAAGCCAGGGAGAGGGGCTTGCCCCGTAAGGGGACGATCCCCGCGGCAGTGGTGGCGTTCTTTGAATCGACCGACTTCGAGGACGCCGTGGGCAACGCCGTGGAGTTGATCATGGCTCCCCGAGCAGGACTCGAACCTGCGACCCGCGGATTAACAGTCCGTTGCTCTACCGGCTGAGCTATCGGGGAAGCGAGAAGGCCGAAATTTTACGGTCTCTATCAGGCCCGGGCAACCCCGGCCTGCAGCGGGCAGCCGGGGATCTACCGGATGACCTTGGCGATTGCGTCCGCCACGTAGTCGATGTTGCGAGAGTTGAGCGCCGCGACGCAGATGCGGCCGGTATCCACGGCGTAGATGGAGAATTCGTCCCGCAGCCGGTGAACCGCCTCCCTGGAAAGGCCGGAATAGGAGAACATGCCCCGCTGGCGCGCGACGAAGCTGAAGTCCGCCCCCGGGACCCGGGCGTGGATCTTCTCCACCAACTGGTTTCGCATCGTGCGGATGCGCTCCCGCATCTGGCCGAGCTCCTGCTCCCACAGCGCCCGCAGATCGGGGGAGGTGAGCACCCCGGCGACGATCTTTCCGCCGTGGGTGGGGGGATTCGAGTAGTTGGTGCGCACGACGCGCTTCAACTGGCTTAAGACCCGGGCGGCTTCGTCGGCCCCGCTGGTCGCCACGCTCAAGGCGCCCACCCGCTCGCCGTACAGGGAAAACGACTTGGAGAAGGAGCTGGAAACGAACAAAGGACCCTCGGTCTCGGCGAAACGCCGCACCGCCTGGGCGTCCGCGTCCAGCCCGTCGCCGAATCCCTGGTAAGCGATGTCCAGGAAGGGCACCAGGTCCCGGCGCCGCACGGTGGCGATCACTTCCTCCCACTGGCCGGGGGTCAAGTCCACACCGGTCGGATTGTGGCAGCAGGCATGGAGCACCACGATGGACTGGGCCGGCATATCGTGAAGGGCCTTCATCATTCCGGGGAAATCCACTCCATGGGTCGCCGGATCGTAGTAGGGGTAGGCATTCACCGTGAATCCTGCCCCCTCGAACAGGGCCCGGTGGTTTTCCCAACTGGGATCGCTGATCCACACCTGGGCGCCGGGGAGCAGCCGGCGCAGGAAGTCGGCCCCGATCTTAAGGGCGCCCGTGCCCCCCAGGGCCTGGAGGGTCACCACCCGGCCGTCCGCGACGGTGCTCGAGTCGGCGCCGAAGAGCAGGGTCTGGGCCGCGCGGTCGTAGGCGGGCAGGCCGTCGATGGGAAGGTAGTTGCGCGGAGCCGCCTGTTCCACCACCTGGCGTTCCGCGAGGCGCACGCACTCTAGCAGGGGCACCTGGCCGGTGTCGTCGCAATAAACCCCGACCCCCAGGTTGACCTTGGCCGGGTTCTTATCGCAGTTGAAGAGCTCGTTCAAGCCGAGGATGGGGTCGCGGGGCGCCATGGGAACGCCGGCAAACAAAGAAGGGCGCATGGATCGGCTCGGACAAAAGGGCAAAAATTGTTATTTTACCTCGATAAGGCTGCACGGTGAATAAAGCGGGGCAAGCATGGCGGGAATCCGACGCAGTGTGGGAAAATCTAAACCTTCGCCTTGACCGATACCGACCGAAGCTTCGTCCATCGAATGGCACGTCTCGCGCCTCCCCCGGCCGCCCGTCCGGCCCCCCGGGTGGAAACTTTTCCCGGGAGCCCTTTCCGGCTCCACCAGCCGTTTCCGCCGGCGGGCGACCAGCCCCAGGCCATCGCCCAACTGGTGGAGGGCGTGCGCGACGGGCTGATGTACCAGACGCTGCTGGGCGTCACGGGCTCGGGCAAGACCTACACCATGGCCAACGTCATCGCCCGCCTGGGCCGACCGGCCTTCATCCTGGCCCCCAACAAGACCTTGGCCGCCCAGCTGTACGCCGAGATGCGGGAGTTCTTCCCGGAGAACGCGGTGGAGTATTTCGTCTCCTACTATGACTACTACCAGCCGGAAGCCTACGTCCCTTCCCGGGATCTCTACATCGAGAAGGATTCCAGCATCAACGAGCACATCGAGCAGATGCGGCTGTCGGCCACCAAGTCCCTGCTGGAGCGGGACGACTGCGTGATCGTGGCCACCGTGTCCGCCATCTACGGGATCGGCGACCCCGTGGACTACCACGGCATGATTCTGCACCTGCGGGAGCGGGAACGGATCTCCCAGCGGGACATCATCAAGCGCCTGACGGACATGCAGTACCAGCGCAACGACCTGGACTTCCGCCGGGGTACCTTCCGCGTGCGCGGGGACGTAATCGACATCTTCCCCGCGGAGCACTCGGAGACAGCGCTCCGGGTAAGCTTGTTCGACGACGAGGTGGAAGAGCTCCACCTCTTCGATCCCCTCACCGGGCGGACCCTGCAGAGGGTGGGGCGGTTTACGGTCTATCCTTCGAGCCATTACGTCACTCCCCGCGGCACCACCTTGAGGGCGATCGAGGCGATCAAGCAGGAGCTGGCCGAGCGGATCGAATTCTTCCAGAAGGCCGGCCGCCTGGTGGAGGCCCAGCGCATCGAGCAACGCACCCGTTTCGACCTGGAGATGCTGAACGAGCTGGGCTTCTGCAAGGGCATCGAGAACTATTCGCGCCATCTCTCCGGCCGCGCGCCCGGAGAGCCGCCCCCCACCCTGATCGATTACCTGCCGACCAACGCGGTCATGTTCATCGATGAGAGCCACGTGACCATTCCCCAGCTCGGAGGCATGTACCGGGGCGACCGCTCGCGCAAGGAAAACCTGGTGGAGTACGGCTTTCGGCTGCCCAGCGCCTTGGACAACCGGCCGCTGCGGTTCGACGAGTTCGAACGGATGATGCGCCAGACCATCTTCGTCTCCGCCACCCCTGCGGAGTACGAGCGGGAGCGCTCGGCCCAGATCGTGGAGCAGGTGGTGCGGCCCACGGGGCTGGTGGACCCGGCCGTGGAAGTGCGGCCCGCTTCGACCCAGGTGGACGATCTCATGTCGGAGATCCATCTGCGGGTCGGCCGCGGAGAGCGGGTGCTGGTGACCACCCTCACCAAGCGCATGGCCGAGGACCTGACGGAATACTTCTCCGAGCACGGCATCAGGGTGCGTTATCTCCACTCCGACATCGACACAGTGGAGCGGGTGGAGATCATCCGGGATCTGCGCCTCGGGAAATTCGACGTGCTGGTGGGGATCAACCTACTGCGGGAAGGGCTCGACATTCCGGAGGTGTCCCTGGTGGCCATCCTGGACGCGGACAAGGAGGGCTTCCTGCGCTCCGAGCGCTCCCTGATCCAGACCATCGGCCGGGCGGCGCGCCATGTGAACGGCACCGCCATCATGTACGCGGACACGGTCACCGATTCCATGCGGCGGGCGATCGAGGAGACCGAGCGCCGGCGGCGCAAGCAGCTAGCTTTCAACGCCCAGCACGGGATCGTCCCGAGGAGCGTCTCGAAACGTATCAAGGACCTGATCGACGGCATCTACGAGCCGGAAAGCGCGAAGCCGTTGCTCAAGGCAGCCGAGGTCCGGGCCGGCTACCGCATCTTGTCCGAAGAGCAGTACGCGAAAGAGATCAAGCGGGTGGAAAAGGAGATGCTGGAGGCGGCGAAGAACCTGGAGTTCGAGCGGGCCGCCCAGCTCCGAGACCTGCTGCACAGCCTCAAGAACCGGCTATTCGTCGGTTTCGACCAGGGGTAGCTTTCCCTTTCCCTGGCCCCTTCGCTCAGAAGGCGATGCCGGCCCGCTCCAGAGCCCCGGCCATGGGGGAGTGGGCGAGGATCGGGCGGCAGGCTGGGTACCAGGCTTCCCGATCCCCTACGGCGCACAGCAGGTCAAGGCCGCCGAAAGCGAGGACGGTGGCCTCCACGACCTGCTCCCGATCCTCGGCAGCCGCACCTCCGAGGGGCGCTTCCAGGAGCGCCGGGTCCCCGCCCCCGCGGCAATCGGAAGCCGAAGCGACGACGCGCACCACGGCCGCGCCCAGCGCCAGCAGCCGAGGAACGAGGCCGGGGTCGTGGCGGTCGGCGCCCGGGGTCACCAGGGCGACCTGGCCCAGGAGCGGGCGCTCGCCCGCCGCCTCCCGTCGCAGCCGCTGCTCAAACCCTCCGTAGGCGAGCTCCGCCCACGCTATGAACTGGGGCGGCGCCGCCCGGTACGCGTCGTGGGCAGAAGCGCGGGTGATGATGGCGATGTCATGGAGATACACTTCCGCCGCGACGGCGGCGTAGCGGGCATCGACGCCCAGGGCGGCCAGTCCCAGCTCGGGATCCAGGACCACCCGGGGCGAAGGATCCAGGGTTCGGGCCTGCTCGGCGCCCAGGTAGCGGGTCAGGTACTCGGCGTAGGCTCGGGTATAGGAGGCCCCGTCCCGCCCGAGGAGGGGCAGGCGCCGGGTGAAAATGGCGTGCTGGGGCGTGGGCGGGCCCTGCTGGGACACGGTTTCCAGGTCCGCGCGCCGGGCGAAGGCCATGGCCACCGGCTCCCGGACCAGCTTGAGGATGAGGGGAAAACCCGCCGCGCGGGAGATGTCCCGGCGCAGCCGGGCGACCGCTTCCCGGTCCAAGGGGGGCGCTGCCGCTTCGGGCAGGTCCCAGGCGCCGTGGGCGGCGAGATAGTCTTCCGCCCGGGCCGCCAGGGCAATCATATTCTCATAGGATTCCCGGGCGGAGGGGCCGAAGGCCACCGCGCCGTGGAACTGGAGGATCAGGCCGATGGTGCGGGGCGTCGCCTGTCGGCGGAACACCTCGGCGCAGGCCTTGGCCAGCTCGAAGCCGGAGTGGCGGTAGGGCACCACCGGCGCCAGATCCCCGTACACCTCTTTCAACACCCGGTCGGCCGCGGCCACGTTGGCCACCGCCAGGATGCTGTCGGCATGGGTATGCTCCACGTAGGGAAAGGGAAGCGCCCCATGGAGCAGGGTCTCGATGGAGGGGGCCGGGGCGCCGGGGGAAAGCACCGCATCCTTGAGCCGCGCCAGCATCTCCTCGTTGTCGAGGGCCTCGCGCTCGAGGAGCGGGAGGACCCGGTCCAGATCCACCGGCACGAAGGCTCCCTCGTCTACCCGGGAGAGGTCCGCACCGCTGCCCTTCACGTAGAGCACCCGGCGACCCTGTTCTTCCACCTTGACCGAGGTGTTGCCGCCCCCGTGCAGGACCAGGGTGGGATCCTGGCCCAGTAACCGGGACGTGTAGATGCGGCTTCCCAGCGCTCCGGAAAACCGGGCGGCCTCTTGATCGTCCCAGCGGCTGCGGATCGGCATGGGGAAGGGGGGCGGGGCAGGCGGTTACAGGGTGAACTCGTAGGCTACCTGGCTTCCCGTCGCTCCGCGGGGCCCGAAGCTGCGCTCCACGAACTGAACCGTTCCGTCCCGGCCCACCAGCACGACGCTCGAGGAGCGGGTGCCATAGGTGTCGGAAGCGATGAAGGCGGCCGAGAGCAGCCGCTCCCATTCGAGCCCGATGCCGGTCTCGGGCAGCTCCCCGTCGCCGGGGCGGGAATGATCCGCCAGCATCCGGAAGAGCCCTTCCAAGAGGGCCGGGCCTTCCTGTTCCAGCAGACCGAACAGGGTCTCCTTGCTGCGCCGGACCTTGGGCCAGGGTGTATCCAGCAGATGGTTGCTGAGGCCGTACACCCCCTCCGTCAGGCGCCGTATTCCCTCGGCGCGGTTGGACTGGTACACCACCGCGGCCCCGTCTCCCACGATTAGGTTGTAGCCGTTGTACTCGCCGGCGCGGGACGCGACCTGCCTGGCGTAGGCCTCGGGGGCCTCGGCCCCGGTCAGGAAGTCGCTCACCAGGCGGCCCCGGGAGGGAGCTCCCTCACGCCGGGCACCTCCCTCCCGGTAGTTGGTTACCAGGGCGAACCGGCCGGTGCGGGTGATGCCGAGCCAGGTGCCGCCCTCCGCCAAGTCGCGCCCGGCCAAGACCTGGGGATGATCGGGCCAGAAGGCGGCGGGGGCCGTGGAACGATCGTAGAACTCGTCCCGGTTCGCCGCCACGATCAACCGGTAGCGAGGATGCGTATGGAGGGCGAGGAGGGCAAGGCACATGCCAGAGGCCGGGCTTAACCCATGACAAAGCACTCGACCCGCCGTTCGGCGCCGGGAGCGAGCAGGCTCCGCAGCCCCTTTTCCCCCACGAGCTGGGCGAGGGTTTCCTCGAAGCGAGCGGGGTCCTCCACTTCCTCGTAGACCTCCATCCACAGGTGGGGCTCATCCCGCTTCTTGAGCAGCCGCCCGGCCACCCCCGTGCGGCAGTCCAGAGCCGTCTGTAGCTCCCGGACCCGGGCTTCCGCCACGGCCGCCTGGGCCGGATCGACCCGGTAGTAGATGTAATAAGCCAGCATCACTGGGGCACCGGATAAGGCAGGGGCAGAAGCTCGAGTCGGGGCCCGTCGGGGGTTTTCCAGCGCACCTCCCCCGCCTGGACGCTCCCCTGCTGGACCACCGCCAGGAGGTCGTAGCCTCCCCCGGGGGCCGGGGCGGCGTTGACCACCATCCCGCTCGCCTGGCCCTCCGTCTCCGGGCCGTAGAGGGGATCTCCCGGCGCGGGGGTGGCTTCCCCGTCCAGATGGGCCAGGTAAAGGCGCCGCTTGAGCTTCCCCAGGTAATGGGTGCGGGCGACGATCTCCTGGCCGGGGTAGCAGCCCTTGCGGAAGCTCAACCCTCCCAGGGCGTCCAGGTTGGCCATCTGGGGCACCAGCTGGTCCTGGGTGGCCGCGGTCACCCGGGGGATGCCGGCCCGGATCTCGAGCCACTCCCAGCAGGAAAAGCCGATGGGGCGGGCGGCAGTCCTCAAGCGCTCCCACAGGCCTGGGGCCTGGTCCGGGAGACTCACCAGCTCGAAGCGTTGCGGCCCGAGCCGGAGGAGGGTTGCCTCTTCGGCCTGGGCCACACCGAGATCCACCTCCGGCAGGCTCCCGAAGCGGGCGGCGAGGAGCTGCCCGGCGTCGGGGCCCGCGACCCCCAGGCGCACCAGGGCGTCGCTCATGTCCTCGATCTGCACCTGGGCCCGGAGGATGAACAAGGCGAGGCGCCGGCGTATGGGCTCGGCGAGTTCCGTGGCGAGCTGCAAGGCGTAGTCTTCGCCCATGCGCCAGAGGAGGAAAGTAGCCAGCATCCTCCCTTTGGGGGTGTTGTAACTGCTGTGCTGGGCCCGGTGGGCGGGCAGCCCCCGCACGTCGCTGGAGAGCTGCCCATGGAGAAAGGCCTGGGCATCTGGGCCCGAGACCCGGAGCAGGCCGTATCCGGACAGATCGGCAATCACCGTACTCCGCCCGGTGGCTTCCCGTTCTCCGGACGGATCGCCGAAGTCGGCGACCCGATCCCCGCTCATGCGGGCGCCTTGGGATTCCAGGTAGGCTTTCCAGTCAGGATGCATGGCGACCCCCCCGGATTAGCCGCAGGCCCCCACCGCTCCGCAGGAGGTGCAGAACTCGCAGCCGTCCTTCTTGATCACCGTGCGGGCGCCGCATTCGTCGCACGGCTTTCCGGCCAGGGCCGGCTGAGCCACCAAGCCCGCCTCGCCCGCGAAGGCCTCCGGCACTGCCAACACCCCCATGTCCACTACCGGGTGTCCCTGTTCGGTGAGGATGCCCAGCATGGCGTACCGGTGGATCAGCAGCCGCGCCAGGTAAGCGATGGTGCTGGGGAAGTTCTCTTGGCGATCGGCATCGGGCACCCGGGCCATGAAATCGCCCCGGGGCTCGGAGTAGTTGAGAAGCTTGCGGAGCTTCATGCCGATCCAAGCCGGATCCACGACCCGCATGTCATAGGAGAGGAGTCGGCACAGGCCGTCCAGCACCCTGGGATAGAAGCCGGCAAGCCACATGCTGTAGGGCCGCCGCTCGCCCCCCGGCAGCACCAGCTCCTTGACGCCCAGGACGAAATCGTCCCCGGTGGCCGGATTGGCGATGTCCACGGTCCAGCTCAGGGTGCCGTCGGTGCCGGTTTTGGGCTCCCGGCGGGCGAAGAGGGCGTCCATCACCGGCGTGGGCTCGTCCTCCCCAGATAGCGCGCCGAGTTGCTCGCAGCGGTAGCGAACGATGCGGCCGAAGGCGGCCACCAAGCTGGGCGCCCACACCCGCTCGCCCCGGGGCGGCATGGCCACCATGAATCCGTCATCGCCCACGGTCTTGGCCAGCACGTCCAGCTTAGTGCGCAGCCAGACCTTGTCCTCCGCCCGCATGTCCATGGACAAAGTCTTCGCCAGCGCCCCGAGGCCCCGGGGTTGCTCGTTGCCGTTTACCCAGACCTCGAAGGGCTTCACTCGCCCGTCGGACTGGGTGATCTCCCCCACGAAGATGGCGAACTTGCCCAGGGGATGCTCCACCTCGTAGGTCCAGGCCATGTTGCCGGCGGGAAGCTGAGGCCGCCCGGGCCAGCGCAGGCTGGCGAGGGCCGGGGTCGGGGCCTTTTCCAGCACCAAGCGCTTGTCCACCTCGGAGAGCTGGATGTCCTGGGGCTCCGCCTTGTTCCGGGACTGGACCTCCAGGACCGCGCCCAGGGTCTCATTGGGACGGTAGGTGGTGATGCCCTTCAGGCCCGCCTTCCAGGCTTCCATGTACAGATCCTTGAATGCCTCGAAGGGATAGTCCTCCGGCACGTTCACCGTCTTGGAGATGGCGGCGTCGATGTAGGGTTGCACGGCCGCCGACATGCGCATGTGGTCCAAGGCGTGCATCTGCAGTGCGGTGACGAAGGCCTCGGGCAGCAAGGCGTAGCGCTTGCCTCCTTCCGTCCACACCTGGCCTGCAGGGATGCCCCGGGACGGGTCCCAGGGAAGCAGCGTCACATCCTCTCCGATGCCAGTGAGCCGCTTGTACAGCCGGTAGGCATGGTCTTCCACCGTGTACGGGCGGCGGCTTCCGTCGGGCATGCGCTTGTTGCGGATATAGGTCCAGGAGAAGGGCGGCTCGATGCCGTTGCTCGCGTTATCCGCAAAGGCAAGGGAGATGGTGCCTGTGGGGGCAATCGAGAGCAGATGGGAGTTGCGGATCCCGTGCTTGCGAATCTGGGCCTTGAGCTCCCTGGGCAGGCGCGAGGCGAAGCTCTCTCCATCCAGATACTTGTCTGGGTCGAAGGCCGGGAAGGCCCCTTTTTCCCTGGCCAGCTCTACCGAGGCAGTATAGGCGGCGTCTCGCATCTCCCGGGCGATGGAGGCGGCCATCTCCCGGGCCGCGTCGGTGTCGTAGCGCAAGCCGAGCATGATGAGGGCGTCGCCCAGTCCGGTGAAGCCTAGCCCGATGCGCCGTTTGCTGCGGGCCTCCTCCTGCTGCTGGGGCAGGGGCCAGTGGGTTAAGTCGAGAACGTTGTCCAGCATGCGTACCGCCATCGCGCAGGTGTCCCGGAACGCCTCCGTCAGGAACTGGGCTCGCTCGGTGAAGGGGTGGGCGATGAAGCGAGTGAGGTTGATAGAGCCCAGGTCGCAGCAGCCGTAGGGAGGTAGCGGCTGCTCGCCGCAAGGATTGGTCGCCTCGATCCTCTCGCAATACCAGAGGTTGTTGTCCCGGTTGACCCGGTCGATGAAGACCACGCCCGGTTCGGCGTGGTCATAGGTGGAGGCCATGATCTTGTCCCACAGGACCCGAGCCCGCATCCGCCGGTAAACCCACAAGCCGTCGGCTCGCTGATAGGCACCCCGCGCTTTGGCCTCGGCGCCCGGCTCAGCGGGATGGGTAAGCTCCACCTCGGCATCCGCTTCCACCGCTCGCATGAACGCGTCGGTCACCGCCACGCTCATGTTGAAGTTGTTGAGCCGGCCTTTCTGGTACTTGGCGACGATGAAGTCCTCGATGTCGGGATGGGTGCAATTGAGCACCGCCATCTGGGCACCGCGCCGGGCACCCGCGGATTCCACCGTGGCGCACATGGCGTCGAACACTTCCATGTAGCTCACCGGCCCGGAAGCGGAGCTGCAGGTGCCCCGCACCAGCGCCCCGCTTGGGCGGATCGCCGAGAAGTTGTAGCCCACGCCGCCCCCGCGGCGCATGGTCTCCGCTGCTTCGTTGAGAGCAATGAAGATGCCGGGCACGCCGTCGATATGGCCCGAGATGGAGTCGGCGATCGGCTGGACGAAGCAGTTGATGAGGGTCGCCTGCAGCGCGGTGCCCGCCGCGGAGTTGATACGGCCGCCCGGGATGAAGCCGTTGGCCAGGGCCTGGTAGAAGGGGCCCACCCAGCGCTGGGCTTCCGCTTCCGCCTGGGCGAGCCCCCGGGCTACTCGCAGCCGCACCTCCTCCACGGTGCGCTCGTTCCCCTTGGCGTATTTTTCCATCAGCACGTCGAGGGAACATTCCTGGGGAGCAATCAGCTCCTCCAGGACGGGATATGCCGCTCCGCGGCTCTTGCCGGGAGCATCCAGCGGTATGTTCATACGGGCTCTCTCAGGTAGACGGTTGAGATATCCTTCCCGTTCGGTGGGGGCGAAAACTCACCCTTTGTTATTTTCGCACGTTTCCCCGGGCGCCTGACTGGCGGCCGGGTTTATGGGCTGTCTGTGCAGTCGACCGGCCGTCCCGGGGAAGCCCCCTCTCCCTGAGTGAAGCTACCGCCCGGGATGGACCCTTCCGCGGTGGCGCCATCTGGGCTAACCTGTGCGGGCCGCGGCACCCGAAGAAAGGGCCGATAGCCCACGAGAGAGGAGGGTGGGGCAATGTTCAAGCATATCCTGCTGCCCACGGACGGCTCGGAGCTGTCCCAGATCGCCATCACCAAAGGAATCGCCTTCGCCAAGAGCATCGGCGCCCGGGTCACGGGCCTGCACGTGGCGCCGGAGTTCGAGCCCATCGCCTACGACGGGCTGATGCCGGTGGACCCCATCACCGATGAGCAGTTCGCCGAGGAGGCCCGGGCCCGGGGCAAGACCTATCTCGCCGCCATCGAACGGGCAGCCCAGGAGGCGGGGATCCCGTGCGAGACCGTCTTCACCACCGGCCACCACCCGTTCGAGGTCATCATCCGCACGGCCGAGGAGCGGGGCTGCGACCTGATCGTGATGGCCTCCCATGGGCGCCGGGGCATCGCCAGCCTGCTCCTGGGAGGGGAGACCATGCGGGTTTTAAGCCACACCAAGATTCCGGTGCTGGTGTTCCGCTGACCGGGACGACCGTGGAAAGGCCCGCCGCAGAGGTTTCCCTGCGCCCGTCCGCCGCGCTGGCCCTGGTGCTTTCGGCGGGACACGGGACGGCGGCGGCAACCCTCTTTCCCCTGGATTTGCCGGCGGCGGCGAAGGTCCTGCTGGGGCTCGCCCTCCTCGTGAGCGCCGTGGCCTCCGTGGCCCGGCACGCCTGGCTATGGGGTTCCAGGGCTTGGGTGAGGCTGCGGGTGGGCTCGGACCTGGGCGCGGAGCTGGAAACCCGGGCGGGGAAGAGAATCGCCGGGAGGGTACTGCCTTCGACCTTGGTCCATCCCTGGCTCCTGGTGGTCCGGGTGGCGCCGGAAGGGGGCGGGCGGGAGCGGGCGGTGGTGCTGCTCCCCGACTCGGCGGACGCGGACGGCCTACGGGCGCTGCGGGTGGTGCTGCGGTGGGGGACCGCCCCGCCGCCGGTTGCGAAGAAGGGCGCGGCGATCGATCAATAAAGCGGGGCCCGCTGCCGCAACGGGCGCCGGGGCGCGTCGGGCACCAGCACCGTATTGGAGGCGGTGGGGAGCGGCTGGGGGTAATCCCGGCTATAGTGCAGCCCCCGGCTCTCCCGGCGTAAGGAGGCGCTTTTCACGATCAAGTCCGCCGACAGCACCAGGTTCCTCAGCTCCAGCAGGTCGCTGCTCACCCGGAAGTTGGCGTAGTATTCCTCGATCTCCTCGCTGAGCAGCCGGATCCGGTGCCGGGCCCGCTCCAGCCGCTTGTCCGTACGCACGATGCCCACGTAGTCCCACATGAAGCGGCGCAGCTCGTCCCAGTTGTGGGAGATCACGATCTCCTCGTCGGCGTCCGTCACCCGGCTCTCGTCCCAGGCCGGCAGGGGCACGGCGGGCTGGGGTCCCTGGCGCAGGATGTCCTCCGCCGCCGCCCGGCCCATCACCAGGCACTCCAACAGCGAGTTGCTGGCCAGCCGGTTGGCGCCGTGCAGGCCAGTGTGGGCGGTCTCCCCGATGGCGTACAGGCCCGGCAGATCGGTACGCCCGGCCACGTCCGCCATTACGCCGCCGCAGGTGTAGTGGGCGGCCGGGACCACGGGAATCGGGTCCCGGGTGATGTCGATGCCGAGCTCCTTGCACCGGGTATAAATGGTGGGGAAATGGCTTTTCAGGAATTCGGCCGGCTTGTGGGAGATATCTAGATAGACACAGTCTAAACCCCGTTTCTTCATCTCGAAGTCGATCGCCCGGGCCACGATGTCCCGGGGAGCGAGCTCCGCCCGCTCGTCGTGCCAGGGCATGAAGCGGGTCCCGTCGGGCAGCCGCAGCACCCCCCCTTCCCCCCGCACCGCCTCGGAAATGAGGAAGGATTTGACATGGGGATGGTAAAGGCAGGTGGGATGGAACTGGATGAACTCCATGTTGGCCACCCGGCATCCCGCCCGCCAGGCCATAGCGATGCCGTCCCCGGTGGCGGTATCCGGGTTGGTGGTATAGAGGTAGACCTTGCCGGCGCCGCCCGTGGCCAGGATGACGAAATCGGCCGCAAGGGTCCGCACCTCCCCCTGCTCCCCGTCCAGCACGTAGAGGCCATGGCACCGGTTGCCCGGCAAGCCCAGCTTGGCGGCGGTAACGAGATCCACCGCCATGTGCCGCTCCAGCAGGGTAATGTTAAGATGCTCCCGCACCTTGGCCTCCAGCGTGGTCTGCACCGCCCGGCCGGTGGCGTCGGCGGCGTGGATCACCCGGCGCACGCTGTGCCCCCCTTCCCGGGTGAGGTGGTAAGCCCCTTCGTTTTCCTTGTCCCGGGTGAAGGGAACCCCCTGGTCAATGAGCCATTGGATGGCCTCCCGCCCGTGCTCCACCATGTAGCGGACCACCGTCTCGTCGCACAGGCCCGCCCCGGCCACCAGGGTGTCCCGAAGGTGGGATTCCAGGGAGTCCTCCTGGGACAGGACTGCCGCGATGCCTCCCTGAGCCCAGCTGCTGGCCCCGTCCAGGAGGGTTTTCTTGGTGATGAGACCGACCCGCTTGTGCTCCGCCAGATGCAAGGCGGCCGTCAGGCCGGCCAGGCCGGTGCCGATGATGGCGACGTCGAAGCGCAACAAGACCGATTCCTTCGCAGTTGAACCCGTGCTGGCCCCATTTTAGGGGCGTCCGCGTAAAATGTCCGCGCGAGAAAAATAACCCTGTAGCCGGCTGAACTAATGGCTCGCCTCCTTGTCTTTTGAAACAACGGAGTAGGGCGGCGTTCGTGAGGCCCGGGTGGGTTATACTAAGCGAGCCGCGCGAAAGGCGCGGTTTTTTTTGATAGCCCATCCTAGCTCAAGCCTCAGGAACTCCAGCCCATGGGTGACCGGGAGATCGACCAGACGTTGGTCGAGCGGGCGCAGCGTGGTGATAAGCACGCCTTCGACTTGCTGGTCAGCAAGTACCAGCGGAAGCTGGCCCGGCTCTTGTCCCGCTTCATCCGGGACCCCGCCGAAATCGAGGACGTGACCCAGGAAGCCTTTATCAAGGCCTACCGGGCCCTACCTTCGTTTCGGGGTGACAGCGCTTTCTATACGTGGCTGTACCGGATCGGGATCAACACCGCCAAGAACTACCTGGTGGCGATGGGGCGGCGGGCCCCCACCACCACGGAATTCGAGGCCGAAGAGGCGGAGACGTTCGAAGACGCGGAGCAGTTGAGGGACGTCAACACGCCGGAAGCGGAACTCATGAGCAAGCAGATCGCTCAGACGGTGAACGACTCCATGGCGGCGCTGCCCGAGGAACTGCGCACCGCCATCACGCTTCGGGAAATCGAAGGTTTGAGCTACGAAGAGATCGCGACCATCATGGGTTGCCCCATCGGGACGGTGCGCTCGCGGATCTTCCGGGCACGCGAGGCGATCGCAGCCAACCTGCGACCGCTACTGGGTACCAGCAAGGACAAGAGGTGGTGAAGTGAAGCAGGAGATCTCCGCGTTGATGGACGGGGAGCTCGAGGCCGACCAGGCCCGGATAGTGATCGGGCGGCTGGGCAGCGATTCGAGCCTTCGGAGCGAATGGGCGCTATATCACCTCATCGGAGACGCGCTGCGGGAACAGGCGTTCGCGGCCTTCGACGTTGAGGAGCAGGTGCACCGGCGGCTGACCGAGGAACCCACCGTACTCGCGCCGCGGCGCTCCCTGGCGAGAAGCGTGCGGCTCTACGCCCTGTCGGCGGCGGCTTCGCTCGCTGCGGTGGCGCTGGTGGGATGGGTCGTGCTCCAGGGGCAGTCCGAGAGCGAGCGACCCGCCTTTACCCGGCCCGCCTCGGTGATCGCCGGCGGCCCGTGGACCAGTCCCGCCCTGCAGGTCCCCCCGCCACCCCTGGGCAGGCTGAACGACTACCTGCTGGTCCATCAGGGCCATTCCCCGAGCACCCAGATCCAGGGCATGGCCACCTACGTCCGGGCGGTGTCCCATCCCGAGGCGGAAGCCCGTCCATGATCCGCTGGGCGCTGTTGGTTGCGCTGGCGCTGGGAGCCCTCCCTGCGGCGGCGGCCGACGGCGGCGACGGCCTCGCCTGGCTGCAGCGCGTCGCCAGCGCCGCGCGCACGGTCAACTATGTCGGCACCTTCGTCTATCAGCACGGCAACCGGGTCGAATCCTCCCGCATCATCCATCTGGTGGATGAGACCGGCGAACACGAGAAGCTGGAAACCCTGGACGGTCCGCCGCGGGAGATCATCCGCCACAACGACGAGATCTATTGCTACTTCCCGGAGGCGAAGCGGCTACGGATCGAAAAGGGGCTGCCCCGGAAGACCTTCCCAGCCTTGCTGCCGGATCAGCTCTCCGCGCTCGCCGAGAATTACCACGTGCGCCTGGGCGGGCGCGAGCGCATCGCGGGCTACGAGTGCCAGGTAATCCTCCTGGAGCCCAAGGACGGGCTGCGCTACGGGCACAAGCTTTGGGCCGACGTGGGATCGGGCCTGCTGATCAAGGCGATCATGTTCGACGACAAGGGCCGGGTGGTGGAGCAGTTCGCCTTCACCCAGGTGGAGATCGGCCGTCCCATCGATCGGGCCCTGCTTCAGCCCAAGTACGAGGCCCGCGCCCTGGTACAACAGGAGAACGTGATGACCGATGGGCAAGGCGCCGCCAAGCCATCGGGCTGGGTCATCCGGGATCCTCCGCCAGGCTTCAAAAAGGTTCTGGAAGCCAGGCGCATGCTGGGCGCGAAGCCACGCCCGGTAACCCACATCATGCTGTCCGACGGGCTAGTGGCGGTGTCCGTGTTTGTCGAAGCGGTGGAGACCAATCCGCCGGCGATCCACCGCCTGTCCAATCAAGGGGCCATCAACGTCGTCTCCCGGGTGGTGAACAACCACTTGATCACGGTGGTGGGCGAAGCGCCCGCCGTCACGGTGATGAAGATCGCCAATTCCATCGCCCATCAAGACCAGTAGACCGATGTTGGAATCCCGGGCACGGGTCATCGAACGCCGTGGAGAAGCCGCGCTGATCGAGGTCCTGGAGCAGGCGGGCTGCGGCGTCTGCGTAACGGGCAAAGCCTGCGGCACGACGCAGCTTGCCCGGTGGCTGTCTTGGCGTCCCCGGCAGCTCGAGGTGGCTAATCCGATCCAGGCCGGGCCGGGAGACGAGGTGATCGTGGCGGTGGAAGACGGAAAGCTCGCGCGCAGCGCGGCTGCGGTGTTCGCCCGGGCGTTGGGGCTGGTCCTCGTCGGGGCGGTGGTAGGTTTCCTGGCCGGCGGGGGAGGAGACGCCTTGGCCGCCGCCGGGGCCGCGGCCGGCCTGGCGGGAGCTTACGTTCTGATTCGCCGTTCGGGACGGACCCAGGTCCACGCCCACCAAGCGCCGCGCATCGTGCGCGCGGTGCGCGCAACAAATCTGTGATAATCGCCGTTTCCTGGAGGTCATCCGATCCATGTTGAGCCGCCTGACGTTTCTTTTTTCCGCATTGCTCCTCGCTTTTGCTGTAGCCGCGAAGGAGCTTCCCGACTTCACCGGCATCGTCGAGCAAAACGCCGCGGCGGTGGTCAACGTGAGCACCACCCAGACGGTCAAAAGCGGTGCACCTCAGTTGCCCAATATTCCAGAGGACGATCCTTTCTACGAGTTCTTCCGCCGCTTCGTACCCAACTTTCCCTATCTGCCCCGGGAATTCCAATCCCGCTCCCTGGGCTCCGGCTTCATCATCAGCCAGGACGGCTACATCCTCACCAACGCCCATGTGGTGGACAGCGCCGACGAGATCATCGTGAAGCTGGTGGACAAACGGGAGTTCAAGGCCAAGGTGATCGGCGCCGACAGGCGCACCGACGTGGCGCTGATCAAGATCGACGCCCAGGGGCTGCCCACGGTGCGCTTCGGCGATCCGAACAAGCTCAAGGTGGGAGAGTGGGTGGTGGCCATCGGCTCCCCCTTCGGGTTCGAGCATTCCGTGACCGCGGGCATCGTGAGCGCCAAAGGACGGTCGCTACCCCAGGAGAACTTCGTGCCCTTCATTCAGACCGACGTGGCCATCAACCCGGGCAATTCGGGGGGGCCGTTGTTCAACATGCAGGGCGAGGTGGTGGGCATCAACTCCCAGATCTACAGCCGCACCGGCGGCTTCATGGGATTGTCCTTCGCCATCCCGATCGACGTGGCCATGGACGTCGCCGACCAGCTCCGGGCCCATGGCAAAGTGCGGCGGGGAAAGCTCGGGGTGGTGATCCAGGAGGTCACCCGGGACCTGGCCGAATCCTTCGGATTGTCCAAGCCCATGGGAGCGCTGATCGCCTCGGTGGAGAAGGGCAGCCCGGCGGAAAAAGCCGGCCTGGAGGTGGGCGACATCATCCTCAAATACGACGGCAAGCCGGTTGCCTCCTCCAGCGACCTGCCGCGCATGGTGGGGTCCACCAAGCCGGGGACCAAGGTCACTGTGCAAGTCTGGCGCAAGGGGGCGACGAAAGACGTCCAGGTCACCGTAGGCGAGCTGCCCGAGGAGCAGGTGGCGAAGGCCTCGGGTCGGCAAGGGGAGCGGGGAAGCGCCGCTGCCGATCGCTTGGGCCTGGTCCTCTCCGATCTGCCGGCGGACAAGAAGAAGGAGCTGGGGGTCGACGGCGGCGTGCTGGTGGAGGACGTGAAGCCCGGCCCCGCCGCCCGGGCCGGCATCCGCCCGGGGGACGTGATCCTCGGCATCAATAACGAGGACGTGAAAAGCGTGGAGCAATTCCGCAAGATCGTCGGCGGGATCGAGAAGGGCCGCCACGTGGCGCTGCTCGTGCGCCGGGGGGAGAGCACCACCTTCCTGACGGCCAGGATCGATGGCTGAGACGATATCCCTCACCCTCTACAGCCGGGCCTACTGCCACCTGTGCGAGGAGATGGAACGGGCGCTGGCAGCCCTCGCCCCCGTCCTCGGGTTCCGGGTGGAGGTGGTGGACGTGGACGCCGATCCCCGGCTCGAGCGTCGCTACGGCGAGCGGGTGCCGGTGCTGGCGGCCGGCGAGCGGGAGTTGTGCTGCTACCGCCTCGACCTCCAGGCGCTTGATGCATACCTCGCGGAAATTCGCTAAAATTCACACCTTCCAATGACTTGGGCACTCGCGCGGTGCCCTTTTTTTAAGCCCGCGACCCGCGCCGGGGGCGGGATTCCGGTCGGGGCAGGCCCGGCTTTTTCCGGAACCGGATGCAGCACATTCGCAACTTCTCGATCATCGCCCACATCGACCACGGCAAGTCCACCCTCGCCGACCGCCTGATCCAGCTCTGTGGCGGGCTTTCGGATCGGGAAATGGAGGACCAGGTGCTCGACTCCATGGAGCTCGAGCGAGAGCGCGGGATTACCATCAAGGCCCAGACGGCGGCGCTGGAGTACACGGCCCGGGACGGCCGGCGCTACCTCCTGAACCTGATCGACACGCCGGGCCACGTGGACTTCTCCTACGAGGTGTCCCGGTCGCTTGCGGCGTGCGAAGGGGCGCTCCTGGTAGTGGACGCCTCCCAGGGCGTGGAGGCCCAGACCGTCGCCAACTGCTACACCGCCATCGAGCAGGGCATCGAGGTGGTGCCCGTACTCAACAAGATCGACCTGCCTTCGGCGGAGCCGGACCGGGTGATCGGGGAAATCGAGGACATCATCGGCATTCCGGCCCGGGACGCCCTGCGCTGCTCGGCCAAGAGCGGGGAGGGGGTGCCCGAAGTGCTGGAGGCGATCATCCGGCGCATCCCGCCGCCCGTCGGGGACCCGGAGGCGCCCCTGAAGGCCCTGATCATCGATTCCTGGTTCGACAACTACGTGGGCGTGGTCATGCTGGTGCGGGTGGTGGACGGGGTCCTGCGCCCGAAAGACCGGATCCGCTTCATGTCCACCGGCGCCGAGTACCTGTGCGAGCAGGTGGGGGTGTTCACCCCCAAATCCATGGCCAAGGACTGCTTGGGCGCGGGGGAGGTGGGGTTCGTCACCGCGGGGATCAAGGAGCTCACCGCGGCGCGGGTCGGCGACACCGTGACCCACGCCGCCCGGCCAGCCGCAGGCCCGCTTCCCGGCTTCAAAGAGGTGAAGCCCCAGGTGTTCGCCGGGCTCTATCCGGTGGACGCGGGCGACTACGGCGCCCTGCGCGACGCCCTGGAAAAGCTGAAGCTCAACGACGCGTCGCTCCACTTCGAGCCCGAGACCTCCCAGGCCCTGGGCTTCGGCTTCCGCTGCGGCTTCCTGGGCCTGCTGCACTTGGACATCGTGCAGGAGAGGCTGGAGCGGGAATACGGGATGAACTTGATCACCACCGCGCCCACGGTGGTCTACCAGGTGCTGCTGCGCGACGGCACCGAGCTGCACATCGAAAACCCGTCGCGCCTTCCGGAGTCCTCCAAGATCGAGGAGATCCGCGAGCCCGTCATCACCGCCCACATCCTCCTGCCCCAGGACTACGTGGGCCCGGTCATCACCCTGTGCGAGGCGCGGCGCGGGGTGCAGCGGAACATGCAGTACCTGGGGCGGCAAGTAATGCTCACCTACGAGCTGCCGCTCAACGAAGTGGTCATGGATTTCTTCGACCGGCTTAAGTCGGTCTCCCGCGGCTACGCCTCCCTGGACTACGAATTCAAGGAGTTCCGCGCCTCCGACCTGGTAAAGCTGGACATCCTGATCAACGGGGAGCGGGTGGACGCCCTATCGGCCATCGTGCACCGCTCCGGAGCCCAGGCCCGGGGGCGGGAGCTGGCGGCCAAGATGCGGGAGCTCATTCCCCGGCAGATGTTCGACGTGGCGGTCCAGGCGGCCATCGGCTCCCAGATCATCGCCCGGGAGACGGTCAAGGCGCTGCGCAAAAACGTGCTCGCCAAGTGCTACGGCGGCGACGTGACGCGCAAGAAGAAGCTGCTGGAGAAGCAGAAGGCGGGGAAGAAACGCATGAAGCAGGTGGGCAGCGTGGAGATTCCCCAGGAAGCCTTCCTTGCGGTGCTGCGGGTCGAAGGCAAATAAACCAACCCAGGAGACCGGATGAACTTCGCGCTGGTGATGCTGATCCTGCTCGTCGTGACCGGCGGGATCTGGCTGCTCGACCGGCTCGTGCTGGCCAAACGCCGGGGCCCGCACCGCAAGGAACCCTGGTGGGTGGAGTACCCGAAGAGCTTCTTCCCGGTGATCCTGCTGGTCTTCGTGTTGCGCTCCTTCCTGGTGGAGCCGTTCAAGATCCCCTCGGGATCGATGATCCCGACCCTGCTGGTGGGGGACTTCATCCTGGTGAACAAGTACACCTACGGCATCCGGCTGCCCGTAGTCAATTGGAAGATCATCGAGGTCAATTCCCCCCGGCGGGGAGAGGTCATGGTGTTCCGCTATCCGGAGAACCCCTCCCTCGACTACATCAAGCGCGTGGTGGGCCTGCCGGGCGATCGGGTCGTCTACCGCGACAAGCGGCTCATCATCAATGGCCAGCCGGTCAAGATGGTGAAAAACGGCGAGTACAGTTACGTGGAAGGCGGGCTCAACCTGGTGAGGGCCCTGCTTTTCACCGAGTATCTGGGCGGACATCCCCACGCGGTGCTCATCAACCCGTCCGCCCCGGACTTGCAGCTCGCCGGGGTGCGCCAGTTTCCGTTCCGCGACAATTGCACCTACAATGAGGATGCCATAAGCTGCACGGTGCCGCCGGGGCACTATTTCGTTATGGGCGACAATCGGGACAGCAGCAGCGACAGCCGCTATTGGGGGTTCGTGCCCGACAGCCACGTGGTCGGGAAGGCGTTTCTGATCTGGTGGAACTTCGGCGACTTCAAGCGGATCGGCACCGTGATCCGCTGAGCCGCGGGGGAGCCCGCGCGAGGAAAGCGTATGCACAGGCAGCAAGGCATCACTCTCGGTGGTTTTCTGGTGGTGGCGGTGATCCTGGCCTTCGGGGCGCTGCTCGCTTTCAAGGTAATCCCCCACTACATGGAATTCTGGGCCATCAAGAAGACCATGACGGCCACGGTACGCGACCCCACCCTGCAGGAGGCTTCGGTGGCGGAGATCCGCAGCGCCTTCGACAAGCGCGCCGACATCGACAACATCACGGCGGTGAAGGGCCGGGATATCGCGGTGAGCAAAGAGGGCGGCGCCCTGGTGCTCAGCGCCAGCTACCAGGTGAAGGTGCCGCTCTTCGCCAACGTGAGCCTGCTGATCGACTTCAGCTACTCGACCCGATGACCGCTGGTCCGCCCGCCGGCGCGCCCGCGGGCCGCAGGATGGATGTGGACGCGCTTTGCACCCTGCTTGGCTACGCCTTCACCGATCCGTCCCTGCTGCGCCAGGCGCTCACCCACCGCAGCCACAGCTCGCCCCACAACGAGCGGCTGGAATTCCTGGGCGACAGCGTCCTCAACCTGGCGGTGGCGCGGCTGCTGTATGCCCGCTTCCCCCAGGCCCCCGAAGGGGCCCTTTCCCGGCTGCGGGCCAACCTGGTCAACCAGCAGACCCTGAGCGCCCTGGCGGTCCACTTGGGACTGGGGGAGTTGATGCGGCTCGGGGAAGGGGAGGTGAAGAGCGGCGGCGCCAGGCGCCCCTCCATCCTGGCGGACGCCCTGGAGGCGATCTTCGGCGCCATCTACCTGGACGGGGGCTTTGAGCCGGCGGAGCAGGTAATCCGGCGCCTCTTCGAGCCCTTCCTGGAGCGGTTGGACCTCAAGACCCTGGGCAAGGACCCCAAGACCCAGTTGCAGGAATTCCTCCAGGGCCGGCGGCTCGCGCTGCCCCAGTACACCGTGGTGGCGACCCACGGCCGGGCCCACGAACAGCACTTCGTCGTGGAGTGCCTGATCGAGGAACTGGGCATCCGCTGTCTGGGCGAAGGGCCGAGCCGCCGCAAGGCGGAACAGGAGGCGGCCCGCCAGGCGCTGGCCCAGGTGGAAGGTGGTGAGCCCCAAGGACGCGAAGCCCGATGAGCGCGACCGCCCCTGGCTTCAGGAGCGGCTATGTGGCCATCGTCGGCCGGCCCAACGTGGGCAAGTCCACCTTGCTCAACTGCCTGGTGGGCGCCAAGATCAGCATCGTCTCTCCCCGGCCCCAGACCACCCGCCACCGGGTGCGGGGCATCCTGACCACCGGGGACGCCCAGCTCGTCTTCGTGGACACCCCCGGGTTCCAGACCCTGCACGGGGGCGCGCTCAACCGGGCCCTCAACCGCAGCGTGGTGCGGACGCTGGAGGACGTGGATGTGACCTTGGTGGTGGTGGAGGCGTTGCGCTTCAACGCGGGCGATCGCCAGGTGGTGGGACTGCTCAAGCGGGACCGGCCCGCCATTCTGGCGATCAACAAGGTGGATCTGGTCAAGGACAAAGGGCTGCTGCTGCCCTTCATCCAGCAGGCCGCCGAGACCTACCCTTTCGCCGAGATCGTGCCCGTCAGCGCCGAAAAAGGCGCGGGTGTCGAGGACCTGGTGGCGACGATACGGAAGTACCTCCCGGAAGGACCGCCCCTCTACGATCCGGGGGAGATGACCGACGCCAGCGAACGGTTTCTCGCCGCCGAGCTCCTGCGGGAGAAGCTGTTCCGGCTGCTGGGCGAGGAGCTGCCCTACGCCACCACGGTGGTGGTGGAGGAGTTCAAGGACGAAGGGGATCTGAAACGCATCCACGCGGTGGTCTACGTGGAAAAGGATTCCCAGAAGGCCATCGTAATCGGGCGCAAGGGCGAAAAACTCAAGGAGATCGCGAGCCTCGCGCGTCTCGACATGGAGCGGCTCTTCGGGACCAAGGTCTTCTTGGACGTGTGGGTAAAAGTGCGCCGGGGATGGTCCGACGACGAGAGGATGCTGAAGAGCCTCGGCTTCGAGTCCTAGGATGAGCGACACGGCGGGCGGGCGTCACCCGGGGGAGCAGGAGGCGGGGTTCGTGCTGCACACCTACCCCTACCGGGAGACGAGCCTCATCGTGGAGGCGCTCACCCGGGGCCACGGGCGCCTGCCCATGGTGGCGCGGGGGGCTCGCCGGCCCAAGTCCCAACTGCGGGGCCAGTTGCTGCCGTTTCAGCCCCTCCTGCTTTCCTGGACGGGGCGGGGAGAGCTCAAAACCCTGGTACGGGCAGAATGGGTGAGCGGCCAGCCGCCCCTGGAAGGCCAGGCCCTCATCTGCGGCTTCTACCTGAACGAGTTGCTGATACGGCTTTTGCCTCGGGAGGATCCCCACGAAGCGCTGTTCGACCACTACCGGGACGCCTTGGTGGCGCTAGCCCGGGGGAGCAGCATCGAAGGCATCCTGCGCCGGTTCGAGACCCGCCTGCTCAAGGAGCTGGGCTATGCCATGGTGCTGGACCGCGACGTCCAGACAGGCGAGGCGATCGACCCCGGCGGACGGTATACTTATCTGCCAGAGCGGGGCCCGGTGCCCCTTTCCGAAGGCGCGGGGGAAGAGCCGGTGCTTTCTGGCAAGACGCTCCTCGACATGGCCCAGGACCGCTACGACGACCCCCAGACCCAGCAGCAGAGCAAGGCCCTGATGCGCACCCTCATCAACCACCTACTCGGCGGCCAGCCGCTGCACACGCGGCAGTTGCTCAAGGAGCTGCAGCAGCTATGATCGAGCTCGGCGTCAACATCGACCACGTGGCTACTTTGAGACAGGCCCGCGGCACCCGCTATCCGAGCCCGATCGAAGCGGCACTGGTGGCCGAGACGGCCGGAGCGGACGCCATCACCCTGCACCTGCGGGAAGATCGGCGCCACATCCAGGACCGGGACGTGGAACTCCTGCGCCAGGTGCTGCACACCCGCATGAACCTGGAGAGTGCCGTCACGGCCGATATGCTAGCCTTCGCCGCCCGGGTAAGGCCCCACGACGTGTGCTTCGTGCCCGAGCGGCGCCATGAGCTCACCACCGAGGGCGGTCTGGACGTGGCCGGCCGCTTGGACGAGGTGCGGGAAGCCTGCGCCCGCCTTGCGGGGGAGGGGATTCGAGTGTCCCTGTTTGTCGATCCCGACCCGCGCCAGATCGACGCGGCGGCCCGGGCGGGGGCCCCGGTGATCGAGATCCATACCGGGCGCTACGCGGAGGCCCGGACGCCCGCGGAACGGAACCAAGAATTGGAGCGGGTCGCCCGGGCGGTGGTCCACGGGCTCGGGCTGGGCCTCAAGGTCAACGCGGGCCACGGGCTCAATTATCACAACGTCCAGCCCATCGCCGCCATTCCCGGCATTGCCGAGCTCAACATCGGCCACGCCATCGTGGCCCGGGCGATCTTCGTCGGGCTGGCCGAGGCCGTGCGCAGCATGAAGGCCCTCATGCGCGAGGCGGCGGGCCGAGGGACCGGGCCCCGGTGATTTACGGCATCGGCACCGACATCGTCGATACCCGGCGAATCGAGCGGCTGTTGGAGCGCTACGGGGAGCGCTTCGCCCGGCGCCTTCTCACCTCCCTCGAGTGGGAACGCTTCCAGGGCAGCCGCCGGCCCGCGGCGTACCTGGCGCTGCGCTTCGCCGCCAAGGAGGCCTTTTCCAAAGCCATGGGAACGGGGTTCCGCACGCCGGTGCTTCTGTCCCATATTTCCGTGGTCCAGGACCGCCTGGGCAAACCCAGGCTGGTCTTCCATGGAGCCCTGGAGGCCTACATGCGGGAACGCGGCATCGCCAGCCATCACCTGACCTTGAGCGACGAGGCGCCTTTCGCCTGCGCCGTGGTCGTCCTGGAGCGCTAAGCCCGGAGGTTCTCCATGTCCCTCGGTCCCCTCATGCTGGACGTGCAAGGCTCGATCCTCACTCCCGAGGACGAGGGACGGCTCGCCCATCCGGGCACCGGCGGAGTGATCCTCTTCAGCCGCAACTATCAGGACCCGGGCCAGCTTTCCCGGCTCACCGCCGCCATCCATGCACTGCGTGCTCCTCCGCTCTTGATCGCCGTGGACCACGAAGGGGGGCGCGTTCAGCGCTTCCGCGAAGGCTTTACCCGGCTTCCCCCGATGCGCAGCCTCGGCCGGCTGTGGGACCGCAATCCCCACCGGGCCCGGCTTCTCGCCGAGCAGACGGGCTACGTGCTAGCGGCGGAGCTGCGGGCGTGCGGGGTGGATTTCAGCTTTACCCCGGTGCTGGACCTGGACTACGGGGCGAGCACCGTCATCGGCGACCGGGCCTTCCACACCAATCCGGATGCGGTGGCCGAGCTGGCCCAGGAACTCGTGCGGGGCTTAAGGCGCGCCGGCATGGCCGCCGTGGGCAAGCATTTCCCGGGGCATGGATTCGTGGCTGCCGACTCCCATACGGAGCTGCCTACCGATGAGCGGCCGTTCGCCGATCTGGCCCTGGCGGACCTAGTCCCCTTCCGCCGCCTGGCGGAGCAGGGGCTTGCAGCCATCATGCCGGCCCACGTGGTCTATCCGGCGGTGGACGCCAGGCCTGCGGGGTACAGCAAGGTCTGGCTGCAGCGCATCCTGCGCCGGGAGCTGGGCTTCGAGGGCGCGGTCTTCAGCGACGATCTGTCCATGGCGGGGGCGGGGTGCGAAGGCGATCCGGTGGCCCGAGCGCGGGCGGCCCTCTCCGCCGGCTGCGACATGGTGCTCGTGTGCAACGACGCTCCGGCGGCCGAGGCCGTGCTGAAAGGGCTGAAGGACGAGCTCCCGGCGGTGAGCCTGGCCCGGCTGGCGCGCATGCACGGCCGTCCGGGGCCCGTCTCTTGGAAGCGTCTGCGGGAAAACGCGGACTACCTGGAAGCAGTCCGGGCGGTCTCCGCCCTGGCCGCGGAGGCGGCGGAGCTTCCCCTGCTGCCCGACCCAACGAGCCCTCCCGGCTGCAACGATTCGCCATGAGCCACGCCCATGGACATGGAAACCCACTTTCCCGCCTGGGCTGGGCCCTGGGGGTCACCCTGGCGTTCTCCGGCGTAGAGGCCGTGGGCGGCTGGTGGTCCGGGTCCCTGGCTCTACTCTCCGACGCAGGGCACATGCTCTCCGACGCCCTGGCTCTCGGCCTGGCGCTCCTGGCGGCCTGGGTGGCCCGGCGTCCCCCTTCCCGCCGCCATACCTACGGGCTCATGCGGGCCGAGGTGGTCGCCGCCCTGGCCAATGCGCTGCTCATGCTGGCGGTGGTGCTGGGCATCGCGGTGGAGGCGGTGGAGCGGACCCAGGACCCGCGCCCCGTGGCCGGGTTTCCCGTCATGGTGATCGCGGCAGTGGGGCTCCTGGTGAACCTGGGGGTGCTGTTCATCCTCGGGCAGTCCCACGGCGGGCTCAACGTGCGCGCGGCGGCGCTCCACGTGACAGGGGATCTGCTGGGCTCGGCGGCGGCGCTCACCGCGGGGGCGGTAGTGTACTTCACCGGCTGGACGCCCATCGACCCCCTGCTCGCCGTCGTGGTTGCCTGCCTTATCCTCGCCTCCACGGTTCAGGTGGTGCGGGGGGCGTTGACCATCATCATGGAAGGCGTGCCATCGGGCCTGGACCTGGAGGGGGTGGGACGGGCGATGACGGAGGTGAAAGGGGTGACCTCGGTTCACGACCTGCACGTCTGGACCGTGGGATCGGAGCAGGTGATCCTTTCGGCCCACGTCGTCCTCGACGACCTCAAGGAATGGCCCCGGGTGCTTGCCGAGCTGCAGCGGATGCTGCGCACCCGCTTCCGCATAGGACACGTGACTTTGCAGCCGGAGGTGCCGGTCCGGCCCGAGGCCGCCAGCGCGATGCGCATCCCGATCGTCCCCGCCGGCGGACGGCATTCCTGAAGCCGCGGCGCGGGGCGGATCAGCCCCGCTCCATGTACTCGCCCGAGTCGGTGCTGACCTTGATGCGCTCGCCTTCGGACACGAACTGGGGCACCATCACGGTAAGGCCGGTCTCGGTTTTCGCCGGCTTGAACGTGGCCGTGGCCGTGGCGGTCTTGATTCCCGGCTCGGTCTGCGTGACGGTGAGCACCACGGTGGGGGGGAGCTGGACGCCGATCGGCCGATCGTTGTGGAAATTGATTTGCACGTCGGTGTTGGGCAGCAGGAACTCCTTCTGACCTTCGAGCAGGTCTTCCGGAAGGGAGATCTGCTCGAAAGTCTCCTTGTCCATGAACACGTAGCTCGTCCCGTCGTTGTACAGGTACTCGAAGTCCCGGCTCTCGACGAAGGCGCGCTCCACTTTCTCGTCGGTGCGGAAGCGCTGGTTGGTCTTGGTGCCGCTTTCGATGTCCTTCATCTCCACCTGCATGAAAGCGCCGCCTCGCCCGCCCACGTGGACGTGGTAGGATTTGAGCACCCGCCACACGCGCTTATCCCACTCGATCAGGTTGCCGGCCCGGATTTCGGTCGCTAAAACTTTCGCCATGGGTCGTCCGTCCAAAATCAAATCTTTAATTTTACACCAGACGAAGACGCCCACAGGATGCCCGAGTGCACGGGACCCGTTCGTTTGACCTTTCCTGCCGCCGCTGCGCGCGGCTCGCCCGCTACTTGGACCGGGTGCGCCGGGAGCACCCGGCCTATCACGCCAAGCCCGTGCCTTCTTTCGGCGACGCCCGGCCCCGGTTGCTGGTGGTGGGCCTCGCGCCGGGCCTCCATGGCGCCAACCGCACCGGACGCCCGTTCACCGGCGATCACGCGGGCCGGTTGCTCTACGAAGCGCTCCACCGCCACGGCTATGCCAGCGCCCCGGTGTCGCGCAGCGGAGACGACGAGCTCACCCTCATGGGCGCCCGCATCACCAACGCCGTGCGCTGCGTACCCCCGGAGAACAAGCCGACGACCGGGGAAGTGGGCAACTGCAACTCCTTTCTCGCGGAGGAGCTAGCCCAGATGCCGCCGCGGCGGGCCGTGCTGGCCCTGGGCGTCATCGCCCACGGAGCGGTGCTCAAGGCACTCGGGCTGCGCCCAGGTGCATACCGCTTCGCCCATGGCGCCGTGCATGCCCTCCCCGGGGACACGACCCTCTTCGATAGTTACCATTGCAGCCGCTACAATACCCAGACAGGCCGCCTGACGCCCGCCATGTTCGACGCCGTCTTCCGCTCGATCGGAGAGTACCTGGCCGGGCTTTCGAAAGCTTCCGGCTGAAGCAGACCGTCCTCCGCCGCCAGTCTTGACTTCCGCGACGATCCCTTCCTTCGACCCGCAAGCGTTCGTGTCCGGGCTGCCCCATCTGCCCGGGGTGTATCGCATGCTCAACGCGGCGGGAGAGGTGATCTACGTTGGCAAAGCCCGGGATCTCAAGAAGCGGGTCACCTCGTACTTCACCAAGACAGCTCACGGGCCCCGCATCGCCCACATGCTGGAGCAGACGGCCGGCATCGAGATCACCGTGACCCGCTCCGAGGCGGAGGCGCTGCTTCTGGAAAACAACCTCATTAAAAGCCTCAATCCCCGCTACAACATCCTGTTCCGGGACGACAAGTCCTATCCCTACATCGTGGTCACCGGCCATGAGTTTCCCCGGCTCGCCTTCCACCGAGGACCGCTGGAGCGGGAGCACCGCTACTTCGGACCCTTCCCCAACGCCGGCGCGGTGCGGTCCAGTATCCAGCTACTTCAGAAAGTGTTCAGGATCCGCACCTGCGAGGACAGCGTGTTCGCCAACCGCAGTCGTCCTTGCTTGCTGCACCAGATCAAGCGCTGCACCGCCCCTTGCGTCGGGCTGATCGGCAAGGAGGCCTATCAGGAAGACGTGCGCAACGCCATGCTGTTCCTGGAGGGCAAGCAGGAGGAGGTGCTGCAGGCCCTCGCGCGACGCATGGAGGAGGCCTCGGAGCGGTGGGCTTTCGAGGAGGCGGCTGTCTACCGTGACCAGATCCAGGCACTCAGCCGGGTCCAGGAACGCCAGTTCATCGCCAGCGGCAAGGCAGTGGACGCCGACGTGATCGGGGTCACTTTCGCCGGCCTGGAGACGTGCGTCAACCTGGTCATGATCCGCAGCGGCATGCACCTGGGCGACAAGAGCTTCTTCCCCCAGAACGCCCAAGGCTACGATGCCGCCGCCACGCTGGAAGCGTTTCTCGCCCAGCACTACCTCACGCGACCGGCGCCGCCGCTCATCGTATTGGACGCGCCGGTGGACGTGGATGCGCTTTCGGCCGCGCTCAGCGAGCGCAGCGGCTATCCGGTGCAGATACAGACGCGAGCGACGGGCGAGCGCAAGGCGTGGCTGGAAATGGCGGTGCGCAATGCCGAGCTGGCCCTGGCCCAGCGCTTGGGGGCCCATGCTGCCCAGGAAGCCCGGGTTCAGGCCCTGCAGCAGGCCCTCGACCTGCCGTCGCCGCCGCGCCGCATCGAATGTTTCGACGTGAGCCACACCATGGGGGAGGCCACCATTGCCGCCTGCGTCGTGTTCGAGGACCACGCCATGAAGAGCGGCGAATACCGGCGGTTCAACCTCCACCCCGCGACGCCGGGCGACGACTACGCGGCCATGCGCGAGGTTCTCACGCGCCGTTACCAGAAGCTGGTGGCGGGGGAGGGCAAGATTCCCGACCTCATCCTCGTCGACGGGGGGCTTGGCCAGGTGAACGCCGCCCGGGAAGTACTCGCCGACCTGGGCTTGGGCGATCTCCCGGTGATCGGTGTGGCCAAAGGAGAAGGGCGCAAACCCGGCACTGAGGAGCTGGTTTTTCCGAAAGGGGGGAAGCGGATAAAATTGGCGCCGGACAGCGCTGCGCTCCACCTGGTGCAACAAATCCGGGACGAAGCGCACCGGTTCGCGATTCAGGGACACCGGGCCCGGCGCGGCAAGGCCCGGGCTTCCTCGCCCCTGGAAAAGATCCCTGGGGTCGGACCTAAACGCAGGCGGCGATTGCTCGCCCGTTTCGGAGGCTTGCGCGGGTTGCTCGCCGCCAGCGTGGAAGAGCTGGCCAAGGTGGAGGGCGTAAGCCGCGAGCTGGCCGAGCGGATTTACCGTCACCTGCACTGAGGTTGAGGCGCTTCTCCCTTCGCCCGATGACGCTCAATATCCCCAACCTCCTCACCTGGCTGCGGATCTTGCTGATTCCGGTGTTCGTGGGCGTTTTCTATTTTTCCAACTATACCCTGAGCCCCTACGCCAAGAACGTCGCCGCGACCCTGATCTTCGCCCTGGCGGCCGTTACCGACTGGCTGGACGGCTATCTCGCCCGGGCCTTGGGGCAGACTTCCGCTTTCGGCGCATTTCTGGACCCCGTCGCCGACAAGCTCATGGTGGCCGCGGCCCTCATCGTCCTGGTGGAGCTCGCCAGGGTCGACGCGCTCATCGCCCTCATCATCATCGGGCGCGAGATCGCCATCTCGGCGTTGCGGGAGTGGATGGCACGCATCGGGGAGGCGAGGAGCGTCGCCGTGTCCCTGCTCGGCAAGGTGAAGACCGCGGCTCAGATGGCAGCCATCCTGTTGCTACTCTATCAAGATCACCTGGTCCTCGGGGTCACCGGGCAGGGGCTGGGGACGGTACTCATCTACCTAGCGGCGGGTCTTACCCTATTGTCAATGGCCTACTACCTCAAGGTGGCCCTTTCCCGGGTGGTCGACCGGGTGTGAATAGGCGGTCTTCCGCTTGACATGCAAGGCACGCTCTTTATAATTTATTCTTGATTTTTCGCGGGAATAGCTCAGTGGTAGAGCACAACCTTGCCAAGGTTGGGGTCGCGAGTTCGAGCCTCGTTTCCCGCTCCAAGTTTTCCAGGGAAAGCGCGGGCTTTCCCTTTTTCATTGCCTAGCGTTATTCCACGGGCAATCCGGCGGGGTGGCAGAGTGGTTATGCAGCGGCCTGCAAAGCCGTGGACGCCGGTTCGATTCCGACCCCCGCCTCCAAGGAATTCAGTCACTTATAAGTGCCATCGTCCGTTCCGGTGGCCGGGAGTTGAGAAAGTACTTTCTCAACTCCCTCCGGCTTTGACGGGCTCACCGGGTCCACGAGCTCGCCCACGCGCTCGCGCACGTAGTCGGCCGTCTGCTTTTCGGTGGTGTGCCCCAGGAAGCGGCGGGTCTCGGCCATGCCGGCCTTGCGCTCTTTGTCGGTGGCGGCCTTGGGCCTCAAGTCGCGAAACTGGAAGGGAAACCACTCTAGCGCGAGCTCCTGCACGGCCGCCGTGCCGAGCTGCGCCGTCAGCCGCTCAATCGTCTCCTTGGCCTTCGCCCGGGCCTGGTGGAACCGGTAGCGGAATTTCCCCTGGAGCAGGATGCGCTGGCCCGCCTCGTCGCACAGGATGGTCTGGCCGACGATGCCGCGGGCCCGGATGCGCTCCAGCAGCAGCTTGAGGGGACCGGTGACCCGGATGCGCTTGATCCTGACCCCGCTTTTGGACGTCTTGGGCATCTTCACCCACAGCTCTTCGCCGCCTTCCGGCGACTTGTGCAGGTCGGCCCACTTGAGCGTCAACGCCTCGGTCGGCCGCAATCCGCAGAGCAGCGCGAGATCCATGCAGTCGCGCACCAACGGATCCGCGTGGCTGTAGACCAGCCAGTAGAGGGCATCGGAGACGTACACCTCCCGCCCTTCCTCGATCGGCAACTGCCGCAGAATCCCTTCGATCGGGTTCGGGGCGCGCATCCAGCCGCGCGCCCGGGCCCAGTTGCACAGGACAGAGACGAATTTCACCTCCTTCTTCGCCGACACCTTGGAGGAGCGGGCGTCGAAGTAGCGCAGGAAATGCTCGGGCAGCAGGGCGTCGATGGGGGTCTTGCCGAAGACCGGCCCCAGCGCCCGCCAGTAGGCCTGCCGGTCGCGCAGGGTGCGCGGCGAGAGCTTGCTCGCTTGCGTGTTTTCCGCCCAGGCCATGTAGCGCCGGTAGATGGCTTCGAGCGAGAAGTCCTCGGCGCTTAAGCCCGCCTTGTGCCGCGGGGTGTGTTCGAGCCTGGCCCACTCGACCTTGGCCCGCACCAGATCGGTGCCCAGGGGGATGAGGGGCCGCCTGCCGTCCGGCGCGGGCGGGCATTGATAGTAATAGGCCACGTGTACGCGCCCGCGGCGGTCGCGCCATTGCCGCGGGACCATCCTGGGGGGAAGGTCCGGGTATTTCTTCCTTGGGCGGGGCATGAGCATGAAGCTTACCTCACCTTGGAAAAATCGGGTGCGCCGACCGCCGGGACAAGGCGGGCGAGGTCGATGCCCGCGAGCTTGAACCGGGCGTAGAAGCGCCCCACGATCGGCTCGCCAGCCGCGTTGGTCTCGAAGCGCCAGCCCTTCTCTTCCAGCCACTCGATCTGGTCTCGGCTACGGGCGCGCCCGGTGATGCGCCTCAGCTCTTCGGGCGTGAGGGCTTCGCTTTCGATGGGAAGCTCGACCTGGATCGACCCCGTCATTTGCCCTCCAGCGCCCGCATCCGCCGCTCCAGCTCGTCGATCCGGCGCCGCAGAGCGGCGAGGCTCCCGCCTTGGCGGTGAAACCGGTTCCGGCACCCGACCGAGCAGAACCGCGCCCAGGGGCGCTTCGGCTGAAACTGGCCCTGGCATACGGGGCAGGTCCGGGGAGCGGCTACGGATGCATTAGAATGCATTTCGCTCGCCACTTGAGTCGGGGAAGGTGATTGGGGAAGCCCGCAGCGCCATCGCGCGCACGACCGCCCAGGCCACGGCGCGTCCCATGGCGAGCGGCACGCCGTTGCCGATCGCCTTGATCTTCCCGGCCACGGTCATGCCTGGCAGGTCGAAGTCGGGCGGCAGCCCCTGGGCGACGATCGCCTCGCGAAGATAGGCGGAGGTCTTGGCGCCGTAGATGTAGCCCGTTTCCGTCCGGCCGCCGACGCGGCGGATTTTCTTGCGCTTGGGCTCGCCGCCCCGGGTGACGCTCACCCAGCGCCCGCCGCTCGCGAGCACCGCAGGCAGCGGATCCGGGCGATGCAGCGCCTCCAGCTCCACGCGCAGCGGCCGACCGTCCGGGGTGCCGAAGGAAAAGCGCCGCAGGCGCATGGTCAGCCCGCCGCACCAGACGTCGCGGATCAACTGGTCGTGGACCGCATAGCCCGCGACCTTCGGCACGGGGCCTTCTGGCACCATCTCCATCAGGAACCACTGCGGCCGCGCTGCGGCGACGCAGCGCTCGAACTCTGGCACGAGGTCGGGCGCCACCTTCTCCGGGCCGTAGACGTGGCGCACCAGGTTCGCCAGGCGTGAGTGGGCCTGGCACGGCGGGCCGCCTATCACGCCATCGAAACGACCCGCCGGCGGGTGGAAGCGGCGGATGTCGCCGCCCCACAGCAGGTCCGGGCCTCTAACTACGCAAAAGCCCGCCTCCTCGAAAGCACGGTCGAGGAGCCCGATGCCGGGAAAGAGGGACAGGACCAGAGGGCCAGCCGAGTAGCGCCTCATTGCTCCGTCTCCTTTTTGCCCGCCCACCAGTCGCACCCGGGCGGATGGTCGGCTTCGAAGCCCGCTGCAATCGCAGCCTTGATGCCGCGTCCTTTTGCCGCTTGGTCAAGGAACGGCGCGAGCGCCTGTCGCGCGGCATATGCACGCTCGCTGCGCTCCGGGTCGATCATCCACAGGCAGCCGAAGGCGAACTCAACCGCCGTCTGCATCTCTGCCATCCGGCGCAGCGCAATCGTCTGCTCGTCCAAGCGTTCCGCCGCTTCGGTCAGGGCGGCATTGGCCACGCCGTCGCCGCTTTCTACGGTCCGCGCCAGTTCGTACAGCGCGGCGCTCAGGGTTTTCGTTTCACTTCGCATCTGTTTTCCTCTGCGGCATGCACGTCTCCCTAAATGCGCGCAGCATTTCCGCAGCCGCGCCATGCTCGACCCAATGGCCAATCGGGCAAAACGGATTGCTGTCGGCCTCGGCAATGAGCGCGGCGAGAGTGGCGCGCATCCACTCAATTTCCTCAGCAGCCTCAACGCCAACGGTCTGGTCGCAGTGGTGCGTCCCAATCGTGCGCAGGTTGTGCAGTAGCAAGTCCATGTCAATCCTCCTCTTGTGCTCCAGCCGCCCAACTATCGCCCGCAGCGGACCGGCCGCCTGCGGCGTCCGATCCGCTGAGACTGGCGTTGGGCGTCATTTCCGTATTGAGCCAGTCGCACAGCCGTGTCTTCCCGTGGCATCGCATGCACGATTTCGGATCGACGCCGCCGCATGTAGGGCATCCGCGTTTCTTGCTTGCGCTAAGCCTTTCCATTTGTCCTGTCCTTGTTTGGCGGCAGGCAGCTGGCTGACCGGAGTCGAACCGGCTTTTCCTCATGGAGACGGCTATCCCGGGGTCCATTCTCCACTTGGTGAGCTTCCTTTCTCCTCAGCCCGCGCCTGCCATTGATCTATACGCCTGGCTCTCGCTGCACCCTGTTGCGGTTCTTGAGCAGCTCCTCAAGGAGCACCGGCTTGCCGTTCACGACGTAACTCACCCGCTTGTATTTGTTGCGGGTGACCTTTTCTACGGTGCCGACCCAGGAGAGATCTGGGCTCATCAGCGGGCGCACCGTCACCTTGTCTCCCACGGCGAAGTACTGCCGGCTCCAATACAGCGGTCCCCGCTTTGGGAGCTTTTCTTTTTCCATCTCCGGCCCCCTCAAAAAAGGGCTAGGCGGCGCAGCTCCCGAAGGGTGTCAATGAAGGGTCGGATGCTCATTTCGGGTTCTCCTGTGTGGGTTGATTGGGTCACTTCTTTTCCCGCATGACGGTGAGGAGCACCGGCCAGTACTCGCCCTCCTCGAAGGCGAACATGAGGCCCAGGTGGTGGTAGCGGCCCTTTTTCACCCGGGCGCGGTCCCGCGCTTCCTGGGCGACGCGCACCAGCCAGGCGTGCAGACCCTCGTTCGGCAGCCGCGTGCGGATCCACGCTTCCATGGCGCAGTAGGAAGCCCGGTCGATGGCGTGGCCGGAGATGTCGATCCGCGGGAACGTGGTGCCGCGGCGCTTGAGCTCGGCCTCGGCGATCGCCGCCTTGGGGTGGAGCTTCAAGAACGCCGCGGCCTGTTGGAGGTCCAGGGTGATCATGGCCGTCCGTGGGGTGCTCGCTGGATCATGATCGCTTGTCCCTCCGTGCGGATTGCCGCTCACTCGGGCGAACCGTAGAGAATCTTGATCCCGGTGGCCTGCTCGATCCGCTGCCAAATGTCCTTGAAGGCCACCTCCAGCACTTTTTGCGGGCGGATGAGCTCGTACCAGATGGAGAGCTGCCCCTCCTGGAGCCGGTAGCGCAGCCGCGCTTGGATGGGGTATGTCGTGGCCTCCAGCCCGGAAAAGACCGGGATGCGGAGGGTGAACTGCTCCGGGATCTTGATCTTGCCGGCATCGCCCCGGCCGGCGCTGCCTTCCATCAGCCGGTAATAGGTGAACTCGGTATGACCGTCGGTCAGGCGCACCGCCTTGTCGAAGCTCACCCGCTCGGCGACCCGGAAATTGACCGCCATTTCCAGCATCGCCGCGCCCGCCGGGGACTCGAAGTCGGGTAGGTTGTCCTCCACGAACAGGGCGAAGTCGATCTGCGTCATCTTCTGCTTGTGCTTGCTGTGCCAGGCGGACCACTCGTCGGAGTAGGCGCAAACGAAAACGGCCCGGTGGTCCCGGAAGCCCGGCTCCTTCGCGGTGTGGTCGTTGAACACCGCAACGAACTGGGCGGGCCGCAGGCTCCCGTAGATCACGCTGTCCGCCTGGTGGCGCTGGAAGTAGGCGACGAAGCTCGCCTCGTCGTGGAGCTTTACCGTCCCGCTCTTGCGGTGGGGGCGGGTGAGTTGCTTGTCGAGCAGGTGAAAGTCGTAACCCTGCGGAACCAGAGCATAGGGCAACCCGTCGGCCAGCGGGTTCTTCTTCGCTTCGCCGAGCGCGGCGCCCGCGGCAAGGAGGGCGGCCGCATCTTGATGTTCCTTGAGATCAGTCATCAGGCGGCTCCTTTCTGGTTGTCCACGGCGACCGTCACGCCCGGCAGGTCGGGCTGACGCTGCTGGTGGCGGGACAGGTTGCCTTCTGGGGTGGCGAAAAAGACGGTGGACTCGCGCTCCCCCTTGGGGAGCTTGAGGGCGATCTCGTCCTCCACCAGGATGGGCGCCTCCGCGAGCCCCCGGGTGGAGAAGGGTTTAATCGTGAGGATGAGCTTGAGCTCTGCGGCCTTGCCATGTTCCTGGACGGCGGCCACGGCCTCGTGGAGCTTGACCGCGAGCTCGTCCAGGGTCTGGCCGCCGCGCAGCTCCCGAAGGGTGTCAATGAAGGGTCGGATGCTCATTTCGGGTTCTCCTGTGTGGGTTGATTGGGTCACTTCTTTTCCCGCATGACGGTGAGGAGCACTGGCCAGTACTCGCCCTCCTCGAAGGCGAACATGAGGCCCAGGTGGTGGTAGCGGCCCTTTTTTACCCGGGCGCGGTCCCGCGCTTCCTGGGCGACGCGCACCAGCCAGGCGTGCAGGCCCTCGTTCGGCAGCCGTGTGCGGATCCACGCTTCCATGGCGCAGTAGGAAGCCCGGTCGATGGCGTGGCCGGAGATGTCGATCCGCGGGAACGTGGTGCCGCGGCGCTTGAGCTCGGCTTCGGCAATCGTCGCCTTGGGGTGGCCAGAGTTCACCATCCACCGCAGGTAGGAGACCGGGAGCCGGGTATAGGGCACCCCCGCATGGCGCCCGAAGTCGCAGATGAGGTTATGGGTGTTGATGTCGTTCATCGTGCCCATGGCCCGTCTCAGAAGGGGATGTCGTCCTCGAAGTCGTCGAAGGCCGATCCGGTGGCCTTGGGCTTGTCTGCGCTTTCCGCTTGCTTCGCTTCTCTGCGCTCGGCCGGTTCGGCCTCGCCGCGCTTGGCTCCGAGCATCTGTAACCGCTCGACCACGATCTCGGTGGTGTAGCGGTCCTGGCCCTCCTTGTCCTGCCACTTGCGGGTGCGGATCTTGCCCTCCGCGTACACTTGGCTGCCTTTCTTCAAGTACTCGCCGGCGATCTCGGCAAGCCTCCCCCAGGCCTGGCAGCGATGCCACTCGGTGCGCTCCTGCTTCTCGCCGCTCTTGTCCTTCCAGGTCTCGTGGGTGGCGAGGGAGAAGGAGGCGACCGGCGAGCCGTCGGGCAGGTAGCGAAGCTCAGGGTCGCCGCCCAAGTGACCCAGCAGAATGACCTTGTTGACCGATGCCATGCTCTCTCCTTTGTCGTGCCCAGCGCCGCCGCTGGCCGGCGGAGCGGGCGGTGAAATGAACTCTGCGGGCAATCGCCTGGCGGTCAACCCCATCCTTCAGTTCACCGGCACCCGGCTCGGCCCGGCCCCGCGCCTGGAGCGCGGCCCGCTGGAGGGCGTGACCGACATGATGCCCGCCCCGAAGGTGGCGCAGAAGCGCTGGGACGACCTCAAGGAGGGGGAGCGGGCGCTGTGGCTCGGCTATCACCTCGCCGAGCAGGCCCCTCAGATCGCCGGGTTCTTGACCGCCGCCTTCGTGCCCCGGCTCGCCACGGCCTATCTCATGACCCTGGGGGCGGGCTCCGCCGGTCAAGCCTACGACGAGAGCCTGCGCGAGAAGCTCGATCCGGATCGGGCCATGGCGACCGCCTGGACGGAAGGGGCGCTGGAGGTGCTCTCCGAGCGCTTGCCGCTGGAGGCCTTCGCCAAGATCCACAAGTGGGTGAAGGCCCTGCCGCCAGAGAAGGCGGCCGGGTTCCTCGGCAAGGCCCTGCGCGCGGCGGGCCTCACAGTGAAGGGGGCCACCGCCATCGGAGCGCAGGCGGGGGTGGAATCGGCCGAGGAGGTGTTCGCCCAGATCACCCAGAACCTCTCGCGGCGCTACATCGGTGGCGACGAGCGGGTGAAGTGGGACGATGGCGTGAAGGAAGCGGCCATCATCGGGGCGGCCGCCGGCGGCGTGATGGGAACCCCCCACGGGGTGGCTGTTGCGCTGGCGCCCGCCGAGCGCACTGAGACCAAGCCCGCCGATCAAGCCAAGAAGGGCGTCAAGCCCCGGGTCGAGCCGGTTTCTGCCGAGGACGTGCTCAAAAAAGGTGCGACCGTACCCAAACCCGATACGGGAGCAGCGGCAGCCGCCCCGCACGAGCAACCCGGCGCCACGGTGAGCGGCGCCCCCATCCCGGTCCAGGCGGGCCCAGGCTTCGGTCCCCTCGACGTGATGGCCCATCGGGCGGCGACCAGCCCCCGGAACGAGCTGCCCGAGCCCACCGACGCCCAGAAGGAGGCGGGCAATTACCCGAAAGGCCGCCTCAGAGTCGCAGGGCTCGACATCTCCGTGGAAAACCCGGAAGGGTCCCAGCGCTCCGGCACCGATCCAGAAGGAAACCCCTGGTCGGTGACGATGCGGGCCCACTACGGCTACATCCGCCGCACCGAGGGCAAGGACGGGGATCAGGTGGACGTCTACGTGAAGCCCGGCACCCCTGAGGACTTCGCCGGGCCGGTGTTCGTGGTCAATCAGGTCGATCCCGAGACCGGCCGCTTCGACGAGCACAAGGTGGTGCTGGGCGCCGAGAACCAGGCAGAGGCGCAAGCGCTCTACGACGCCCACTTCTCCGACGGCTCCGGGCCGAAGCGGCGCGGGAGCGTGGTGGCCATGCCGCTGGAAGCGTTCAAGCGCTGGCTCAAGGAAGGCGACACGCGCAGGCCGGTCGAAGCGCTCAGGGCCCAGTGGGATTTCCAGACCACTTTCCCGGTGCCCGCGGAGGACTCTGCCTATTACGGCGATCTCACAGGCGAGGATGGGGAGGCGGACCCGGCGCGCCTCAAAGCCTTCCACGACGAGGTCCGGCGCGATCTCGTGAACACCACCGCCGCGGCCCAGGCCATCGAGCGGTCCCTGAAAGACGAAACGCTCACCGACAAGCGGCGCAAGCAGCTCCGGGAAGAGCTCAAGAGGGTCCGAGCGCTGGCCGACGGCATCGCCAGCGAATACGCCATGGCCTTTGGCCGGGAGGCCGCCGAGGCCTTCATCAAGCCGGCCCTCCGGGAGGGGAAAGCGCTCGGTCGCGCCCCCAAGATCGAGACGGGGCGGGCGGAGGAGCGGAAACCGGGGCAGCGCAAGTCCAGAAAGGAAGGAGGCCGCGATGCCGGCACGGTACGAAGCGATCAGGGACAGCCTGATCAAGCGCGGGGTGAGCGTGAAGAAGGCCAAGGCGATCGCGGCCCGGACCTACAACAAGACCCGAAAACCCGGGGAGCCCAAGCTCAGCAGCAAGCACCGGACGAGCGCGGCCGAGCTCGCCCGGCGGGGGATCAAGCCGAGGTAGCCGAAACGCAAGAACAGACCGCCAGACCGAAACCTCCGAAGCGACCCGCCGAAGTGCCGCAGTGGGCGAAGAGCCTCGGCCTGGAAGACGGCGGGCGGGTTCGCCTACTCAAGGACTTCGACTACCTGAGCGGCGGTACCGAATACACGGTCACGTTCACCAAAGACTCCGCCCATTTCAAGAGGGACAGCGGTAGCGGCACCTTCCTCAGAGCGTTTGAGGTCACGCGGCTGGTCAAATCCGGCAACCTGATCAAGGTGCAAGCAGAAGTGCCCGCTTTCGGCGCCGCAAACAAGGTCTTCACCCGGGAGCGGGCCGAGCGGGCGCGGGAGATCCTCAAGAGAAAGCTCGGCCAGCTCAACACGGGCCTCGACCCCGAGATGATGCAGGCGGGCATCGAGCTGGCGGGCTACTACATCGAAGGAGGGGCCCGGAAGTTCGCCGACTACGCGGCCAGGATGGTGGAGGATCTGGGCGAGGCGGTGCGCCCGTACTTGAAAGCGTGGTATCTGGCCGTGCGCAACTGGCCCGGGTTCGACGCGAGCGGCATGGAGACCGAGGCCGAGCTGGAGGCCCAGGCGGCGCCAGCGAAAGCCAAAGGCCCGTCCGAGAAGCAGCTTGCCGTCCGGGAGCGCCTGAAGAGGAAGGCGGCGGCGAGGAAGCGGATCGATCCGCAGACCGATTCCATCATCCCGGCCGCCATCAAGCTGGGCGGGATCACGATGGACGCGCGCCTGGACATCACGGGCGACGCCCGGGGAAACCGTCAAGTGCCCTTCGTGGGGGCCCTGTTCCGCAGAGACGGGCTCTCGCTCGACGACATGGCGAGCCAGTTGGGTCAGTACGGCTACCTCACCCGGGAGGAGCTGGAGGACGTGGACGGGGGCGTCCAGGCGCTGCGTGACAAGATCCGGGACGAATGGGATGATATCCGCAGGCACTGGTCGATCCACCGTCGCGAGGAGGCCCTGGCCCGGGACGCCGGGCTGTTGCCAGAGGAGCCCTTCGTCCCCGAGATCCTGGAGGCGGAGGGGCTAGAGGCCACCGAGGAGAACCTGATCGACGCGGAGCTGGTGGCGCGGGCCGCGGCGATCGACGAGGCCGCGGTGGAGCGGCTGGCCGTGCAGCATGAAGGGGACGACGCGGCCTTCATGCGCGCCATCGAGGAGCTGATCAATGAACGAGAGCAGGGTCAAGAAGCTGGCGCGGGCCGGGATCGCGATCGCGCGGAGGCGTCGCCAATCCTCGAATCCTACACCCTGGACGAGCTCAAGCGACGCCAGGACGAGCGGGACGCCGCAGAGCGGCAGCGAGCGGAGGACGAACGCCAGGAAGACCTGAGGGCCCAAGCAGACCGTGAACGGGAGAATTTCCGGCTCACCGGCTCCGACCGGGAGGCCGACCAGCAGGCGGCGGCAGGCCAGAGTGCCCTGTTCGGGTCTGCTACAATAGAATCAGGAGAAGACCGCGATGCTCAACGCCCACCACGTGCTCAAGCCCGAGACGATCAAGGGGATCGAGCGGCTCGGCCCGACCGCGGAGAAGATCGCGGACCGCTGGACGCTGGGCTGGCCGAAGGAGACCCAGACGCTCGAAGCGAAGGGTCTGCTCCTCGCTCGCCTGGAGGAGCAAGCCGAGCGGGAGGCGAGCCTGCTCGGCGAGGCGCGGAGGGGGGGCGAGAACAGCCATCTCGCGGACCACGAGATCATGGCGCTGTACGGGATCGACCCGGCTCCTCCCGCGTAAACCCGCCCACCGACTACGCCATCACCGATGCCGACCGCATCGGCGAGGGCGGCCCCAAAGCCAAGTACCGCGATAACATCGCCGCGATCCGGCTGCTGAAGGCGCTGGAGGCGGAAGGTCGGCGCGCGTCCCCGAAGGAGCAGCGGGTCCTGGTCCGCTACGTGGGCTGGGGCGGGCTCAAGGGGGTGTTCGACCCGGAGAACCGGGAGTGGGCCAGGGAGCACACCGAGCTCAAGGAGCTCCTGACGGAAGAGGAGTACGAGCGGGCGCGGCGCTCCATCCTGGACGCCCACTACACCTCCGTCCCCGTGGTGCGCGCCCTCTGGCGAGCGATGGAGCGCATGGGCTTCGATGGTGGGCGGGTGCTGGAGCCCGCCATGGGAGTCGGTCACTTCTTCGGCCTGATGCCCGGCGAGATCCGTGCGAGGAGCACACTCTTCGGGGTGGAACTCGATCCCATTACAGGCAAAATCGCGCGCCAGCTCTACCAGAAGGCGGACATCGCCACGCCCGTGGGCTTCCAGGATGTGGCGATCCCGGACGGCTATTTCGACGTGGCCGTGGGCAATCCCCCCTTCGGCAACCAGCAGCTCTACGACCGCAATCACCCCGACCTCTCCAAGTTCTCGATCCACAACTTCTTTTTCGCCAAGACCCTGGAGAAGCTGCGCCCGGGCGCCCTCATGGGCATGGTGGTGTCGCGCTACTTCCTGGACGCCCAGGACGCGGCTGCGCGCACATGGATCGCCCAGCGGGCCGAGCTGATCGGCGCCGTGCGCCTGCCCAACACGGCGTTCAAGGGCAACGCCGGCACCGAGGTGGTCACCGACGTGCTCTTCTTCCAGAAGCGCGAAAAGCCCCTCTCCCCGGAGGAGGCCGCCCGGGAGCCCTGGGTCCAGGTAGCGGAGGTGGACCTGGAGACAGGAGACGGCGGGCGCCAGACGGTCACCCGCAGCCGCTACTACAGCGAGAACCCCCAGCACGTGCTGGGCCGGGAAAGCCTCGCGGGCAGCCTGTACCGCGCGGGCGAGTACACCGTGCTGCCGGAAGGCGAAGGCTTCGAGCCGCGCCTGGCGCGGTTCGTCGAGCGCCTGCCGGAGAAGCGCTACGCCCCGCCGGCGAAGCGGGTGGAGGTGCTGGTCGATACCGATGGACTCGTCCCCGAGGACGTGAAGGTGGGGGGCTATTTCCTCCTGCCCGACGGGGCCATCGCGCGCCGCCTGGAGGACGCGCTGGGCAAGCGCCGATTCGAGCGGATCGAGCTGGCCTCGGAGATGGGGGCGGAGCGGGTGAAGGGGCTGGTGCAGGTGCGCGACGCGCTGCGCCGGCTCATGCGCGCGGAACTCGCCGAGGACTCCACGGAGGCGGAGCTCGGGAAGCTGCGGCGGCAGCTCAACGAGACCTACGATCGTTTCGTCCGCAAGTACGGCTTCATCAACGCGCTGGCGAACCGGCGCGCCTTCCAGGAGGACCCGGACCTGCCGCTGCTGGAATCCCTGGAGCCCGGCTACGATCCGGGCCTCTCCCGCGAGCTCGCCAGGAAGCGCGGGCTGGAACCCAAGCCGCCGAGCGCGGATAAGGCCGACATCTTCCGCAAGCGGGTGCTCCAGCCCTATAGCCGCGTCGCCCATGCGGAGAGCCCCCAGGACGCCTTGGTCGCCTCCTTGAACGAGCGCGGGGGCGTGGATCTCGCCTACATGAGCCAGATCACCGGCACCGATCCGCAGACCCTGACTCGCGAGCTCAAGGGCCTGATCTACGAGAACCCGGAGGGCGGGTGGGAGAGCGCCGACCAGTATCTCACCGGCAACGTGAAGGCGAAGCTCGCCCAGGCGAAGGCCGCGGCGGAGCGGGATCCCCGGTTCAAGGAAAACGTCGAGGCCCTGGAGAAGGTGCAGCCGCCCGACGTGGACGCGCTGGACATCAGCGTGCGGCTGGGAAGCCCCTGGGTGCCGGCGGACGTGGTGGAGGCGTTTGCCGAACACCTGCTGGGCGGCCGGGCGGTGGTCTCCTTCGTCCCGGCGGTGGGCCGCTGGTCGTTCCGGGCGCCGGGCGGCAGCGACACGGCGCGCACGTCCACCTGGGGCACCCAGCGGATGCCGGCGGACCAGTTGATCGAGGCGCTGCTCAACCTGCGCAAGATCGAGGTCAAGGACAATATCGGCACGAGGGACGAGCCGAACTACGTGGTCAACGAGGAGGAGACCCGGGCCGCCCAGGGCAAGGCCGAGGACATCCTGCGGGCCTTCAAGGACTGGGTGTGGCAGGACCCCGCCCGGCGCGAGCGGCTGGTGCGCATCTACAACGACACCTACAACACGCACCGCCCGCGCACCTTCGACGGCTCGCACCTGAGGCTGCCGGGCATGAACCCGGCGATCGAGCTGCGCCCCCACCAGAAGGACGCCATCTGGCGCGTCATCCAGGACCGCACGACGCTGCTCGACCACGTGGTGGGGGCGGGCAAGACCTATACGATCATCGGCGCCCTCATGGAGCTGCGCCGGCTGGGGGTCATCCGCAAGCCCATCCTCACCGTGCCCAATTACCTGGTGCGGCAGTGGCGGGACGAGTTCTACAGGCTCTACCCCAACGCCAACGTGCTCGCCGCGGTGGAGAAGGATTTCGAGCAGGCAAACCGCCAGCGGCTGTTCGCCCGCATCGCCACGGGCGACTGGGACGCGGTAATCGTGCCCCACTCCTCGTTCAAGAAGATCGGCATGCCGCCCGAGACCGAGCAGCGGATCCTGGGCGAGATGCTGGGGGACTTGACCGGCGCCATCGAGCAGATGAAGCGGGAGCGGGGCGATCGCAACGTGATCCGGGACATGGAGCGGATCAAGGAGCGGCTTGAGCGGAAGGTGAAAAAGCTCAAGGACAAGTCCGGGAAGAAGGACCGGGTGGTCACCTTCGACGAGCTGGGGGCGGACGCCCTGGCGGTGGACGAGGCGCACCTCTTCAAGAACCTCTTCTACTTCTCCTCCATGCAGAACGTGGCGGGGCTCGGCAACCCGACCGGCTCTGGCCGCGCCTTCGACATGTTCGTGAAGGTGCGCTACCTGCAGGAGCGCTTCGCCGAGCGCGGCGTGGTGGTCTTCGCCACCGGCACCCCGGTGTCCAATTCCCTGGTGGAGATGTTCACCATGCAGCGCTACCTCCAGTACGGGGAGCTGAAGCGCCGCAACATCCACCTGCTCGACTCCTGGGCCCGGGTCTATGGCGACGTGCAGCAGGTGTACGAAGTCCACCCCTCCGGCAACGGCTACCGCCTGGCCACCCGCTTCGCCAGGTTCGTGAACCTGCCGGAGCTCATGGGCCTGTACAAGTCCTTCGCCGACGTGATCACGATGAAGGACCTGCAGGCCCAGGCGAGGAAGCAGGGCAAGCGCTGGCCGGTGCCCAAGCCCAAAAGCGGCAAGCCCATCCTGCATGTGGCCGAGCGCAGCCCGGAGCAGGTGCGCTTCTTCGGGGAACCCGAGTTCGAGCGCAGGGACGGCAAGATCGTCTTCAAGCACGACGCGCTCCAAGTGCTGCCGGCGGAGGAGCTGCCGAAGCCGCCCCAAGGGGAGCGCAAGCCCGGCCTCTATGTGGCGACGCCGGGCAAAGGGGTGATGGCCGGACCTTTTGAAAGCCCCCAGGAGGCGGAGGCCGAGCGAGTGCGGCTGCTGTCCGAGCCGGTGGTGGCCTACAACACGGGCTCGATCCTCTGGAAGTTCGAAAACCTCAAGCGGCTCACCAAGGAGACGGACGGCAAGGTCAACGCGCTTTCCATCACCAACGAGGCGCGCAAGGCGGGCCTGGACTACCGGTTGATCGACCCCAACGCCCCGGACTTCCCCGGCTCCAAGATCAACCTGGCCGTGGACGAGGTGGTGCGCATCCACCGGGAGTGGAGCGCCGACCGGGGCACCCAGCTCATTTTCTGCGACCTCTCCATCCCCAACTCCGCGCGCTCGAAGCTCGCTCGCGAGCTCGCCCAGCAGCAGGCCAAGGAAGACACCGACTCCCTGGAGTCTGCGCACGAGGAGCGCGAGCAGGAAGAGGCGCCCCAGGAGGAGGAGCAGAAGGTCAGCGTGGATCAGCTCCTGGCGCTGCAGTCGCGCCACTCGGTCTACGACGACGTGAAGGCGAAGCTGATCGCCAAGGGCATCCCCGAAAAGGAGATCGCCTTCATTCACGACTACGACACGGCGGAGAAGAAGGCGAAGCTCTTCAAGGCCATGAACGCGGGGGAGATCCGCGTCCTGATGGGCTCCACCGAGAAGATGGGCGCGGGCATGAACGTGCAGGAGCGGCTGGTGGCGATCCACCATTTGGACGCCCCGTGGCGGCCTTCGGACCTGGAGCAGCGCAACGGCCGCGGCTTCCGCCAGGGCAACAAGCTCTACGAGCGGGACCCCGAGGGCTTCGCCCTGGAGGAGCACCGCTACGCCACCCGCCAGACCTACGACACGCGGATGTGGCAGATCATCGAGCACAAGGCGAACGGGGTGGAGCAGCTGCGCCACGCCGACGAGGCCGCCCGCACCATCGACGACATCGCCGGGGAGGCGGCGAGCGCCGCCGACATGAAGGCGGCGGCCTCGGGCAATCCCCTCATCCTGGAGGAGATCAAGCTGCGCAACGAGGTGCAGAAGCTGGAGGCCGAAGAGGCCCATTACCAGCGCGTCCACTTCGAGCTGCAGCGCAAGGAGCGCTGGCTGTCCGAGGCCCCCAAGCGCAGGCAGGCGGCCCTGGAGGAGCTGGAACCCTGGCTCGTCACCGCCGAGCGGCATCCGCCCATGGACAAGGAGGCGCTCACCATCGAGGTGGGCGGGCAGAGGATCACCGACCGGCAGAAGCTCCTGGAGCCCCTGCTCTCGGAGGTGAAGAAGGCCCTCGCCCGGGGCAAGGGGGCGAGCGCGGAGGCGGCCGGCCGCTATCGCGGCTTCTACTTCGGGTTCTCCACGCCGATGACCGGCAAGGAGCTCTACGGCGAGTGGAGCCTGGACGGAAAGAGCTGGAAGGTCTTCGCCGTCTATGCCGAGGGCGACGACTTCAAGCCCGCGGGGCTCATCCAGCGGCTGGACAACGCCATCGGGCACCTGCCGCGGGAGCGGGACGCCATCGAGGAGCGGGAGCGCCAGGAACTGGCCGAGCTGGAGAGGGTGCGGGCCGAGCTCGCCAAGCCCTTCGCCAAGAAAGCGGAGCTGGAGCGGGCGCGGCGCGAGCATAGCGAGGTGGTACGCAAGCTCCAGGCCCAGGGCGGGGCCATCGAGCTCACCCCGGCCATGCGCCGGGAGCTCGCCGAAGCGCTGCGGGCGCGGGGGATCGAGCCAAGGTTTTCCCGCGGCCGGGCCAGCGTCTTCGGGATGGCCGCGGAGGACGTGCGGGCGCTGGTCGAGGCGCGCACCCGCTCCTGGAAGAACCGGCCCAACATCCATGTCCTCGCCCGGATCGAGGACGCGCCCGCCGAGCTGCGCGACGAGATCCGGCGCCAGGGCGCGGATGAGGACACGGCGGGCGCGTTCCACGACGGCGACGTGTATCTCTTCGCCGAGAACCTGCAGGACGAGGCCCACGCCGAGTTCGTGCTGCTGCACGAGGCGACCCACCGCGGGCTCCGCGCCCTGCTGGGCGAGGCCCTGGATGCCGTGCTGATGGAGATCTACCTGGCGAACGCCCGCGTGCGCCGGCGGGCGGAGCAGCTGCGCGCCGCCGATCGCCATCTCAGCAAGGTCCGGGCGGTGGAGGAGGCGCTCGCCGACCTGGGCGGTGAGAACCTTTCCGACAGCGTGTGGGTGCGGCTGGTGGCCGCCTTCCGCCGCTTCCTGCGGCGGCTGGGGTTCAGGCTCAGGATCTCCGACACCGAGGTGCGGGCGCTCGTCGCGCGCGCCTTGCGCTACTCGCGGGAGCCGGCGCCGACGGCCCACCTGTTCAGCGCATCGGCGACGATGGTCCTTTCCCGGACCGGGGAGGACGACGCGGCCGAGTTCGCCGCCACGGAGCGGGCCTACGGGGGGCGCGAGGCCTACGAGCGCGAGCGGGCGGCCGGCAGGACCAAGCTCGCCTACGCGCAATGGGTCCGGGTCCGCACGCCCCAGTTCAAGGCACGGTTCGGGGATTGGGAGCTTGCCGCCCTGGAAAAAACCCTGCGCCGTGTGCGCGGCTCCGATCAGGTCAAGGCGTTACGGGGCGAGCTGGTCGGCAAGCCCATGACCAATCTGGAGACCGGCATCGTCGCCACCGTCTCAGGCGAATCGTTTGCCAAGATGCTGAGCAAGTCGGTGGTCGAGCGTTCGGTGTCGCCCCAGGCCCACTATCAGGCGCTGGGCAACCTGGACACGCTTTTCCGTCTGGCGACCAAGCGGTTGACCCGGCCAGGAAAGCAAGCGGCAGATGCCAGGAGCGTTGGTGCCATTCATCACTTCGACGTGCCGATGCCGTTCGATGGTGAGGTGCTGCGCGTGAAGATCATGGCGAAAGAATTCGCGGCTCCCGCACAAGGCACGCGCCTCTATCTCGTGCAGGCGGTGGAAATAGAAAACGCCGGGGTAGTAGGCCAGGACCCTGGTGTGTCCGGTCAATTCCGGCGCGACGAACCCGTCGCGTCCCAGCCGCCGCCCGACGTCAATGAAAGATTCGCACGCATGGTGGCCGCTGTCAAGGGGGAGGGCGTCTCTCAGGCCGTCGATCCGGACACGGGCGAGCCGCAGGTCGCGAGCATCCGGCTGTCCCGGAACCGGTCCGATGCCGCGTTGCGCGAGCGCCGCATGGTGGAGCGGCCCAACCGGGCCGGGCTGCCCCAGTACCACAACCGGGAGATTGCCCTGTGGCGCCCGGTGGTGCGCGAGGAGGACGCCGAGACCCGCAGAATCGCCTTCGACATCCTGGACATGGCAGCGACCGCCCGAACCGGGAAGCCGGTGACGGTCGGCCAGGCGCTCCTCTCCCAGGACAAGGCGAGCGGGAACTTCACCGAGCTCTGGAACATCGAGATCCGGCGCGCAGAGCGGGGCAAAGGCTGGGGCGAGAAGACGGTGGCGGCGATCCTTGCCACCAACGAGCCCGGGGCCGAGCTGAGGATCGTGGACATCACCGTGGGCGAAGGGGAGGAAGACGCGCGGCCCTTCTGGCGCAAGCTGGGCACCACGTTCCTCAACTACTCCAGCGACCCGGCCGTGCAGATGGACGGGGTGCTCAGCGCCGACCGGTACTTGGCTGCCCGCGGTGCTAGAATGGAAGCCGACCATGAAGAAGACACGCAAAGAGCGGCTCAAGGAGCGCAACGCCGAGCTGGAGCCGTCCCGCCCGGAGAAGGAGCTTTCGCCGGACGAGAAGCGGGATCTGAAAGCGCTGATCGACAGCTACCGGTTGTTGAGCCACGAGCAGAAGCCGGGCGAAAAGAGTCACTAGGCCCGCGCCTCTCGCGGGTCTCCCGCACCCAGGACGCCTCCGATCAGGCCCCCGGCTATCGTGCCCGGGTACGCCGCCTGATCGGCCGGCTCGACGCGGCCATGGACCCCTTGGGGAAGCTCCCGGATAAGCAGGCGTATCTGCGCAAGCGCTACGAGACGCTGGGCGTGATCGCCCGGGTGGACGAAATCGCCAAGAAGATCGGCCAGGTCTTCGGCTCGGCCTCGGAGGCCGACCGGCAGGCGGTTTACGACTACCTCACGACGCGGGACGCCAGCCCCACCGGCATCCAGGACGAGACCGTGCGGGCGCAGGCGGTGGCGACCAAGCGCTACATCGAGAGCGTGGGCGATGCCCTGGTCGCGCGGGGACTCCTCTCCGAGGAAGCCCGGGAGGCCCACCGGGGCTCGTACCTGCCCCGCGTCTATCTCAAGTATCTGCTCTCGGAGGCCGACTGGAAGGCGCTCGGCAGCGGCAAGAAGCCCTCCGACATGGGGTATCTGAAGCGGCGCAAGGACATCCCGGAGGAGATCCGCCGGGTGCTCCTCGGCGAGATCACGGACCCCGGGTTCCTCTCGGCCACCGCCGTCGCCAAGCCCATGCGCGACATGGCGCTGCTCGATTGGCTGGAGGAGATCTCGCAGAACCAGAACTGGGTCCTGCCGAAGTCGCTGGTCCAATGGCAGGGCCGCACGGTCTCCGCCTACTGGCTCAAGGTGGAGGCGGCGCGGCTGCGCAAGCAGGCGAACTACCAGGACGCGGAGACGGCGCAGAAGGCTAGGGCAGCTGCGGATCGCATGGATCAGGTCGCCGACGAGGCGCTGGGGGAGCTCGCCAGCGCCTACCAGGAGTACAAGCAGATCCCCAACACCGCCCGCTACGGGCGGCTGCGCGGCATGTGGGTGCGGCGCGAGATCTACGACGACATCCTGGGCATCCACGACCTGCTGCCCCAGGACGCGACCTGGTTCCAGAGCGTCTTCGGCTACGGGGGGATCGGCACCAAGCTCACGCAGCTCTGGAAGGCGTCCAAGGTCTCCCTCAACCCGCCGGCCCAGGTGCGCAACTTCGTCTCCAACATGGTGCTGCTCCAGCTCTCCGGGGTGCCGCTGCGGCGGATTCCGGGACTGCTGTTCCGGGTCGTGCGCCAGATCGCCGAAGGGGGGCAGTACTGGCAGATCGCCAAGAAGTACGGGGTGACCGAGAGCACGTTCTCGACCCAGGAGCTCTACCGCATCAAGCGCGACCTGCTCGACCTGGAGCGGCGCGCCAGGGGCTGGAACCCGATCCGGGTCATCCGCCACGCGGCGGCGGTGGTGCTCGATGCGGCGGGTGACGCCTACCAGATGATGGAAGCGCTGGGCAAGACCATGAAGATCATGGACGCCATGGAGCGCCAGGGCATGACCGAGTGGGAGGCGGCGCTGGAGGCCCAGAAGTGGCTGTTCGACTATTCCCTCGTGCCGCAGAGCGTGCGCTACGCCCGGAACGCGCCGATCGGGGTGCCGTTCTTCACCTTCCACTACAAGGTCCTCCCGCGGCTGGTGGAGGTGGCGCTGCTCCATCCCCAGCGCTTCCTGCCGTGGGTGGGGCTCTACTACGCCCTGGCCTACGCGGCGCTGGCGGCCTTCGACGACGATGACGACGACTTCTTGGAGCGGGCCCAGGAGGCGGCGAAGGCGTTGGTGCCGGGCAGGCTCAAGAAGGCATTGGGCATCGAATCGACGCTGCTGGACAAGCTCAAGAAGGCGCTGCCCGACTGGCTCCAGGAGCGGGGTCACGTGGCCGTGCTGCCGTTTCGCGACGATCAGGGGCGGCTCCAGGTGGTGGACCTGGGCTACTTCTTCCCGTGGACCCTGTGGACCGAGGCCCTCGGTCAGGCGTTCGGCGGGGAGTTTGGCAAGCTCCCGCAGACGGTGGGCCTCTTCGGCGGCCCGATCACCGACCTGGTGACCGCCGTGAAAACTGGCCTGGACCCGTTCACCGACCGGCCCATCATTGAGCCGGGCGACCCGCCGGCGCGGCAGGCGGTGGCGCTGGTGAATTACCTCTACGACATGATGATGCCGCCCATCGTGAGCTCGCGGGGCTTCGTCTCGCCCTCGGGGCTGGTGGACAAGCAGTATGGCGGCAAGCTCATCCAGGCGCTGACCGGCACCACCGACAAGTACGGGCAGCCCCGGGCGACCCTGGAGCAGGCGATCCTCGGCACCGTGGGGGTGAACCTCTACGCGCTCGAACCGGAGAAGACCCGGGCGCAGAACCTGCGGCGCATGGCCCACGAGTTGGAACAGGTGAGGATCCGCCTCAGGTTCAGGCTCCAGGACCGCAGCCTCGGCCAGGCGCAGCGGCAAGCGCTGATCGACGAGTACCGGGACGAGATGAAGCGCCGCTACGAGGAGATCGGGCGCTATCTGGAGGAGTCCCGGGTGCCCCGCCGGGTCAGCGGGGGTAACTAGACGGCGCGACCGTGCACTGGTAGTCGTCGGGCGGGCAGGAGATCGAGCGCGGGGCGCCGTTGAGGAAGAGGTTGGCGCCCGCGATCAGCAGAGCGGAGACGATCAGCACCGCGACGAAGTGCACGCCCAGCTTCTCCGCGATCCACAGGGACGCGACGATCCAGAGGGCCAAGATCAGGATCCCGACGAAGGGCGACATCAGCAGGCCGAGCATGCCGGCGACCCACACGGCGCCGGACCAGAGTTTGCGCACGCGGGAAGTATAACAGCGCAGAATAGGGTCATTTCCAGGGCCGGAATGGGCCGGATTCTGCCGAAAACCACTTTCTCAACCCGATTGGAAACCGCGGCAAAAGAATCACTTAGAAGCGCCAAAATCGCGGCAATTGAGAAAGTGAAAACGGCGCAAGCCCTTGAGACATAAGAAAACGTCCGATGCCTGCAAAGCCGTGGACGCCGGTTCGATTCCGACCCCCGCCTCCAAGAACACTCGATGCCCCGGCGCGCTGGCGAGCGAGCGATTGCTGCAGCCAGTGCGCATTCTCCTGCGGTTTTTTTGCATAACGTTTCCCCTCAATCCCTAAGTAGTTACGTTAAAATAAAAAACGCGTGAATCGACAGGGCGCCCATGAGCCTGGAGGTGCCGGTGCGATTCGGCAAGGCTTCCGGCTGCCCGGATGGCGAAACTGGTAGACGCAAGGGACTTAAAATCCCTCGGGCCTCGCCCGTGCCGGTTCGAGTCCGGCTCCGGGCACCAAATGGAAGCAATGGATGGCTGGGTCAAGGACCCCGCGACGCTTGCCGTCAAATTGATCAAGGGCATGTGACCGCAATTTTAAGATCATGATCGTCTACGATTTGGTCTGTGTGCTGGGGCACCGGTTCGAGGGATGGTTTCCCGGTGCGAAAGCCTTCGCTTCCCAGAAAGAAAAGGGATTGATTAGCTGTCCCGTTTGCGGTGACAGCAGCAACATCGAGCGCTTGCCTTCGACCCCCCACATCAACACGAAAACCGGCGACAAGGCGGGTGCGGCCTCGGGGCTTCCGGAAAAGCCGCTCTGTCCTGCGGAGGTTCTTAAGGCGGCGCTGAGCCGGATTCTTGATCAGTGCGAAGACGTAGGAAAACGATTTCCAGAAGAAGCGCGGCGTATTCATTACGGGGAAGCCCCGCCACGGAATATCCGCGGCACTGCACAGCGGGAGGAAGCCGAGGCGCTGGCGGAGGAGGGCATACCCGTTGTGCAGATCCCGATCCCCAGCCCTGGGGATTTGCATTGAGCCGCCCCCACCTATAACGCCAGGACGTAGTGGCGGCTGCCGCCGGCCTGTTTGGCCTTGTACATGGCGGAATCCGCCGTGCTGAACAGCTCGTCGAGGCTATTTCCGTGATCGGGGTAGAAACTGATCCCAATGCTCGGCGTCACTCGTAGCTGGATTCCCCGATAGGTGACAGGTTCGGAAAGCACCAGCACGATCTTGGCCGCCACGGCTTCGGCGTCTTCCACTTTCGACACTCCCGACAACGCCACCACGAATTCGTCCCCACCGTAGCGGGCGACGGTATCTTCCTGTCGCACCAGGCTCTTCAACCGCTCAGCCAGGCACTTGAGGACGTGATCTCCGGCCTCGTGGCCGTACTGGTCGTTGACCCGCTTGAAACCGTCCAGGTCGACGAACAGCACCGCCACCTTGAGGTTGCGCCGGCGCGCCTGAACCTGCTTGACTGCCAGCCGGTCGCAAAGCAGAACACGGTTGGGCAACCCGGTAAGCTGGTCGTGGTAGGCCTTATGGATGATTTCGGCCTCCCGCAAGCGCCGATCGGTCACGTCCTGCACCAGAGAAGCTATCCCTATCATCCGCCCGTCATGATCCATGAGGGGCGTGTTATACCACTCGCACAGGATCTGCCGCCCATCCTTGGTGATGTTTTCCTGCTCCACCCGATCACCGCCGGTCCGATAGACGAGGTTCTTCCACAGGGCGCCCATCCGCTGCTGGGCGTCGGGGGTGCCGATCACGAGTTCGTGCAAAGGGCGACCGAGCGCTTCGGGCTCGGTGTAGCCGAAAACCCTGGCGGCCGAAGGGTTCCAGGCGACCACGCGAAACCGCTCGTCCCACTCGACGACCGCCAGCGGGGAATTCAAGACGTGCAGCATGAGGCGTTGCTTGTCTTGGCGCTCCACCTCTTCGGCGCGTCGACGTTCGACGATTTCCCGTTGCAGTTGCCGATTCGCCTGCTCGGTCTGCCGGTGGGCCTCGGTGAGCTGGCGAACGAGCTCGTCACGCTGGTACTTGAGCCAGAGGCTTTCCACCAGCGTCCGATGGGATTGGTATCCGAACACCAGGAGCGCCGTCAGGTAGACCAGGGCGAGAAATCCCATGGGTGCGAACACTTCTCCGCCAAGCAGCAGTAAGGTGGTCGCCAAGGGTGCCACCGCGCCCGCCAGATAGACGGCATAGGCGGGATAGACCGGAGAAGCCGGGATCAAGGCGCCGGCGGACATGCCCGCGATCGTGCAGACTACGAGCACCTGATAAACCGGATTAGAAAACGGAAACAGCGCGCTCCCCAGGACACCCCAGCATAGCCCGATGATCCCCATCACGGCGATGATCCTGCGCTCCCATCGGCCGATTCTAGAGGGACCGGGTCGCACGCGGTTGAAGGCGATCATGAGGGACGCGCGGACGACGAAGGCCAGCGCCAAGGCGGCAAACCAGCCCAACAAGGCAATTTTCGGCAGACTGCCCCATAGCACATAAACGACCAGGGCCGCATTGCACAAGCTCACCAGCGCCGCCAAAGGGGTCGTGCGGAGCAACAATCCGACTCGATCGACGGAAACCCGATCGTAGATCAAGTTCTGCGCCGCTGTTGTGTTGTCAGCTGCCAATGTGGTTTATCCGCCGTAGGTGTTCTAATCGAGTGAAATTGCGTTCGGAGGAAGGTCCTTCTTGGCGAGGCAGTTTCTGTGCCAGTTGCCGTAAACCTTTTCCTTCAAGCCGCTGACGCCACCATAATGCGTATAATGTATATTACGTTAAATTATTTCGCCGCCGGGTGTTGGCCCGGGCACACCGTTTGCGGCGAGGCCTGACAGCAGGGCCGGGACGAACATCGGCTCAGGCGTAGAGGAGTCGGGACCGCCGGGTGTAGGCATGGCATACCGCTTGTGTAAGGCGTTGGGCTGCCCAAAAGGTTAACTAACGTTTAGCCCCGTGTGACCTGAGCAGATCGACGATCTTTCCGTGACCCCTTTCCAGCGCGATATCCAAAGCCGCGCGTCCGGAGTCATTACGCAGATTTGGATCGGCACCATGGGCGAGCAGCATTTGGACGACATCCGGATGGTTTTCCCGAGCCGCCATCATGAGCGCGGTCATCCCGTTTTCGGAAGACGAATTGACCTCTGCTCCCAGCGCGAGAAGCAATTTGACGAGCTCCGCGTGGCCTCCGGTAGCGGCGTAGATCAACGGGTTCCAGCCTCTGCGGTCGATACGAGCCCCCTGGGCGTAAAGCTGCTTGACCACGGCGGTATGACCATGGAGCGCCGCCAGCATGATGGGGGTATCGCCGAAACGATTGGGCAGGTCCACCTTCGCGCCCCGGGCAAGGAGCAGGCTCACCAGTTGCTCGTGTCCCGCCCGGGCCGCGATTCCAAGAAGCGAGGTTCCCAGCTCATCCACCGTGTCCACGGAAGCCCCCCGTTCCAGGAGGGAATTCACTTTGGCCACCTCGCCCGCTTGGGTGGCCGCCAGCAGCTCCTCGTAGACGCTAGCCGCTCCGGCGGGGTCCGTGCCGAGCAGCCATGCAGCCAGCAGCAGTTTCCAGGCGGCTTTCATGATCGCTCCGGCGCCTGTCCAGCCGGGAATGGAGAGATACGGAACAGGCGAAAGAAGTTTTCCGTCGTCGCTTCCTCGATTCGGGGAACGGGTACATTCTTCAGGCGGGCGATTTCTTCTGCCACGTGGACCACGTAGGCCGGCTCGTTGTTTTTACCCCGGTGGGGAACCGGGGCCAGGTAGGGAGAATCCGTCTCGATCAGCAGGCGCTTTAGGGGGACGCGCCGGGCCACTTCCTTGAGCGCGCCCGCGTTCTTGAACGTGACGATTCCCGAGAAGGAGATGTAGAAGTCCAGCCTTAGCGCCGCCTGCGCCACCTCCCAGCTTTCGGTAAAGCAGTGCATGACGCCGCCGACCTTCTCCGCGCCCTCCTCCTTCATGATCCGCAGGGTGTCCGCCGCGGCGTTGCGGGTATGGATCACGAGGGGTCGGCCGCACTGGCGCGCAGCCCGGATGTGGATACGGAAGCGCTCCCGCTGCCATTCCAGATCGCCCTGCAGGCGGTAATAATCCAGACCCGTTTCGCCGATCCCCACCACTTTGGGATGTCCCGCCATTTCCGCGAGCTCGGAAACGGACGGTGTACGGGCGTCCTGCTCGTCCGGGTGCACGCCCACGGTGGCATACAGGTTTGAAAACCGCTCGGCGAGATCCAGCACTTGGGGAAACCGCTCCAGGGTAACGCTGATGCACAGGGCGTAGCCGACCCCGTTCTCCCGCATGCGGGCCAACACCTCGTCGATGCGGGAGGAGAGCTCAGGAAAATCCAGGTGGCAGTGGGAATCGACGTACACGTTAGCTTTGCGGTTTCAGGGCATCCCGGTCGAACAGACCGCGATAGGTGAGCAGAAGATCCTCAATGAAGGAGCGGGCGTTGAGGGGGTGCCACGCCAGCCGGCGGGCGGCGCACAGGGTCGATACCATCTCGGCGGCCTTGAGCCGATCCGCCGCCGGGGCCAGGCGCCGGATCCCAGCCACGGCGTCCTGATTGTAGCGGACCGTGCCCGCGGCCTCCCATGTCATCAGGTCGTAGACCCACTTATGCACCCATTCCACCAGTTGGGGCGGATCGATCCGGTCCAGGCGCTCCGCGTCCAGCGCCGGCCGGATGGCGGTGGGGGAGGACAGGATCCGGATGACTTCAGCGCGTTGGGAGCAGTAGCTCTCGTCGATTGCTCGGGCGGCCCGTAGCGGCGCTCCCCCCGCCTCCGCCAGCCAGACCTCCGGCTCGGCCACCCCTTGGTCCCGCAGCCAGCCGGCGGCAGCGGCCGTTTCCGGGACCGGCAGGTGGACTGGTATGCAGCGGCTGAGCACCGTCGCAGGTAGTTGCCTTGGGCGATGCGATATTAGAAAAAACAGGGCGTTGGGCGGTGGTTCTTCGAGAGTTTTCAACAAAGCGTTGGCGGCGCTCGCGTTCAGCGCTTCCGCCGGATGGATGAGCACAAGCTTGTAGCCCTGGCGGTGGGCAGAGACCTCCAGGAATCCCTCCAGGCTGCGGACCTGGTCGATGGTGACGTGCCGCTTGGGTCGGCGGGAGCCGCCGCCCGGGCGCGGCTCCTCGCTCTCCCCGGCGAGCGGCTCTGCCTCGGGCTCAAGCACGCGAAAATCTGGATGGCTGCCCTGGTCGAACCAATGGCAACCCGGACAGGCGCCGCAAGCCTTTTGCCCGGAACGGTTCTCGCAAAGAAGGTAGCGTGCCAACGCGCGGGCAAAGTGGAGCTTGCCGATCCCCTCCCGGCCCTTGAAAAGGAGTCCATGGGGCCAGCGGTCCTGGTACCGGTCCAGAAACTCCTTCCAGAAGCTCTCCTGCCAAGGAAAAATCAATTTTTCACAAGACTTGAAAGAATGACTTCGAGTTCTTTCTGTATACTCTCGATCGGCCGCGTGGCATCGATGACCCGAATGCGGTCCGGGTAACGTCGCGCCCGGGCCAGGTATTTCTCCCGAACACGGGCGAAGAAAGCCTCCTCCTCCCCCTCGAAACGGTCCCTCTTCCGCCCTTCGCCTCGTCTTTGCCGTGCGAGGGCTTCCGGCGCATCGAAAAGCAGGGTGAGGTCCGGTTGAAAGTCCGGGTGAACCCAGGCTTCCAGCGCCGCTAGCTTCTCGTCGGCCACCCCCCTGCCTCCGCCCTGATAGGCGAAAGTGGCATCGGTGAACCGATCGGAGACCACCCAACGGCCTGTCGCCAGGGCCGGGCGGATGACCCGGACGAGGTGCTCCCATCGGGCGGCGAAGACGAGCAGGGTTTCGGTTTCCGCTGCCATGGGCTGGTGCAGGATCACCTCCCGCAACGCCTCGCCCAGGGGTGTGCCCCCCGGCTCCCGGGTCATGACCACCGGCACCCCCCGGCCCTGGAGGAAATCCCGGATCCAATCCATGTGGGTGCTCTTCCCCGCTCCGTCGATTCCTTCCAGGGTGATGAATTTCCCCCACGCGCTCACTATACCCATTCCCTTTCCCAATAACGCCGAGCGCTGGCGCTTCATCGTGGTTTCTGATACCGGTTGACAGCCCGGTTGTGGTCGGCCAGGGTCTCGGAGAATTCCGAGGTGCCGTCGCCCCGGGAGACGAAATAGAGCGCCCGGGTCTGAGCCGGCCGGACGGCAGCCTCCAGCGAAGCGAGGCCGGGAAGCGCGATGGGCGTCGGTGGAAGCCCCGGCCGGGTGTAGGTGTTGTAATCGTGATCGCTGGAAAGATCCCTCTTGCGCAGGTTCCCGTCGAAGGCCTCACCCATGCCGTAGATCACGGTCGGATCGCTCTGGAGCCGCATGCCCAGCCGCAGGCGATTGTGGAAAACCCCCGAGACCATGGACCGGTCGGCTTCCGCCCCCGTTTCCTTTTCGATGATGGAAGCGAGAATGAGGGCCTCGTAAGGGCTGGAGACGGCCAGGCCTGGTGCCCGGGAGGCCCAGACCCGTTCCAGGTGCCGCTGCATGGTGTGATAGGCCCGCTTGAGGATCTGGACGTCGCTCGAACCCTTGGAGAAGTAGTACGTGTCGGGAAAAAACAGCCCTTCGGCAGAAGCCTCCGTTGCGCCCACCGCCGCCAGTATTTCCGCTTCGGAACGGCCTGCGGTATCGTGGCGCAGCCCGGGATGCTCGTCCAGCGCCTTCCTGAGCTGCTTGAAGCTCCAGCCCTCGATGATGGTGATCTCCGCCAGGGCAACATCGCCGCGGGTGAGCCGTTGCAGCACCTCCCACGCCGAGACGGGGGAGCTGAACTCGTAGCTTCCGGCCTTGATGCTGCCCTCCCGGCCGAGCAGGCGCGCCAGCGTAACGAAGCTTAGAGCGTCCGGCACAAGCCCCGCCGCGGCCAATTCCCTGGCAACGGTGCGCAAGCTTGCCCCAGGGCGCACTTCGAACTCCTGGGGGGGGCGGGCCAGCTCGGCCGGCAGGAACAGGCGTGCCCCCATCCAGGCCGTTGCGGCGCAGAGGATCAGGAGGACACCCCCGAGGAGCCATGCGCCGAGCCGCAGACCACGCCTACCCATCGCTGAACACCTCCGCCTGGATGCGCCGGGTAAGCGCTCCGGGCTTCCATGTCCGATTCTCCAGGGTCGCGATGGGCCACAGCCGGATGACGCTGTTTACGAGAAAAGCTTCCTCCGCGGTGAGCAGTTCGTCCAGGGTCAGATCCCGCACTTCGAGGGGGATGCCCGCGGCACGGGCAAACGCCATGATCCGCTCCCGTTGCACTCCTTCGACCCCGCAACGGCTGAGATCGGGGGTCACCAGGCGACCATGGAGCACGCAGAACAGGTTGCTCATGGTGCCTTCCACCACCCGTCCCCCATCGTCCAGGAGCAGCCCTTCCGCCACGGCGGAATCCCGCCATTCCCCCCGGGCGAGGACGTTTTCCAGTCGGTTAAGATGCTTGATTCCCGCCAGGCGGGGTTGGCAGGCCAGGCGCAATGCGCACACCCGCACTTGCACCCCCTCCTCCCTGTAGGAAGCGGGATAGACCGGCGAGGGGCCGACGCTGACGATCCGGGTGGGGGAGCCCGCCGGGTAAGGCCCATACCCTCGCGCCCCGGGCCCTCGGGTGACCACGATCTTGCCCACCCCGTCCGGGAAGCGGAGGGCGAGACGGCGCAATTCCTCCAGCAACACCTTTTCCCCCGGACATTCGATGCCCAGCGCAGCGCAGTCCCGGGCAAGCCGGCAGTGCTGCCAAGACCACTCGAGGGGCATGCCGTTCCGTAAGCGCAGGGTGCGGAACACCCCATCGCCGTAGGCTAGCCCTCGATCCGAGGGATCGACGCCCCCGGCTTCGTGACCGTTTACCAGGTAGAAGCCCTGCATCGCTTTCCCCCGGTCAGGGAATCGGGGATCCCGGCGGGCTCGAGCCCGGGTCCGGTCAGACCCGGGAGAAGACCAGGGTACCGTTGGTGCCGCCGAAGCCGAAGGAGTTGGAGAGGGCCACCCGGATGCGCATCTCCCGGGCCACGTTCGGCACATAGTCCAGGTCGCACTCGGGGTCCACCTGGTGCAGGTTGATAGTCGGGGGAGCGACCTGGTGGTACACCGCCAAGGCCGAAAATACCGCCTCGACGCCGCCGGCGGCGCCGAGCAGGTGTCCCGTCATGGACTTGGTGGAGCTCACCGCGACGCGCTTCGCCTCTTCGCCCAGGGCCCGCTTGATCGCCACGGTCTCCGCGATGTCTCCGAGGGGCGTCGAGGTCCCGTGGGCGTTGATGTAGTCCACGTCCTGGGGGCCTACCCGGGCGTTGCGCATGGCGTTCAGCATGCATCGTGCTGCCCCCTCTCCATCTTCGCACGGGGCGGTCATATGGTGGGCGTCGGCGCTCATTCCGAAACCCGAAAGCTCCGCATAGATGCGCGCTCCGCGGGCTTTCGCGTGCTCCATTTCCTCCAGCACCAGGACGCCTGCGCCCTCGCCCAGGACGAAGCCGTCCCGTTCCTTGTCCCACGGACGGCTGGCACCGGCCGGGTCGTCGTTGCGCGTGCTCAAGGCGCGCGCGGCGGCGAAGCCGCCGACCCCCAGCGGACAAATCGTGGATTCGGAACCGCCCGCGATCATCACGTCCGCGTCCCCGTACTCGATCAGCCGGGCCGAGTCCCCGATGCAGTGAGTGGCGGTGGTGCAAGCCGTCACCATGGCCAAGTTCGGGCCCTTGAATCCGTACATGATGGACAGGTTGCCCGCCACCATGTTGATGATGGCCGCCGGGATGAAGAACGGAGAGATCTTCCGCGGCCCCGAGGCGAGCATCTCGGTGTGGGTGGATTCGATGAGGGGCAGCCCCCCGATGCCGGAACCGATGTTGACGCCAACGCGCTCCGCGTTCTCCTCGGTGACCTCTATCCCCGCGTCCTGGATCGCCTGGATGGCGGCGGCCATGCCGTAATGGATGAACAGATCCATGCGCCGCGCCTCCTTGGGCGAGAGGTACTTGGTCACGTCGAGGCCCCTGACCTCCCCAGCGATCTGGCTGGCGAAGGGAGAAGCGTCGAAGCGCGTGATCCGGGTAATGCCGGAGCGGCCGGCGACGATGTTGCCCCAGGCTTCGTCCACGGTGTTTCCCACCGGGGAAACGATCCCGAGGCCGGTGATGGCGACCCTGCGGTTACGCACAGCGGCTCCTGGACGGTGGTGAGTCTGAGAGAAACGGGAAAATCAGCTCAGGCGGGACTTGATGTATTCGATGGCCTGTTGAACCGTGGTGATCTTTTCCGCCTCCTCGTCGGGGATTTCGCACTCGAACTCCTCCTCGAGCGCCATGACCAGCTCCACGGTGTCTAGGGAATCGGCGCCGAGATCATCGACGAAGGAGGACTCCATCTTGATATCCGCCTCGTTGACGCCGAGCTGTTCGGCGACGATCTTTTTGACGCGCTGCTCTACGTTTTCCATATGGGTTCTTCCCTTCCCTTCTGCGGACACTCGATGTTGCGCAGGATGAGCAACCGGGTCTAACCCGCGCACGTATAAAAGCTTTTGAAGTTTACCAAATTTGTCTTTAGGGCGAAACGAATTCGCCCCTGCGCCGGGGGGGCGGCGCCCTTCAATCCATGTACATTCCGCCGTTGACATGCAGGGTGCAGCCGGTGATGTACGCCCCACCTGGCCCGGCCAGGAAGGCCACGGCGGCGGCCACGTCCTCGGGCCGGCCCAACCGGCCCAGGGGAACGTGCTGGAGCAAGGTCGCCCGCTGAGCTTCAGGAAGGCCGCGGGTCATGTCGGTTTCGATGAAACCCGGCGCCACGCAGTTGACCGTGATGTGGCGGCTCGCCACTTCCCGGGCGAGGGACTTGCTGAAGCCCACCATGCCGGCCTTGGCGGCCGCGTAGTTGGTCTGGCCGGCGTTACCCGTGGCGCCGACCACGGATGAGATGTTGATGATGCGCCCGAAGCGGGCCTTCATCATGGGGCGCAGCACCAGCCGGCAGAGGCGGAACACCGAGCTCAGGTTCGTTTCCAGGATCTCGTTCCACTCCTCGTCTTTCATGCGCAGGAGAAGATTATCCCGAGTGATGCCTGCATTGTTGACCAAGATGGTGGGAGCGCCGAAACGCCGCTCCGTTTTTTCCACCACTGCCTCCGCATCGGCCGCGCTGCGGACGTCAAGCTTCAATCCCGCGCCGCCCACGCCGGCCTCCGCCAGTCGCCGGCTAATGGCCTCTGCCCCGCTTTCGCTGGTCGCGGTGCCGACGACGGTGGCACCGAGACGTCCGAGCTCCAGGGCGATGGCCTGGCCGATTCCCCGACTCGCCCCCGTCACCAGCGCGACTTGTCCTTGCAGCGGATGCTCCGCCATTCTTCCCCTCCCGTCCTACGGAGCGAGCGCCTTGAGCGCGTCCCTCAGCACTGCCTCGTCGGTCAACGCCAGCGTCTGCTGGGAGGGCTCGATGCGCTTGTTGAGCCCGGCCAGCACCTTGCCCGGACCGCATTCCACGACATGGGTCACCCCTTCCTGCGCCAGCCGGCGGACGATCTCGACCCAGCGCACCGGACTATAGACCTGGCGCACCAAGGCCTCCCGGATGGTGTCGGCATCGTGCCGCTCGCCCGCATCCACGTTGTGCAAGACCGGGATCTGAGGCGACTGGATCGGGATGCTCGCCAGCGCCCGGGCCAGGCGCTCGGCGGCGGGCCTCATCAGGCTGCAATGGGAAGGGGCGCTCATGGGCAGCATCATCGCCCGCTTGGCGCCCCGGGTCTTGGCCAGGGCCATGGCCCGCTCCACCGCGCCACGGTGCCCGGCGACGACCACCTGGGCGGGCGAGTTGTAATTAGCCGGCTCCACCACCTCCCCTTGAGCCGCTTCCCGGCACACTGCCTCCACCGCCTCGTCCTCGAGGCCCAGGATCGCGGCGATGCCGCCGGTGCCTTCCGGCACCGCTTCCTGCATGGCCTGAGCCCGGAGTCTCACGATCCGCAGCGCATCGGCGAACCCGATGGCGCCCGAGGCGACCAGGGCGCTGTACTCCCCCAGGCTGTGGCCCGCCATGACCGCGGGCTCCGGCCCATGGAGATCTTCCCAGGCGCGATAGACCGCGACGCCCGCCGTGAGCATCACGGGCTGAGTGTTGACGGTCTGGTTCAGGGCCGAGTCCGGCCCCTGGGCCACTAGGCTCCACAGGTCCTGTCCCAGCGCTTCGGAGGCTTCGGCGAAGGTCTGCCTCACCACCGGAAGGGCGGCGAAGCCGTTCATCATCCCAATCGACTGGGAACCCTGCCCGGGGAACACGAAGGCGAATTTCATCCGGCGCCTCGACCTCTCACCAGCGAATCAGGACCGCGCCCCAGGTGAACCCGCCGCCGATGCCCTCGAGCACCACGTGCTGGCCCCGGCGCACTCGGCCGTCGCGCACGGCGATGTCCAGGGCGAGGGGTATCGACGCCGCGGAGGTGTTGCCGTGCTTGTCCACCGTCACCACCACACGCTCCATGGGGAGCCCCAGCCTTTTCGCGGTCGCCTGGATGATGCGGATGTTGGCCTGGTGGGGAATCAGCCAGTCCACCTCTTCGGGTTTCATGGCGACTTCCGCTAGGGTCTCCTCCACAATGTCCCCCAAGGCCTTGACCGCGAACTTGAACACCGCGCCGCCTTCCATGACCACGTAGGGCCGTCCCGAGACTCGACCGCCGCAGACCTGCCCCGGCACCATGAGGCTGCCGCTGTGGCGACCGTCTGCATGGAGGCGGTGGGTCAGGATGCCGGGCGTCTGGTCGGCGGCGAGCACCACCGCGCCCGCCCCGTCGCCGAAAAGGACGCAGGTGGAACGGTCGGTCCAATCGAGGATGCGCGAATAGATTTCGCTACCGACGACCAGCGCGTGGCGGCATTTGCCAGCCCGCAGGTACAGGTCCGCCAGCGCCAGGGCGTACACAAAGCCGCCGCACACGGCCTGCACGTCGAAGGCTGGGCATGCGTTTTCGACTCCAAGCTTCGCCTGCAGTACGCAAGCGGTGCTCGGGAAAATCTGGTCCGGCGTGGTGGTGGCGACGACGATGAGGCCGAGATCGTTCGGCCGGATGCCGGAGGCGTCGAGGGCTGCGCGGCTCGCTTCCAGCGCCAGGTCGCTCGCCTTTTGATCCTCGTCCGCGATGCGGCGTTCTTCGATGCCGGTCCGGGTCACGATCCATTCGTGGCTGGTATCCACCAGTTTTTCCAGATCCCGGTTGGTGAGGACCTTGCTCGGAAGATAGCTTCCGGTGCCGACGATGCGGGAATACATCAGGCGACGCCTTCTCCCGCGGCTTGCGGGAACAGCTCGCTCAACCGCTTGGCCGTGTATTTGGCGGTTCCGCCCCGCACCTCGTCCACGGCGCGGCGAATGGCGTACTGGAAGGCCAGGACGTCCGCCGATCCGTGGCTCTTCACCACGATGCCTCTCAGGCCAAGGAAGCTTGCACCGTTGTACTGGCGATGGTCCACCCGCCGCTTGAAGGCGTTGATCACCGGCAGGGCGATGAGCCCGATCAAGCGACGAAACGGGTTGCGGGTAAACTCCTCGCGCAAGAAGGTGGCGAGCATCTGGGCGAGTCCCTCGGAAGTCTTGAGCGCCACGTTGCCTACGAACCCGTCGCACACCACGATGTCCGTCGTTCCCTTGTAGAGATCGTCGCCTTCCACGTTGCCGTAGAAATTGAGACCGCTCAAGCGCAGGAGCTCGGCGGCCTTTTTCACCACCTCGTTGCCCTTGATCGCCTCGTGCCCGATGTTGAGCAATCCCACTGACGGCCGGGGCTTGTCCTCCACCGTGGACACCAGCACCGAGCCCATGATGGCGAACTGCAGCAGGTGTTCCGCGGTGCAATCCACGTTGGCTCCTAGGTCCAGCACGCAGGTGTGGCCCTTGAGCGTGGGCAGCACCGAGGCTATCGCGGGACGCTCGATCCCCGGCAGGGTCTTCAGCACGAACCGGGCGATGGCCATCAAGGCCCCGGTGTTTCCGGCGCTCACGCAGGCATCGGCCTCGCCGGTTTTCACCAGGTTGATGGCCAGGCGCATGGACGAGTTCTTTTTGTTCCTGAGGGCGAGGGCCGGGGGCTCGTCCATGGCCACCACTTCGGCGGCGTGCTGGATGCGGCAGCGCCCATCGGCGGGCCGGCCCAGCTTCGCCAGTTCGGCGGCGAGCGCTTCCTGCAGGCCCACCAGCACCACGCTCAATTCCGGGTCCCGGCGCAGGCACTCGACGGCGGCCGGCACCGTTACATGGGGTCCGTGATCGCCCCCCATGCAATCGATGGCCACGGTTACTTTCATTCGGTCATGTCCCTCCCGCCTCGGGACTCGGCGTCACCGCGGAAACGCCGGGCCTTTCGCTCGGGCGATCCGCTCAAGCAAGCCACGGCGCGGCCGTTGGACGCGGCTGCGGCTACTCGCCTTTGGACTTGACCACCTTGCGGCCTCGGTAATGGCCGCTGGGGCTGATGTGATGTCGCAGGTGCACCTCTCCCGTCGTCGGCTCGATGGCGAGCGGCGGGTTGCTGAGGGCATCGTGGGAGCGGCGCATTCCCCGGCGCGAGGGCGACTTCTTGTTCTGCTGAACGGCCATGATTGCGAACTCCTATGGTTCAACGCTCTTTCTGTCCTTGAGGAGGGCCAGCACGGCGAAAGGCCCTCCGTCGGCGGCTTCGAGATCCTGGGATGCCAGCTTGGGGTCGCAAGCCGGATCGGCATGGACCGGCGCGAAGGGCACAGCTAGCAGCAACTCGTCTTCCACCAGCGCCTCCACGTCCAGATTCGGGTCCGCCACCCATGCGGTCCACTCCTCCGGCTCCTCCTCCACCGGGCCCAGGTCCCGCTCGGAGGCCACCAGTCGGAATCCGCTCTGGAGACCGACTGGCAGCTCCATCGCCTCCAGGCAGCGCTGGCACTGCACCACCAACATTCCGGATATGGAGAGGCGCAAAATGGGGTGGCCGTCTTGGTCGACCATCCCCTCGAGGCGATAGGAAATTTCGCCTTCCCGGGAAGCCAGGTAGTCCGCGAGCCGGAGCAGGCTCGAAACGCGAATTGTACCCTTTAGATTTCCTCCCTCGCGTGCAAAGCGGAGGGAATCAACCGTCGCCTGAATAGACATAAATAGTTAATGATATTATTTCATTGAATTTGCGTCAAACTTAGGAAAGAAGCGCCGGTCAGACGAAACGGTCCGGGCGCCCCCAATCCGGCGCGACGGCTCGAGCTGCCATGTGATGTCGCCATCGCCACCCATCGTACTCGCTTCCACCTCCCGCTACCGGCGCGAGCTCCTCGCCCGGTTGCGCCTCCCCTTCGACGTCTTCGCTCCCCACGTGGATGAATCCGCGCTTCCCGGCGAAGCGCCCCCGGCGCTGGCGCTGCGCCTGTCCAGGCTCAAGGCGGAGGCCGCCCGGCAGGCCCATCCCCGGGCTCTGATCATCGGATCGGACCAGGTGGCGGTACTGGACGGGCAGGTGCTGGGAAAACCGGGCGACTACGCCAACGCCTTCCGGCAACTTGAGCGCATGAGCGCCCGTCAGGTGGAGTTCCATACCGCGGTGAGCCTGCTCAACAGCGCCACAGGAGCGCTCCAGAGCGAGGTCGCGGTGGTCCGGGTGCGCTTCCGCCCCCTGAGCGAGGAAGATATCCGCGGCTATCTGACCAAGGAACCGGCTTTCGACTGCGCCGGAGCCGCACGGGTGGAGTCCCTGGGCATCGCCTTGTGCGAGCGGATCGAAAGCGACGATCCGACCGCCCTGATCGGGCTGCCGCTCATCGCGCTGGTGTCCATGCTGCAGCGGGAGGGGGTCAGTGTGCTCCGCTGAGCGGCGCGGCCGCGGCGTGCTCTATCTGGTTCCTTCGCCCCTCGGCGACACCGACCTGGGCCGGGTCCTGCCCGCCGACGTGCGGCAGCTCGCCGCTCGCCTGGAGCATTGGATCGCCGAAGGACCCAAGGCGCTGCGGCGCTTTCTCAAGCAGAACGGCACGCGGCTGCCCTTGCAGCGGCTCAAGATAGAGGTCCTAGACGAGCACACGCCACTCGAGGAGCTGGAGCGCCTGCTCTCCCCCCTGGAGGCGGGACACGACGTGGGCCTCGCTTCCGAGGCCGGGTGCCCGGCGGTGGCGGACCCGGGCGCCGTCCTGGTGCGCCTGGCCCATCGGCGGGGCATCCGCGTGGTGCCCCTGGTGGGGCCCTCCTCCCTTCTCTTGGCGTTGATGGCCTCGGGCCTCCACAGCCAGCAGTTCGCCTTCCATGGCTATCTGCCGGTGAAGCCCGCCGAGCGCCGCGCCCGGATCGAAACCCTCGAGCGGGAGTCCCGAGGGCGCCGCTGCACCCAGATCGTGATGGAAACACCCTACCGCAACGCCCAGCTCTTCGCCGCGCTGCTGGAGGCGTGCCACGACTTCACGGACTTGTGCATCGCCGAGAACCTGACCGCCGCCGACGAGCGGATCGAGACCCGATCCATCGCCGAGTGGAGGAAGAACCCGGCGCCCCCGGGCGAAAATCCCTGTCTCTTTCTATTCCTGGCATCCTAACCGGTCTTTTCCCTAGCGCGGAAGGCCGGCCCCCCAAGTCATCAAGGCAGCGCCCGCCGCGGCGCCGAAACGCCGGGCCAGCCGCTCGGTCAGGCCTTCCTGAGGAGTAAAATCGACAATTTCTTCCGCCTTGATCACTTCCCGGGCCACCTCGGCGGCGCTGGCGAAGTCGTCGGCCAGACCCAGCTCAATGCTCCGGGCGCCGGTCCATACCAGGCCGCTGAAGAGCTCGGGCGTCTCCTTGAGCCGCTCTCCCCTGCCCTCGCGCACCACCTCGATGAACTGGCGATGGATCTCCTCCAGCATCTTCATCGCGTGGGCCCGCTGCTTGGGATCCATGGGCGAGAAGGGATCGAGGAAGCCCTTGTTCTCTCCGGCGGCGAGCAGCCGCCGCTCGATGCCGAGCTTGTTCAGCGCTTCGCTGAAGCCGAAACCGTCGATCAACACCCCGATGGACCCGACGATGCTCGCCCGATTGACGAAGATCTTGTCGGCCGCCACGGCGGCGTAGTAGCCGCCCGATGCACAGACGTCCTCCACCACAGCGTACAGCGGTATGTGGGGATGCGCTTTTCTCAAGCGTTTGATCTCGTTGTTGATGTAGGCCGCCTGGACCGGGCTTCCGCCCGGGCTGTTGATGCGCAGGATGACCCCGGCCGTGTTCTTGTCCTTAAACGCCCGCCGCAGCCCGGACACCACGACATCGGCGCTCGCCCGCTCGTCGGCGGCGATAATCCCCCGCAGCTCCACCAGGGCGCTGTGCTTGCCCGGAATCGCCATGTCGGTCTTGCCGATCCAGCCGAGGACCAGGAAGAGCAGGAGGAACAGGTAGAGGAAGGCGAGCAGCTTGAAAAAGATCCCCCAGCGCCGGGCCCGCCGCTGCTCCTCGATCGCCGCCAGGGCGACCTTTTCCAGCACCTGGCGCTCCCAGCCGGGGCTTGTGTCAGTGCTTTCGACCATCGTTCATCGCTTTCGAATTTCCCGGCACATCACCATGTTATCCGCCTCTTCAACGGCCACCGGCGTAAGGAAAGCCCCGCTGCACGGCCCGGCGACGCACTGGCCCGTCTCCGGCGCATAGAGCGCACCGTGCATCGAGCAGATCAAGTATACCCCGGAGTCATCGAAAAACCGGCCCTCCTGCCAGTCCAGCTCGATGCCCAGATGGGCGCAGCGGTTGAGGTAGGCGTAAACGCGGCCGCCGTGACGGATCGCGAAAGCGGTGACCCGCACTCCATACCGCTCGACCCAGAAGCGCGCTCCCGGCCCCCCGTCCTGCAGGTCGGCGGAGGCGCAGATCAGGCGTTCGTCGCCAGCCATCGGTTCAGCTCGGCCATGCTCTGCACGCATGCCACGGGCTCGAGGGCCAGGAGCGCGTGCTTGGGGTGGGCGCCGTAGGCGACTGCCAGGGCCGGCACGCCCGCGTAGCGGGCCATCTGCAGGTCATGGACGGTGTCCCCGATCATCAGGGCCCGTTCCGGTGCCAGACCGAATTCTTCCAGAAGCTCGTGGAGCATCGCGGGATGGGGCTTGGAAAAACATTCGTCGGCGCAGCGGGAGGCGTGGAAATAAGGCCCGAGCCCGGTGGCTACGAGGGCCCGGGCGAGGCCTCGCCGGCTCTTGCCGGTCGCCAGGGCCAGCCGATAGCCCCGGGCATGCAAACCCTCCACCGTCTCCCGCGCTCCCGGGAACAGGGGAATCTCGGGGTCCCGGGCAAGGAAATGGAAGCGGTAGCGCTCCACCAGCTCCCCGTGACGCGAGGCGGGCAACTGGGGCACCAAGGCGGCCAGCGCCTCGCTCAGTCCTAGGCCGATGATGTAGCGGGCGGCCTCCTCGGTCGGCTCGGGCAGGCCCAGGTCGCGGCAGGCGGCCTGCACCGAGGCGACGATGGCCGCCGCCGAGTCCACCAGGGTCCCGTCCCAGTCGAAAACCAGCAGATCGAAGCGGCGGGCGTCAGCCATGGGCAGGCTCCAGGTCGCGCTGCTCCAGTAGGGCGATAAAATCCCTGAGCTCCTCGGGCAGCGGCGCATCGATGACCAAGTATGCCCCCGAGGCCGGATGGCGGAAACCCACGCGGGCCGCGTGCAGGAACATGCGTTTCAGGCCTAAGCGGGCGAGCTGCCGGTTCCAGGCGAAATCTCCGTACTTGTCGTCGCCGGCGATGGGATGCCCTAAGTGGGCTAGATGGACCCGGATCTGGTGGGTGCGGCCGGTCATGAGTCGGGCCCGGAGGAGGCTCGCCCCTTCCCATGCCCGCTCTAGGGTGAACCGGGTTTCGGACGCCTGCCCCCCTTCCTTCACGCTCACCCGCCGCTCCCCGGCGGCGGTCACGTATTTGTTCAAAGGCAGCAGAACGCGCCGCTCCGGCCAGCGCCAGCGCCCCTTGGCCAGGGCCAGGTAGACTTTTTCCACTTCTCCCGAGCGCAGTTGCTCGTGGAGCGCGGTCAAGGCACTGCGCTTTTTCGCCAGAAGCAACACCCCTGAAGTTTCCTTGTCCAGCCGGTGGACCAGCTCTAGGAACCGGGGACCTGGCCGCTGCAGCCGCAGGGCCTCGATAGCTCCCAGGCTGACCCCGCTGCCTCCGTGGACCGCAAGGCCGGCCGGTTTATCGATGGCGACCAGCAGCTCATCCTCGTACAAGGTCCGCTGCCAGAGATCCGGTCCTCTCCGGGGCGAGCGAGGCTGCGGGCGCTCCCCCTGGCGGACCGGCGGGATGCGCACCTGATCCCCAGCCTGGAGGCGGTAGCCGGGTTCCACCCGCCGGCTGTTAACCCGCACTTCACCGGTGCGTAACATCCTGTAAATCAGACTCTTCGGGATCCCCTTCAAACGCTTGGCCAGGTAGTTGTCGATGCGCTGCTCGTGGCCCGCCTCGCCCACTTCGTCCCGAAACGCCGGTCTTTTGCTTAAACCATTCATTCTGCTTATACTTATAAACTGCACGCCGCGTCTGTCACGGGCGCCGATGCAGCAGGCTGGCCGCCTGATCGCGGTCGGCCCGGCGCGAAAATGCCCTCGATCACCGGCTGCGAAGGATATTGGTTAATGTCGCTCACCACGAAGACAAGTAGCGGCAGGCTAAAGCACGATTACGCGCTTAACCCACTCGGAAGCATTCGGCAAATTCCGCAGGCCTCCCGATGTCCAGCATCCCAGCCCGGCGTTACGGCAACGCCTACGGCCCTCCCGGATCCCGAGCGACAAGCACGAGAGCTGGCACGCCCATGGACGGGGACCCTCGATTCTCTCGGCCAGAGTTCGAGACGAGCAAGGTGATGCTTCGCCCGCGCCCCACCCGGGGACGCCCGGTCTTGTGCTTCCCGTGTGGCGAGCGCGGGAGACCACACAATGAAACGCATGCTATTCAACGCGACCCAACCAGAAGAACTCCGGGTCGCCATCGTCGATGGACAAAAACTCGTTGACCTCGATATCGAAACGGCGGGCAAGGAGCAGCGCAAGGGGAACATTTACAAGGGTATTATCACCCGCATCGAGCCCAGCTTAGAAGCCGCCTTTGTCGACTACGGTGGCGAACGGCACGGCTTCCTCCCCTTTAAGGAGATCGCCCGCTCCACCCTCTCTACCGAGGGGGAGGCCCGGGGCCGAATCCAGGACCTACTGAAAGAAGGCCAGGAGCTGATCGTCCAGGTGGACAAGGATGAGCGGGGCAGTAAAGGCGCCGCACTGACCACCTACATCAGTCTGGCGGGCCGCTACCTGGTCCTCATGCCCAATAACCCCCGGGCCGGGGGAATCTCCCGCCGCATCGAAGGAGAGGACCGCAATGAGTTGCGGGAGATCCTGGCCCAACTCGAGATCCCGGAGGGCATGAGCGTCATCGCCCGGACGGCCGGCATCGGCCGCACGGCGGACGAGCTCAAGTGGGATCTTAACTATCTCCTGCAACTATGGAAAGCCATTGAGAACGCCGCCCAGAGCCAGAGCGGCCCTTTCCTTATCTATCAAGAGAGCAGTCTGGTCATCCGAGCCATCCGGGACTATTACCATCAGGACATTGGGGAAATCCTGATCGACACCGAGGAGATCTACGAGCAGGCCCGGCAGTTCATGGGGCACGTGATGCCAAGCCACGTGAACCGGATCAAACTCTACCGGGACGATATTCCCCTCTTTTCCCGCTTTCAGATCGAGCACCAGATCGAGACGGCCTACGCCCGGCAGGTGGCCCTGCCCTCCGGGGGCTCCCTGGTGTTCGACCACACGGAGGCGCTGGTGGCCATCGACGTCAACTCCGCCCGGGCCACCAAAGGGCAGGATATCGAGCAGACGGCCCTCATGACCAACCTGGAGGCGGCCGACGAAGCGGCCCGGCAGTTGCGGCTGCGGGACGTGGGCGGCCTGGTAGTCATCGACTTCATCGACATGGAAAACCCCCGCAATCAGCGAGAGGTGGAAAACCGCTTGCGGGAAGCTCTCAAGTACGATCGCGCCCGGGTCCAGATGGGAAAGATTTCCCGCTTCGGCCTGCTGGAGCTGTCGCGCCAGCGCCTCCATCCTTCCATCGGGGACACGAGCTACATGCCCTGCCCTCGCTGCAACGGGATCGGCCATATCCGCAGCGTGGAGTCCTCGGCCTTGCACATCTTGCGCATCCTCCAGGAAGAAGCCATGAAGGAGAACACAGCCGTCATCCACGCCCAGGTGCCGGTCGACGTGGCCACCTTCCTGCTCAACGAAAAACGCGCCGATATCCATTCGATCGAAGCGCGCCTCAAGGTGGAAGTGATCCTGGTGCCGAATCCCCATCTGGAGACGCCCAAGTATTCCATCAAGCGCTTGCGCCATGACGAACTCAATCGGGGAGAGCCCTTGCCGCCCAGCTTCGAGCTGGTGGAAAAGCCCGCCGAGGAGGAGGAAATCCCGGCCTGGCAGGAGCCCAAGCCCGTCCGGCCGGAGGCGATGGTCAAGGGATTCACCCCCTCCCAGCCGCCGCCCCCTGCCGTTAGGGAAGAGGTGCCCGTCCCGCCGCAACCTGCCGCCGTCACCGAGGCAAAGGGAGAACGGCCGTCTTTGCTGGCCAAGGTCTTCAGGTGGTTCAGGGCGATCGGCGAGCACAAGGAGGCGGTAGCTCCCGCACCGACGGCAATGACCACCCCGGTGCCGGTGAGAAGTACGGCGGAAGGCGGAACGGGACGGCGCCGGCGCCGGCGCGGAGGAGAAGGTCGCCGCTCGCCCCGGGAAGAAGCTTCCATGGCCAAAGCCAAGCCCCTTCAGCCCGAACCGCGGGAGCGGATCGCGGAAGCGCCGCTGGCCAAGCGGGAAGAGCGTCCCGCCGTCGAGGTGCCCGCTGCGTCCCTGGAAAGCGCAGGGCCTGTTCGAGAGGGCCGCGGGCCGGAGGGGGCCGAAGAGGGAGGCGGCAGGCGCCGGCGGCGGCGCCATCGGGGTGAACGCCGAGAGGACTATCCCGCCCGGGAGTCTGTGGCCCAGCCTTCCGTCCCCGCCGGTGGGGCCAGGCCCACCGCCCCACTGGTCGCCGGCACCGGCGAGGCCCAGGCGGCCGAGGCGGTGCTGACCGGGTCTCCGGCACCTGCCCAGGCTGCGGCGGTCCAGCCCGCCCCACCGGAAGGGGTAGCCGTCACATTCGAGGCAGCGGTCGAGCCTACCCAGTCCGAGGTGATCGCCCCGCCCCCGGCTCCCGCCAAGGTGCAGGAGGAAGTAGTCTCCCCAGAGGCGGCCGCCCCGGAGCCGCAAGCAGTCCAAGCGGCACCCAGCCTGGCGGTCTTGAAAGATCTGGGGATTGCCCTGGACGCCGACCCCCTGGCGGGGAGCGGGCTGGTGCAGATCGAGACCGATCCGGGGAAAGCCGGGGCTCCCGCAGCATTAGAGCCGGAGATCGGCGAGCCTCGCCGGCCTCGCCGAGCCCGTCCCGCGGCCCCTGCCCTGGACGAAGGGCCCCTGGTCCAGGTGGAGACCCGCCGGGACGCCTGATCACTCTTCGAGGCTTGCCTGCCCGCCGTTACGTAGGGCGGCAAGCAAGCCCTCGGTGGCCTCCTCGATCATATCCAGGACCCGCTCGAAACCTTCGGGTCCTCCATAGTACGGATCCGGTACGTCTTTGCCGGTCCAGCGCTGGCTGTATTCCAGCAGCAGGCCCAGCTTGTGCTGGTACTCCTCCGGGCAAAGCCGCCGGAGATGGGCCAGGTTGTGGTGGTCCATGGCCAGAATCAGATCGAAGGTCACGAAGTCCTCCGCCCGGACTTTTCGCGCCACCAATCCTTCCAGAGAGTAGCCCCGTCCGGCACCGGCCCTTCGCGCACGCGGATCCGCGGGTTCCCCCGCGTGATAGTCTCCATGGGTTCCCGCTGCCTCCACGTAAATCCTCTCGCCATCTTCCGATTCGGCCAGGCGCCGGCGCATTACCGCCACTGCCATGGGCGAGCGGCAGATGTTGCCCATGCAGATGAAGAGGATTTTTAGCTTGCCGTTTTTTTGATCCATCTCATGGCTGCTCCGTCACCGCCCTGAAGAGCGGGCCTCATCCCTCCTTTCCTCGGGTAGAACGACTCCTATAATGCTCGGACCACGGATGACCTGTAAGGTAAGAGTAATGCCCATTTCGAGCAAAGTGGAGACCCTGCGCTGGCGCGACGCTCGGCTGGAGCTCCTCGACCAGCGACGGCTGCCCGGGGGCGTCGAGTACGTGACCTGCGCGAGCGCCGAGGAGGTCGCCCAGGCGATCCGCGCCATGGCGGTGCGGGGCGCTCCGGCCATCGGCTGCGCCGCCGCCTTCGGAATTGCCCTGGAAGGATTGCGCCTGGCGGGCCAGGGGCGCCCAGCATTCGATGCCGCCCTGGCGCAGGCGTTCGATGTTCTGGCCCAAAGCCGACCGACGGCGGTCAACCTGTTCTGGGCACTTGAGCGCATGCGCCGCGTCTGGAAGCAGGCTGGGGAGCGGCCGTCCGAGGCAATCGCGGCCGCCCTGCTGGAGGAAGCCCAGCGGATCTTCGCCGAAGACCTGCAAATCAACCTGGCGATCGGGGAGCGGGGCGCAGCCCTGGTGCCCCATGGGGCCCGGATCCTCACCCATTGCAACGCGGGTGCCCTCGCCACCGCGGGCCACGGCACGGCGCTGGGCGTCATTCGTTCCGCCCGGGCCCAGGGCAAGGAAGTGTCTGTGATCGCTACCGAAACACGCCCTTTTCTTCAGGGGGCGCGCCTCACGGCCTGGGAGATGGTCCAGGAAGGCATCCCGGTGACCCTGGTGACCGATAGCGCGGTCGGACACCTGATGAGCCGGGGCGAAGTGGATCTGGTGGTGGTGGGCGCCGATCGGGTGGCGGCCAATGGGGACGTAGCCAACAAGATCGGCACCTATACGGTCGCCGTGCTCGCCCGGCGACATGGCATCCCCTTTTATGTGGCCTGCCCCTTATCCACCATCGATCGATCCCTGGCGGAGGGATCGGCCATCCCCATCGAGGAACGCCCAGCGGAGGAAGTTCTGGGTTACGGCGAGTGCCGCTGGGCGTCCCAGGGCGTGGAGGCGCGCAACCCCGCCTTCGACGTGACCCCCGCCGACCTGGTCACGGGCCTGATCACCGAGAAAGGGGTCATCGCCCCGCCCGATCAGCGGAAAATCGAGGCGCTGTTCGAATGATCCCCCCTAGAGGGACATGCCCCCGCTCACCTCGATCACCGCGCCGTTGATGTAGCTCGCCTCGTCCGAAGCGAGGAAGGCAAACGTGGCGGCGATCTCTTCCGGCTTGCCCAGGCGCCCCAGGGGGACCTTCTGTTCCATGGCGGCGAGTACCCGGTCGGGCATGGAGTTGAGGATGGGCGTCTGGATGAAGCCCGGACAGATGGCGTTCGCCCGGATGCCGTTTCGGCCCAGTTCCCGGGCCCAGGTCTTTGTCATGCCGATGACGGCGGACTTGCTGGCGGCGTAGTTGGTCTGGCCGAAGTTGCCGTACAGGCCCACTACGGAGGAGGTGCTAAGGATGACACCGGAGCGTTGCGAGAGCATGACGTCCACCACCGCCTTGGCGCAGTTGTAGACGCCCTTCAGGTTGATCTCGATCACCTGATCGAACTGCTCGTCGGTCATGTTCTTGAGCTGGGCGTCTTGGACGATGCCGGCGTTGTTGACCAGGCAATCGATGCGGCCGTACGTCGCCACCATTTTTTTCACCATGCGCTCGATGCTGGCGCGATCCCGGACGTCCACGATGAACCCCACCGCTTCCCCGTCCCCCTGGCGGATTTGCCGGACCGTTTCATCGACCCACTCCGGCGTCACGTCGCAGACCGCTACCTTGGCGCCTTCCTGCGCGAACTTGATCGCCGTCGCCTTGCCGATGCCCCGGCCGGCCCCCGTGACGATGCACACCTTCCCAGCAAGCCTCATGCGCTTTCCTCCTGCAGTTACCCGGCCTCATGCTGCGCAGCATTTCCGACGGCGAATTTTTATGCTGCGCAGCAATCCTCCCGGCTTGGCGGGGCACTTTACTCCAAAATTCCGCGCTGCACAATACGAGAGAAACGTCAAATTTTTCCTGGAAATCCGGGATTCCGGACAGACTTGAAGGCCTTTGGCGGGCGCGAGAGCCTTATGCTGCGGTGCAAGCGCCCAGGACTTACTCTAGGATCTCTACGGGGGTGCCAACCGGCACCCGATCGAACAGATCCATCACATCGACGTTGCGCATGCGGATGCATCCATGGGAAGCGGGAACCCCCATGGGAACCGTATCCGGCGCGCCGTGGATGTAGATGTAGCGCCGCATGCTGTCCACCTTCCCGAGCCGGTTGAAGCCGGGCTCGCAGCCTGACAGCCACAGGATGCGGGTCAGGATCCAGTCCCGATCGGGATGCCGGGCGGCCAGCTCGGGGGTAAAGATTTCTCCGGTGGGACGCCGGCCGACGAAGACGGTATTGACAGGCTGGCCCGCGCCGATTTTTGCCCGGATCCGGTGGCGGCCCCGGGGTGTTTTGAAGCTGCCCATCCGCTCCCCGGCTCCCGCAGCGGCCGTGGACACCGGGTAGCGTCGAAGGAGGCGATCGTCCTCAATCAGATCAAGCTGTTGATCGCTTATTCTAACAACGATCCTCAACATTTTCCGCCCGCCGCCGCTGCACGAAGAATTCCGTCAACAGCCGAGCGCATTCCTCCGCCAGCACCCCCCCCTCCACTCGGGCGTGATGGTTGAGGCGCGGCTCCCCCGCCAGATCCACCACGCTCCCGCAGGCGCCGGTCTTGGGATCCCGCGCGCCATAGACCAGCCGGGGGATACGGGCGTGGAAAATCGCCCCCAGGCACATAGGGCACGGCTCCACGGTCACGAAAAGCTCGCACTCGGGCAGCCGATAGTTGCCGAGCCTGAGGGCCGCGTCCCGCAGGGCCAGCACCTCCGCATGGGCGGTGGGATCCCGCAGGGCGATCGGACTGTTGCGTCCCCGGCCTACGATGCAGCCTTCCCGCACCACGACGGCCCCGACGGGGACCTCGCCCGCCGCCCAGGCCTCCCGGGCCAGGGCGATCGCCTCCCGCATGAAATCCGCGTCGGTCATGGGGACTGTAGCTTACCGCTCCCTTCCCGCCTTGTGCCAGGCTTTTTGTACCGGCCAGAGCAGGTACTCCATGTAACTGATTTTCACAAAATCGGCTCAGGGCCGCCGGGTCTTTCTCTTGCGCCTCCGGGGCTCAGCCGACGCAAAGGCTGCCGCGAGCAGCATAGCCTCGATCGGATCGACCCGCTCGTCATCCGCTAGGGCGCCGTCGATGATCGCGGCTCGCCGCATCGGGTTGCGCAACGCTTCCATATCGCTGCGCAGGCTATCGAGGGTTTCGCGCAGCGACCTAGCGCCCTGGTCGAGCAACGTATCGAGCATCGCCGGCCGGAGGCCGAGGCCGACACCTAACGCGGCGCGAAACGGTTCCTGGATCGTGGCCAGTTCGTCTTGCAGCGCCCGCTGCTGTTCGCGCAAGACGGAGCAGCAGTGACCGAGACGCTCTCCGGAAGCTTGCGCAAGATGATTGGAATCGATCTGCTCGATCTCGATCTGCACCGTGAGCAGTTCCAGCAGGTCGTTGCGCTCGTAGGCCCGGTTCACGCGTTGTATCAACGCGGTCTTGCGTTCGCGCTCGGCGGCGTCCGGCTCGCGATCGGGATGCAGCGCAGCCGCCAGGCGGCGGAAGACCTCGCGCACCGACTGACTCGCCCGCGTGTTCGATCAGCTCTTCGGCGTTTTTCGCTTCGTGGCCGGCAACAATGTCTTCGCCGAGCATCCGGCCGAACATGGCTTCGGCCAGGTCCACCTCGGCTTGTAGCAAGTCCCGATGTCGCAAACCGCTGTGGCGGCCGAAAACGGCTTCGACTTCGTCATCGGGTCCGGCCTGCAGCACGGTTTCGGCCAAAGCGACGACGGTATTGCGCAGCCTGGCCCGCGGCTACGCGTCAGCCGGTCACCTTTCGCCGCCGTGCTGGCGAGGAGCCCATCCATGAACAACACGGCCGCCCGTTGCTTGGCCAGCAACTCGCGCTGCAGCGGTTCGATTTCCGCAGCGGCGCGACTCCGGACCGGTCCAGTGCATGCTGCCAGGAAGTCAGCTCGGCGCGCAGCGCCCGCAGCCGTTCCGCAAGCTGGTTAAACAAGCGCTGGTTCTTGCTCAGCGCCTTGTCAGCGGATTCGATGCGGATCGAGAGCGCCGCGCCGGGTTCGTCGAACAGGTCGCGTTGTGCGACAGGCGTCGCCATCACTCCCACTCGATGGTAGCCGGCGGCTTGCCAGAGATGTCGTAGACCACGCGGTTGATGCCGCGCACCTCGTTGATGATGCGGTTGGAGACTCGGGAGAGGAGGCTATGGGGAAGTTCCGCCCAGCGGGCGGTCATGAAGTCCTGGGTTTCCACCGCGCGCAGCGCCACCACGTACTCGTAGGTGCGGCCGTCTCCCATGACCCCCACCGATTTCACCGGCAGGAACACGGCGAAGGCCTGGCTCACCTTCTCGTACCAGCCGGAAGCCCGCAGCTCGTCGATGAAGATGGCGTCCGCCTGGCGCAGAATGTCGGCGTATTCCCGCCTGACTTCCCCCAAGATTCTTACTCCCAGACCCGGACCGGGAAACGGATGGCGGAACACGATCTCCGGCGCAAGCCCTAGGGCGAGGCCTAGCTCGCGCACCTCGTCCTTGAACAGCTCCCGCAGGGGCTCCAGGAGCTTGAGATGGAGCGTCTCAGGCAGCCCGCCCACGTTGTGGTGGGATTTGATGGTGCGGGCCTTCTTGGTCTTCGCTCCCGCCGATTCGATGACATCGGGATAGATGGTGCCTTGGGCCAGCCAGCGGGCGTCGCCCAGTTTTTCCGCCTGCTCCTGGAACACGTGCACGAACTCACGCCCGATGATCCTGCGCTTCTCCTCCGGATCGGCCACCCCTTCCAGCGCCCGCATGAAGCGCTCGGAAGCGTCCACCATCAGCACCTTCACCCCCAGATGGCGGGCGAAGGTGTCCATGACCTGCTCGGCCTCGTTCAAGCGCAGCAGCCCGGTGTCCACGAAGATGCAGGTGAGCTGCTCGCCGATCGCCCGGTGGATGAGGGCCGCGGCGACCGAGGAGTCGACGCCGCCGGAGAGCCCCAGGATCACTTCGTCTCCGCCCACTTCGGAGCGGATGCGGCCCACCGCCTCCTCCACGTAGTCGGGCATGTTCCAGTCGGTCCGGCAGCCGCAGATGGTGTGTACGAAGCGCTCCAGGATGGCCTTGCCCTGGAGCGTGTGGGTCACTTCCGGGTGGAACTGCAGGCCATAGAATCCGCGCGTTTCGTCGGCCATGCCGGCGATGGGCGAAGCGGCGTTGCTGGCGATCACCTTGAAGCCCGGCGGCAGGTCGATCACCTTGTCGCCGTGGCTCATCCACACGTCCAGGAGGCCATGCCCTTCCGGCGTCACCCGGTCCTGGAGGTCGCGAAGCAGGCGCGAGTGGCCCCGCGCCCGGACCTCGGCGTAACCGAATTCCCGCATCTTGGAGTTTTCCACCGTGCCCCCGAGCTGGGCCGCCATGGTCTGCATGCCGTAGCAGATGCCCAGCACGGGTACGCCCAGACGGAACACGATCTCCGGCGCCCGGGGCGTCGCTTCCTCGTACACCGACGCCGGCCCGCCGGACAGGATGATGCCCTTAGGAGAGAAGGCGCGGATGAATTCCTCGGGAGCGTCGCAAGGATGGATCTCGCAGTACACGTGGCACTCCCGCACCCGGCGGGCGATGAGCTGCGTGTACTGGGAACCGAAATCAAGAATCAGGATGCGGTCGTGCACGGGATCGAGGCGTCGGGGTTCAACGGAGGATAACCCTGCCGGTCTGGGACGGGCACCGGCCATCCTTCACGATTCACTCGACGTGGTAATTCGGCGCTTCCTTGGTGATCTGCACGTCGTGCACGTGGGACTCGCGCACGCCGGCGGAAGTGATCTCGACGAACGCCGCCTTGGCCCGCAGCTCGTCGATGGTGGCGCAACCGCAGTAGCCCATGGCCGAACGCACGCCGCCGATCAACTGGTTGATCACGTTGACCACCGGCCCCTTGTAGGGCACGCGGCCCTCCACACCTTCGGGCACCAACTTGTCGGAGCTCATCTCGGCGTCCTGGAAGTAGCGATCGCTGGAGCCCTGCTGCATGGCGCCCAGGGAGCCCATGCCCCGATAGGTCTTGTAGGAGCGGCCCTGGAACAGCTCGATCTTGCCCGGCGATTCTTCAGTGCCCGCAAACAGCCCCCCCAGCATGACCGAGTAGGCGCCGGCGGCCAGCGCCTTGGCCACGTCGCCGCTGTAGCGAATGCCCCCGTCGGCGATCAGGGGCACCCCGGTACCTTCGAGGGCCTTGGCCACGTTGGCGATGGCCGTGATCTGGGGCACGCCCACGCCGGCCACGACTCGGGTGGTGCAGATCGATCCCGGGCCGATGCCCACCTTGACCCCATCCGCGCCGCAGTCCACGAGGGCTTGGGCGGCGGCTGCGGTGGCGATGTTGCCGCCGATCACCTGCACCTGGGGAAACGTGCGCTTGACCCAGCGTACCCGGTCCAGGACCGCTTGGGAATGGCCGTGGGCCGTGTCCACCACGATCACGTCCACGCCCGCTTCCACCAAGGCTGCGGCCCGCTCTTCGCTGCCTTCGCCCACCCCGATGGCCGCCCCCACCCGTAGCCGTCCCAGGGCGTCCTTGCACGCGTTGGGGTGCTCGCTGGACTTGAGGATGTCCTTCACCGTAATCAGCCCCCGGAGCTCGAAGCTGCTGTTCACCACCAGCACCCGCTCCAGGCGATGCTTGTGCATCAGGGCCATCGCTTCTTCCAAAGGCGCGCCTTCCCGCACCGTGACCAGCCGCTCCCGGGGGGTCATGATGTTCTTGACCGGCTGGTCCAGCCGGGTCTCGAAGCGCAGGTCCCGGTTGGTGACGATGCCCACCACCCGGAGCCCCTCCACCACCGGCAACCCGGAAATCTTGTGCTCCCGCTGCAGCTCCAGCACCTTGCGCACCGTCATGTCGGGGGGGACGGTGATCGGGTCTTTGACCACTCCGCTTTCGAAGCGCTTGACCTTGAACACCTCTTGGGCTTGCGCCCGATCGGTCATGTTCTTGTGGATGATGCCCAAGCCCCCTTCCTGGGCGATAGCGATGGCGAGGTTCGCCTCTGTGACCGTGTCCATCGCGGCGGACACCAGGGGGATGTTCAGCTTGATTTCCCGGGTCAACCAAGTCTCCAGGCTCACTTCGCGGGGCAGAACAGTGGAGTGGGCGGGAACGAGGAGAACGTCGTCGAACGTGAGAGCCTTTTCGATGAGGCGCATTTTTTCCTACCTGCCACAAAACATCATTATACCGACCCTGTAGCCAGAGGGTAAATGTCGATTCGACATTAGCTTTTAAATGCAATGCATTGACAAAAAAGTAGAAGTGTGTAGGCTGTAGGGCATTTGCATCATCCTCTTTCCCCGGCGGTTAAAGCAAGGAGCGGATCGAATGAACATCATGACCAGAGGGCTCGCGGCGGCGACCCTGGCCCTTTTCACGCTGCCGGCCCTTGCGGATCTTTACAAGTGCAGCGACGCCCAAGGCCGGGCGTATTACACGGACCAGCCGTCGGCCCGCTGCCTCCAGGCAGGAACGGCCATCAAGGCACCTTCCTCTGCCCAGCCGGCGGCGGAAAATGTCGCGCCCCCGGCGCCCAAGAGTCTCCAGGAGCAGGAGCTCGAGTTCAGGAAGCGGCGGGCAGAGCGGGCGGAGGAGGAGCTCAAAGCGCAAAAAGAGGCCCAGCTCAAGGCCCAGAACTGCGATGCAGCCCGGGCCAACCTGGCGAGCTATACCCAGGCCGGACGGGTATTGCGCTACACGCCCCAGGGGGAGCGGGAGTACCTGAGCGACGAGCAGCGGGCCGAGGAGACCGAGAAGTGGCGCAGGGAAGTGGCCAGGTGGTGCGGCCCTTGAGGCCTCCGCCGCTGGCGGCCCGCAGCCGCCCGGTCAGCCTTCCGGCTTGCGTCGGGAGCCCGCCTCCACCCGCCGGCGCCGCACCTCCTTGGGGTCGGCGATGAGCGGGCGGTAGATTTCCACCCGGTCCCGGTCTTTCAGGGGCGCGTCCAGCCGGGTGAGCTTGCCGAACACCCCCACCTTGTTTTTCGTCAGGTCGATCTCGGGAAAGTCCTGGAGGATTCCGGAGCGCTCGATGGCCTGCTGCACGGTGGTGCCCGGCGGCACGGCGATCCGCTTGAGCCGCTGGACGGCCGGCAGCGCGTAAATCACCTCCACCGTCAGCTCGCCGCTCATCGTTCGCCGTAGATCTGCTCGGCCCGCCGGGCGAAGGCCTCGACGAAGCTGTTGGCGATCCGGTGAAACACGGGCCCCACCAGCTTTTCCAGCAGCTTGTGGGAAAACTCGTAGTGGAGCCGAAACTCCACCTTGCAAGCCTTGTCTCCCAGGGGAACGAAGCGCCAGTGGCCGTCCAGGCGCCTGAAGGGGCCGTGCCTGAGCTCCATCTCGATCAGCTCAGGGGGCTGCTTGGTGTTCTCCGTGGTGAAGCTCTGGCGGATATGGTGGTAATCGATGACGATGGTAGCGTGGCTGCGGTTGCCGTCGATCGGCGTCTCGGAAGCGCCGCCGCACCAGGGCATGAACTCGGGGTAGCGCTTCACCTGATCCACGAGCTGATACATCTCCTGGGCCGAATACGGCACGATGACGGAACGCTGGACTTCGGCCATGGGTCGTACGAGGGCCTCGGACACCGCCAGAAGCGAAAGCAAAAATTGTTAAAATATCGCATTTTCGCCTTGATCTCACTCAATGAGCATCGCCCAGAACAAAAAAGCGTTCCACGACTACTTCATCGAAGAGCGCTACGAGGCCGGCATCGCCCTGGAGGGCTGGGAGGCGAAGGCGATCCGGGCGGGGCGGGTCCAGCTCAAGGAAGCCTACGTGGTGGTGAGCAAGGGGGAGGTGTTCCTGGTGGGCTGCCACGTGAGCCCGCTCCCCACCGCATCCACCCACGTGCACCCGGACCCCACCCGCACCCGCAAGCTGCTGCTCCATGCCGAGGAGATCAAGCGGCTCATCGGCAAGGTGGAGCAGCGAGGCTACACCCTGGTGCCCCTGGACATGCATTACCGTAACGGCCGGATCAAGCTGGAAATCGGCCTCGCCCGGGGCAAGAAGCAGCACGACAAGCGGGAGGCGGAGCGCCAGCGGGAATGGGAACGGGAGCGCCAGCGGCTGCTGCGGGTGAGGTGAGCCGGCCCGGGGAGCAGTTATTGCCTGGGCTGGCTCGAGACCGTATCATGGGCGCCGCCTCCGGCCGGCCGGTGCCCTCCCCGTTCCCGCGGCACGAATTTTCCCATCGGTGAGACCCGCGAACGCCATGCCTTCTTCGGCCCCGCCCAGGGCGGTCATCGCCTGGCTCTTCGCCTGCTGTGCCCTGGTGTTCGCCATGGTGGTGGTGGGCGGCGTCACCCGGCTCACCCATTCGGGGCTTTCCATTGTGGAGTGGCAGCCCATCGTGGGCACCGTCCCGCCCTTGTCTCAGGAGGACTGGGACGCCCTGTTCCACAAGTACCAGCAGACGCCCGAATACCAGCAGGTCAACAAGGGCATGTCCCTGGACGAGTTCAAGGGTATTTTCTGGTGGGAGTACTTCCACCGCCTGCTCGGTCGCGCCATCGGCGTCGTCTTTCTCGTGCCCCTCGTCTACTTCGCGATCAAGCGCTGCATCGACCGGCCGCTTGCTTACAAGCTCGGCGCGATCTTCGTGCTAGGGGGGCTTCAGGGCGCGTTGGGCTGGTACATGGTCCAGAGCGGCCTGGTGGAAGATCCCCGGGTGAGCCCCCTGCGCCTGACTGCCCACCTGGGGCTTGCGTTCCTGATCTACGGCGCCCTGTTCTGGATCGCCCTCGACCTGATGCGGGCGAAAAAACCGCGGCCGCCGGGGGATTCCCGTCTGCAGGGGCTCAAGCGCTTCGCCTATGCCCTGACCGCCCTGGTTTTCCTGATGGTGCTCTCGGGAGGCTTGGTGGCGGGACTGCGGGCGGGCTTCGCCTACAACACGTTTCCCCTGATGAACGGACGGCTCGTCCCGCCCGAGCTGTTCATGCTGGAGCCGTGGCACGCTAACTTCTACAGCAACATGGCCACCGTCCAGTTCAACCACCGCTTGATCGCCTGGCTGCTGGCGTTCCTCGTGCCGGTCTTTTGGTTCCGGGCGCAGCGCTTTTCCCTGCCTCCCCGCGCCCGGCTGGCTGCCCATGCCCTGCTCGGCATGGTAGCGCTGCAGATCGCCCTGGGCATCGCCACCCTGCTCCTGGTGGTTCCCCTGCCCCTCGCCGCCGCCCACCAGGCGGGCGCGGTCGGTGTGTTCACCTTTGCCCTGTGGATGGCCCACGAGTTGCGCCGGGCCTGTGCCTGAGACCTGAGGGCCTTTCAGCGACCCTCTGCCCTGAGCCCGGCCAGCGAAAGCACAGCCGGTCCCAGCCCCCAGGCAACCACCAAAGTGAGAAAAAAACCTAAACCCAGCGCGGGCTTCTGGAAGCCTCAGGGGACGACCTGGTCGATCACGATGCGCACGTCCCGGGCGCCCGGGGTCACCGGACCTGCCCTGCCCACCAGGTCGCCGCTCCGCAGCTCGGCGCTCCCGGACTTAGAGATCCGGGCGATCACCACCACCTTCGGGACGCCGGAAAGGGAGACACCGGGCACCATGGCCATGCTGTCATCCAGGGTGAAGCTCAGGGGAAGGTCGTAGGCTTTCGCCCGCAGGATGGCGAGGGGCATGGGCGGGCCCTCCGCCGCGCGGGCATAGATGAACAGAGTATCGTCGGGCTTGACCCGTCCCGCCAAGGCCGGGCTCAGGGTGGCAATCCCGGCCAGCCGCCCGTTCCCCTCCGCGGCGACCGGAGCGCCGCTTCCCTGGCGGCTCACATTTCCTTTCGAGAGCCGATCGCGGGCCTCGGAAAGGCTCTCCGCCACCCGCTGGGCCAGCTCGGAGCCCGGCTCGAGCTGAGCCGCCAGCCGCTCCCAGTAGTCGACGGCGGCGGCGTACTCGCCCCGCTCGAAGGCTGCCGCCCCCGCCAGGGCCAGGGACTTGGGATGGCGAGGATCGATTTCCAGCGCACGGGTGAGCAGCTCCGTGGGCCGCCCCAGAAGGGATCGTCCCTGACCCATGGCCAGCGCGTCGGCCAAGTCGGCCAGGACCGCCGCGTCGTCGGGACTCAGAGCCCTCGCCCGCTCGAGAGCCGCCACCGCCTGGTCGAACCGTCCCAGCGCCGAATAGGACCGGCCGAGCAAGGCCCAACCTCGGGCATCTTCCGGGTGCTCTTCGAGCCGTTGCGCCAGACGGGCCACCAGGGTTTCCACATCTGCAGGGGACGGGGCCGCCGGTCCGGTGGCGGCCAGGCGCAGGGCATCGGGGCTGCCGATCTGGAGATAGAGCAGGATCGAAGCGATCGGCACCGCCAGCGCCAGAAGGACGGGAAGGGCAAACCGCCATCTGCCGCGAACGGGCGTCTTGCCGGCAGACGAGGCGGTGTCCAGATCTCGGAGCATGCGGCGCTTGAGCTCGTCCAAGGCTTCCTGGTACTGGCCGTCGGTCAGCAGCCCGTTTTCCCGTTCCCGGGCAAGTTCCTCACGCTGATCCTGGTAGACGGCTCGGTTGACACCCAGGGGATTGGCGCCTCCGGCCCGGCGGGAACCCCGCAGCAGGGGCACGAGGATGAAAGCCAGGGCGAGGGCGAGGAGCGTCCCGCTCGCCACTAAGAAAGCGGTCATTGTCCTTCCCGTTCTCCCTCTGCGGCGAGCAAGGCCTCGGCTTGACGGGCTTCCTCCTCGCTCAAGGGCGGCTCATGGGCTTGGCGCCGGCGCACCACCACGAGGAGGACCCCGAGCCCGATCGCCAGCAGCACGAAGGGTCCGGCCCACAGGGGAAGGGTGGTGGATTTGACTGGCGGGCGGTAGAGCACGAAGTCCCCGTAGCGGGCGACCAGGAAGTCCACCACCTCCCGATCGCTGCGGCCTTCTCGCATCATCTCCCGGATCTCCCGGCGCAGGTCCCGGGCGAGATCGGCGTTGGAGTCCGCCAGGGACTCGTTCTGGCACACGAGGCAGCGCAGCTCCTTGGCGAGGGCCTGAAGGCGCGCCTCCAGGCGGGGGTCCTCGGCCCGGGGCGCCGCCTCTTTCGCCGCGACCGGCCCCGCCACGAGGGCGAAGAGCAGCCACAGCCCCAACGCCCGCCTCATCCCTGAAGCTCCCGGATCAGGGGCAGCAGCCGCTCGCGCCAGCGCTCCGGGGTAAGGGGCCCGATGTGCTTGTAGCGGATCACCCCTTCCGCGTCGATCACGAAGGTCTCCGGCACCCCGTAGACCCCGTAGTCGATCCCCACCCGGCCCTCCCGGTCCATGACGCTGAAGCGGTAGGGGTCGCCGAAGCGCTCGAGCCAGGCGAGCGCCTCATCCCGGTGGTCTTTGTAGTTGAGCCCCACGAGGGGCACCACCCCCGAGCGGGCCACCTCCAGGAGCAGGGGATGCTCCTCCCGGCAGGCGACGCACCAGGAGGCCCAGACGTTCAACAGCCAGACCTGGCCCTGGAGATCGGCCGTGCGGAAGCTCTTTTGCGGGTCGCGCAGGAGGGCGAGCCCGATCTCGGGGGCGGGCTTGCCCACGAGGGGCGAGGGCACCTCCCGCGGGTTGCGGCCAAGCCCGACGAACAGGAAGGCGGCCACCGCCGCAAAAAGCCCCAGGGGGAGGAGGGAGCGGATCATGGCCGCGCGGTCTGCGGTGCGAGCTCCTGGGTCGCAGAGGCTGCCTTTGCCTCCGCTTCCTTCCCCCGCCGGCCGGCGAGCCGGTAGCGCCGGTCGGCGAGGGCAAGCAGCCCCCCGAGGGCCATGAGGAGCCCCCCGCCCCAGATCCAGCCGACGAAGGGCTTGTGGTAGAGGCGCACGCTCCAGGCCCCCTCGGGCAAGGGCTCGCCCAGGGAGACGTAGAGGTGGCGGGTGAAGCCGTAATCGATGGCCGCCTCGGTCATGGTCTGGCCGGAAGCCGGGTAGAAACGCTTTTCCGGATGGAGGGTACTTATGGGGCGACCGGCCCGGGTGACCGTCACCGTGCCCCGCAGCGCCGAATAGTTGGGACCGGATCGCTCGGTGACGCCCTCGAAACGAAAGGCATAGCCGCCCACGGCGACCGTGTCCCCGACCCCCATGCGCACGTCGGTCTCCGTCTCGTAGCCCTTGACCAGCGTCACGCCGAAGACGAACACCGCCACCCCCAGGTGGGCGAGGTGCATGCCGTAGTAGCTCCAGGACTGACGCTTGAGCCGCGCCCCCAGGCTTCCGCCGCCGGAAGCCTCCCGCAGCCGCCCCCAGAGCGCCACCACCACGCTCGCCACGATCCAGGCGCTAAGCAGCAGCCCCAGGGCGATCAAGGGGGTCCACGCGCCCAGGAGGAAGGGCAGGACAAGGGCGGTGGCCATCCCGGTCGCAAGAGCCCAGCGCAGGCGCCGGGCCAGCTCCGCCAGACTCGCCTCTTTCCATCGGGCAAGCGGCCCCACACCGATCAGGAAGAGGAGCGGCGCCATCAAGGGCACGAACACGGCGTTGAAATAGGGCGGGCCCACCGAGAGCTTGCCCAGGCCGAGGGCGTCCACGATCAGCGGATAGAGGGTGCCAAGCAGCACCGTGCCGCAGGCCACCACCAGCAGCACGTTGTTCGCGAGCAGCAAAGACTCCCGAGAGAGGAGCTCGAAGCGCCCGCCCAGGCCTACCCGCGGCGCCCGTAGCGCATAGAGCAGGAGCGAGCCCCCCACCACCAGGGTGAGAAGGCCCAGGATGAACACGCCGCGCTTGGGATCCGTGGCGAAGGCGTGCACCGAGGTGAGGACGCCGGAGCGCACCAGGAAGGTGCCCAGCAGGCTCAAGGAGAAGGCGGCGATCGCCAGCAGCACGGTCCAGCTCTTGAAGGCCCCGCGCTTCTCGGTGACCGCCAGGGAGTGGATGAGCGCCGTGCCCACGAGCCACGGCATGAAGGAGGCATTCTCCACCGGGTCCCAGAACCACCAGCCGCCCCAGCCCAGCTCGTAGTAGGCCCAGAAGCTCCCCAGCAGGATGCCGAGGGTGAGGAACATCCAGGCGCAAGTGGTCCAAGGGCGGGACCAGCGCGCCCAGGAGGCGTCTAGGCGCCCGGAGAGCAGCGCCGAGACGGCGAAAGCGAAGGCGACCGAAAAGCCCACGTAGCCCATGTACAGCAACGGGGGATGGATCACCATGCCCGGGTCCTGCAGCAGGGGGTTTAAGTCGCGCCCTTCGGGCGCGGGAGGAAGAAGGCGCTCGAAGGGGTTGGAGGTGAGCAACAAAAACAGGAGAAAGCCCACGCTCACCAACCCCATGACGCCCAGCACTCGGGCCACCATCTCCTCGGGCAGCCGGCGGCTGAAGAGCGTCACCGCCACCGTCCAGAGAGCGAGCGTCAGCGCCCAGAGCAGCATCGAGCCTTCGTGGGAACCCCAGGTGGCAGCGATGCGGTAGTGCAGGGGCAGGAGCGAATTGGAGTTGGTGGCGACGTTGAGAACCGAAAAGTCGTTGTGCGCGAACGACCAGGCGAGACAGCCGAAGGCAATGGCCACGAAGACGAATTGCCCGTGGGCCAGAGGTCGGGCCGCCGCCATCCAGCCGCGCACTCCCAGCGCTGCGCCGATTATCGGAACGGTTCCCTGGACCAAAGCCAGCAGAAGGGCCAGGATCAGGGCGAACTGGCCGAGCTCGGGAATCATGGCCGGATCCTCATTTCCCCCCCTCCACCACCGTCCGCTGGGCCTTGCTTGCTTGCTCCAGTGCGTGGGCGGCTTCGGGCGGCATGTAGTTTTCGTCGTGCTTGGCGAGCACCTCGGTAGCGACGAAAACGCCGTCTTCCCGCAACCGTCCCTGGGTCACCACGCCCTTGCCTTCGCGGAACAGATCGGGAAGGATCCCGCGGTAGACGACCGGGATGGTCTTGGCGGTGTCGGTCACGTTGAAGCGCACCGTCAGCCCGTCCGGCTCCCGCCGCACGCTGCCCTCCTCCACCAGGCCGCCGATGCGGAAGGCCTTGTCGAGGGGCGCCTCCTGAGCCGCCACCTGGGAAGGCGTGAAGAAAAACACGAGACTCGTGCGAAACGCGTTCAGCACCAGCCCGGTGGCAAGCGCGAGCAAGGCCAGGGCGGCGGCCACCAGGGCCAGGCGCTTATGCCGAGCCTTCATGTCTCAACCTCTCCTCTTTATCCATCGTGGCCATGCGCAGCGCCCGGCGCCGGTGCACCACCGCCGCCACCTCGATCGCCAGGGTGAGCAGGGAAATCGCGTAGGCGCCCCAGACATAGAAGCCGTAGCCCCCCATGGCCAGGAAATTCTCTAGGCTGCCCCAGCTCATACGCTCCGTCCCGAAAGTTCGGCCGCCCACGCGACGCGCCGCTCCCGCTCCAGGATGATGCAGCGCACCCGCGCCAGGATCACGGCAACGGAATAGGTCCAACAGGCGCCCGCCATGACCAGCATCGCCTGCAGCATGAGGGCGGCCATCTTGGGGGCGGCGGTCAAGCTGACCGAGGCCCCCTGGTGCAGGGTGTTCCACCACTCGACCGAGTAGTAGATGATGGGCACGTTCACCACCCCCACCAGGGCGAGGACCGCCCCGGCCCGGTCGCCGCGGCGCGGGTCTTCGATCGCCGCCTGCAGCGCGAGATAGCCGAGATAGAGAAAGAGCAAGATCAGCTCGGAGGTGAGCCGCGCGTCCCACACCCAGTAGGTGCCCCAGGTGGGCCGCCCCCACAGCGCCCCGGTCCACAAGGCGATGAAGGTGAACAGCGCCCCGGTCGGGGCGATGGCCCGCGCCATCATGAAGGAGAGCCGGGTGTTGAAGACGAGCCCCAGGGCGCAGTAGGCGGCCATCACCACGTAGAGGAACATGGACATCCAGGCGGCCGGCACGTGCAGAAAGATGATACGGTAGACCTCCCCCTGCTGGAAATCGGTGGGGGCGACGAAAAAGCCAAGATAAAGGCCCACGGCGAAGAGTAGCGCGGAGGCCGCGCCGAACCAGGGGATCAGGCGCCCCGCCAGGCCATAGAAAGTGGACGGAGAAGCGTACTTGAACCAGTTGATGTTTGCGCGCCCCATGCTTCCTCACTCCATCGAGACCCGCAACGCCAGGGCGGCAGCCCAGGGCGAGAGCGCCAGGGACGCCAGCAGGAAGGCCCCCAGGAGGGAAAGATGGCCCTCGATCCCGATCCCCGAGGCCGCCGCGTCCACCGCACCCGCGCCGAAAATCAGCACCGGGACGTACAAGGGAAGAACCAGCAGGGCCACCAGGACGCTGGCGCCGCGCAAGCCCAGGGTGAGGGCGGCGCCCACCGCTCCGATGGCCGACAAGACCGGCGTGCCGAGCAGCAGGGACAGGACCAGCACCGCGAGGGGACCTCCCCACAAGTCGTACTGCAACCCGAGGAGCGGCGCCATGACCACCAGCGGGACGCCGGAGACGATCCAGTGGGCGATAATCTTCCCCAGCACCAGCAGAGAAAGGGGTTGGGGAGAAATCAACAACTGCTCCAAGGTGCCGTCCGTATAGTCATGGGCGAACACTCGCCCCAGGGAGAGCATGGAGGCGAGCAGCGCCGCGACCCATACCACCCCGGCCGCCAGCGGCCGTAGCTTGTCCAGTTCCGGCCCCACTCCCAGAGGAAAGAGGCTCACCACGATGACAAAAAAAAACAAGGTCGTCATCACATCCGAGCGCTGGCGCAAGGCCAGCGTCAGATCCCGCACCACCACCCAGCGCAAGGCGGCCAGCATCCCTCACCCGGCCAGCAGGAGCCGCTGCACCCGGGCGCCCCGGATCTGCATCTCCTGGTGCGTAGTCACCACCGCCAGCCCCCCCTGCTCCAGGTGCCTTTCCACGAGCCCCTGCACCAGGGCGATCGCCTCCTGGTCCAGGCCGGCGAAAGGCTCGTCCAGCACCCACAAGGGGCGGTTCATGAGGGTCAAGCGGGCGAGGGCCACGCGCCGCTTCTGCCCTTGGGACAACCATTTCACCGGAAAATCCTCTCGCCCGCCCAAGCCCAGCCGGCGCAAGGCATCGAGCGCCCAGCCCTCGCCGATCGGCTGTCCCGCCAGCCCGGCAAAGACCTTCAGGTTTTCCCGGGCGCTCAGCTCGTCCTTGATCCCGTTCAGGTGCCCCACATAATGGAACTGCGCGAAATATTCGTCGCCCAGACTGCGAATCGGTTCCCCGCCCCAGCGGATCTCCCCCGATTCGGGGGCGAGGAGGCCGCACAGCATGCGAAGCAGGCTGGTTTTGCCGCTGCCGTTGGGTCCCGCGACGTGGAGCAGGCCCCCCGAGGTTAGCTCGAAGCCCACCTCGCGGAAGACTTCCCGCTCCCCTCGGACGCAATGGAGGTTGTTGGCGGTCAACACGAGAAAAATAAAAGTGCGGATTATAAGGCTTTTTGAAAAATCCTGGGCAGTGTCCCGGACAAGTGCCCCTGCCTCCTCACCGATGGCCGAAAGATCCCCCCGCTGGCCGGATCGCCCCTCTTTCCGTCCGGCCCGGGTCGGGCTTTGCCTTCGGCGCGGCGGGCTTCCCCTGGCGCTCGTGGCGGTCCTGGCCGCTGCCCTCGCCCCGCCCCCCAGGAGCGCGACCGCCGAAACGCTCATCGTCGGTTCGAAGCGCTTTACCGAGTCCTACATCCTGGGGGAGATCGTGCGCCAAACGGTTCTGCGGGTGGGTGAGATCGCGATACACCGGCCCGGGCTGGGCAATACCGCCATCGTGTTCGAGGCGATCAAGTCGGGCGCCATCGACATCTATCCCGAATATACGGGGACCTTGGACCGAGAAATCCTGGGCAATTCCCAGCCCTCCAGCCTCGCTAAGCTCAATCTCCAGCTCGCCCCCTATGGCCTCGCCGTCGGCATTCCCCTGGGATTCAACAATACCTACGCCCTGGCGGTGCGGGAGGATGTGGCCGAGCGGCGGAGGCTCAACCGGATTTCCGATCTTGTGGACCACCCGGACCTACGGCTGGGATTGTCCCAGGAATTCCTGGGCCGGCGCGACGGCTGGCCGGGCCTGAAGGAGGCGTACGGCTTACCGTTTTCCAACCCGCGCGGGCTCGACCACGGGCTCGCTTATGCGGCGCTGGCGGCGGGCCAAGTGGACGTGATCGATGTCTATACGACCGACGCCAAGCTCACCCGCTACCGGCTCCGGGTATTGGAGGACGACCGGAAATATTTTCCTTCCTACGAGGCCGTGCTGGTCTACCGCACCGACGCGCCCAGCCGCTTCCCGAAAGCGTGGCGAGCCCTCGAAGCCCTGGCCGGGACGATACCCGCGTCCACCATGGTGCGCCTCAATGCCGAAGCGGAACTCGGGGGCAAGAGCTTCGCCGACGTGGCGGCCGGCTTTCTCGGCGGCCGGAGCGCCGCAGGCTCACCACCGAGAGAACAAAGCTTGCTGGAGGTCTTGACCGGGCCGGATCTCGCGCGCTTGACCCTGGAGCACGTGCTGCTGGTCTTCGGTTCTCTGGTCCTGAGCGCGGCCATCGGCATCCCCCTCGGCATCGCCGCCCAGCGCGCTCCCAGGGTCGGTGCGGTGATGCTCGGAGCGGTGGGCGTCATCCAGACGATCCCCGCTTTGGCGCTGCTCGCCTTCCTGATCGCCGCCCTGCAGCGGATCGGGGTGGTGCCCGCTTTGGTGGCTCTGGTGCTCTACGGGCTCCTGCCCATCGTGCGCAACACCCACGCCGGCCTGCAGGAGGTTCCGCTGGGGGTCAGGCAATCCGCCGTCGCTCTGGGGCTATCGGCGGCCCAGCGCCTGGGGCTGATCGAGCTGCCCCTCGCCGGCCGCGCCATCCTGGCGGGAATTAAGACCTCGGCGGTCATCAACGTGGGCACCGCCACCATTGCCGCTTTCATCGGCGCGGGCGGCTACGGGGAGCGCATCGTGGCGGGTCTCGCCCTCAACGATCAGAAGATGCTTCTCGCCGGGGCGATTCCGGCGGCCGTCTTCGCCCTCCTGGTCCAGGGACTCTTCGATCTCCTAGAGCGCCGCTGGTATGCTTGGGCGCCCGGCGGGCGGGGCGAATCGAACCGATCCTGAGCTGCGCCGCAGCGAGAAAGGCTGGACGATCCCGCGGAGAAAAACACGGCCGCCGGCGGAAGCGCCCGGAGGGAAATGGGGTGGCGGATGGGATTCGAACCCACAACAACCGGAATCACAATCCGGGACTCTACCGTTGAGCTACCGCCACCACGGACGGCACCCATTCGCGCTGGTAGGGCGTGCCCGACAGGAATCGAACCTGTAACCCCCAGCTTAGAAGGCTGGTGCTCTATCCGGTTGAGCTACGGGCACGAGGCGCTCCACAGGCTCGCCCGCCTTTCCGAATGGGTACCCGATCTGGTCGGGGTGGAGAGATTTGAACTCCCGACATCCTGGTCCCAAACCAGGAGCGCTACCAGGCTGCGCTACACCCCGGAAAAGAAAAAATATACCGCCCTCCCTGGAAAAAATCAATGAAATTGCTGCCTTGTAAGGCTGTTTTCACTTGCGGTGTAGCCGCGATTTTGCTATTAAAGCGCTTTTTTGTGCACAGAGGCCGACCCCTATGCCGAGCCAAGGCAGCAAGACGCTTCCTCCCTACAAGCCCAAAAAGGGAGAGCCTTACATGAATCCGCGGCAGCTCGCCTATTTCCGGAAAGTGCTGGAGACGCTGAAGCTCGAACTCAGCCAGGACATCGACCGCACCGTTCACGCCATGCAGGACGAGGCGACGGTGTTCGCCGATCCGAACGACCGGGCCAGCCAGGAATCGGACATGGCGCTCGAGCTACGCAACCGGGATCGGGAACGCAAGCTTATCAAGAAGATCGATGAAACCATCGCCCGGATCGATGCGGGAGAATACGGATATTGCGAAAGCTGTGGAGCGGAAATCGGGCTCAAACGCCTGGAAGCGCGTCCGACCGCATCGCTATGCATCGACTGCAAGACGCTGGATGAGTTGAGGGAGCGGCAGGTAGCGAAATAGGTCCTCTTCTTTCCCCGCGGCCGCCGGGGAAGCTTGCCGCGGGACGAGACGGCGCGAAGAGGAAAAACACCCTAGGGCAAAAAGGCGCCTTCCCGTAAACCGCCCTGGGGTCTTTACGGCACCGGGGTAGTGCTGGAAGGGGACTGCGCCTCTTCGGCCAGCGCCGCTTTCATGCTCAGCCGCAGCCGTCCCTTGTCGTCGGCCTCCAGCACCTTGACCCGGATCAGTTGGCCCTCCTTGAGATAGTCGGCCACGTTGTTGACCCGCTCGTTGGCGATTTGGGAAATGTGCAGGAGCCCGTCTTTGCCGGGCAGGACGCTTACGATGGCGCCGAAGTCGAGCAGCCTCAGCACGGTACCCTCGTAAATCTTGCCCACTTCGACTTCGGCCGTGATCTCCTCGATGCGCTTCTTGGCGAGCATGCCCCCCTCGGCGCTCACGCAGGCGATGGTCACGGTGCCGTCGTCCTCGATATCGATGGTGGTCCCCGTCTCTTCAGTCAATGCTCGGATCACCGCGCCGCCCTTGCCGATGACGTCGCGAATCTTCTCCGGGTTGATCTTCATCTTGATGATGCGCGGCGCATGGATGGAGATTTCGGGTTTGGTCGCCGGCATGGCCTGCTTCATCAGTTCCAGGATGTGCATGCGCCCTTCCCGCGCCTGGTTGAGCGCGACCTGCATGATCTCCTTGGTGATGCCGGTGATCTTGATGTCCATCTGCAGCGCGGTGACCCCCCGTTCCGTCCCGGCCACCTTGAAATCCATGTCGCCCAGATGATCTTCGTCGCCCAGGATGTCCGACAGCACGGCGAAGCGGTTGCCTTCCTTGATCAACCCCATGGCGATGCCGGCGACGTGCCCCTTCATCGGCACCCCGGCGTCCATCAACGCCAGGCAACCGGCGCAGACGGTGGCCATGGAGCTAGAGCCGTTCGACTCGGTGATCTCCGAGACCACCCGCAGGGAATAGCCGAATTCCTCCTGGGGCGGGATCACGGCCGCCAGCGCCCGCTTGGCGAGCCTGCCGTGGCCGATCTCCCGCCGCTTGGGCGGGCCGACGCGGCCCGTTTCCCCCGTGGCGTACGGGGGCATGTTGTAGTGAAGCATGAAGCGCTCGGTATACTCGCCGGTGAGCGCGTCGATGATCTGCTCGTCCCGCTGGGTGCCGAGGGTCACCACCGCCAGCGCCTGGGTCTCCCCGCGGGTAAAGAGGGCGGAGCCGTGGGTGCGCGGAAGGACGCCGGTGCGGATGGTGATCGGCCGGATGGTTCGCGTGTCGCGCCCGTCGATGCGGGGCTCCCCCGCGAGGATGCGTTCGCGCACCACCTTGTATTCGAGGTCGAAGAGTAGGTTCTTGATCTCGTTTTCCCTCGCCGGTCCCACCTTGTCCCCCGTATTGAGGGCCTCAAGGAGGCGTTTCTGGATCTGCTTGAGCCGCTCCGAGCGGGTCTGCTTGGTTTTGATCGAATAGGCTTCCTTCACATCCGCTTCGGCCAGCTCGGCGACCCGGGCGACGAGCTCCGGGTCCTTGGCGGGGGGAGTCCACTCCCATTCCGGTTTGCCAGCCGCCTCCACCATCTCGTGGATCGCCTGGATCACCGGCTGCATTTGCTGGTGGCCGAAAACCACGGCGCCAAGCATGACTTCTTCCGGCAACTCCATGGCCTCCGACTCCACCATCAGCACGCCTTGCTCGGTCCCCGCCACCACCAGATTCAGCGCCGAGCGCTTGAGCTCGGAGACGGTGGGATTGAGCACGTATTGCCCTTCAAGGTAGCCGACGCGGGCCGCCCCGATGGGGCCGTTGAAAGGAATTCCCGCCAGAGCCAGCGCAGCCGAGGCGCCGATCATGGCCGGGATATCGGAATCAACCTCGTTGTTGGAGGAAACGACGGTGGCAACGATTTGGACTTCGTTGTAGAAGCCTTCAGGGAACAGGGGACGCAGCGGACGGTCGATCAGGCGGGAGGTCAGGGTTTCCTTCTCCGACGGGCGCCCTTCCCGCTTGAAAAAGCCCCCGGGGATCCGGCCGGCGGCGTAGGTGCGCTCCAGGTAGTCGACAGTGAGAGGAAAGAAGTCCTGACCCTCCTTGGCCTCTTTCGCCGCGACCACGGTCACCAGGACCACCGTATCGTCCAAGTTGACGAGGACCGCGCCATCCGCTTGCCGCGCGATCTCTCCCGTTTCCAGCGTGAGCTGGTGCCTACCGTAGGTTAAGGTTTTCTTGAAGTACGCCAAGACGTTTACCTCGCTGGAATAGGCGGTTCGCTAGAAAAGAAAAAGGCGCGACGCGAAGGCGCAGGCAGCGCGCAGGGACGGCTCCGGTCATTCGATAAATCAGATTCCCCATCGTTCCGAAGCCAATCGCTCTGCCGAGCCCCTATTTGCGCAGGCCCAGCCGATCGACGAGCTTGCGGTAGGCCTCTGGGTCGCGGGTGCGCAAGTAGTCGAGGAGCTTCCGCCGGCGACTGACCAGGCGCAACAGGCCGCGCCGGGAATGATGATCCTTCGCGTGCGTTTTGAAGTGCTCGGTGAGGTAGTTGATGCGCGCGGTCAGCAGGGCGATCTGAACTTCAGGCGAGCCTGTGTCCCCCTTGGCTCGCTGAAAGTCCTGCATGATTTTGGATTTTTCTGCTGTCGTGATAGCCATTTATCGCTCCACTAAAGACTATCATTATATCCTGTATAAACGCTAACGCTCAAGTAACCCCTTGGCGCTTCTAAGAATGCGCGCCCCCTCCCCGCCCTGGATCCGGCGCTCTGGGCGGATCAGCCTTCGGGGCCGCACCCAGCCGTCGCCAGTGCTCTCGCCTACCCCCAAAAATCGCCCCTGGTCGGCATAGAGCCGGACCGGCCCGGCTGCGCCGCCGGGAGCGGCGACGGGCTGCCCTAGGAACAGGGCCCGCTCGGCCGCCGGCGCCACGTCGAGCCTGGGCAAGGAAGCCAGCGGGGCATCCACGGGGAGAAGCAGGGCCCTGCACCCGTCCTCGGTCAACGCCTCCAGCCGGTTCGGGGTAACGGCCTGCTCGACCGAGAACGGCCCGATTCCTGTGCGCCGCAGCGCTTCCAGATGGGCCCCGCAGCCGAGGGCCGCGCCCAGATCTTCCGCCAGAGTGCGGACATAGGTACCCTTGCTGCATTCCACCAGCAAAGTCGCCCCTTCGCCGTGAAACGCCTCGATCACCAGCCGGTAGATCTCCACCTCGCGCGCTTGCCGCTCCACTTCGACGCCTTGCCGGGCGTAACGGTAGAGCGGGCGCCCGTTGCGCTTGAGGGCGCTGTACATGGGCGGAATCTGCCGGACTTTCCCGGTGAAGGAGGTCACCGCCGTCTCCAATTGGGCGGGCGTCACCGAGACCGGACGGCGCTCGACCACCGTCCCTTCCGCGTCACCTGTCGTAGTGCGCACGCCGAAGCGCACCGTGGCCTTGTAGGTCTTGCGGGCCTCGAGCAGACTCCCGAGGAACTTGGTGGCTTCTCCCATGGCGACCGGGAGCAGGCCGGTCGCCATGGGATCCAGGGTTCCGCCGTGGCCGGCCTTGGCCGCTCCGAACAGGCGCTTGACGCCCTGCAGGGCGGCGTTGGACGTGATGCCCGCCGGCTTGTCCAACAGGAGCACGCCGTCGATGTCGATACGGTGGCGGGCCATGCGTCGCGGTCGAGGAGGAGCGGCGCTCAATCCGGGTCGGGCTTGTCGCCCCCTTTGAGGCGATCGGCGGCGACCGCTTCGTCGATCAGGCGCGAAAGCCGCATACCCCCTTCGACGGATGGATCGAAAACGAAGCGAAGCTCGGGCACGGTCCGAAGCCGCAGGCGCTGCCCTAGCATTCCTCGCAGGAAGGGCGCGGCGCGGCGCAGCCCTTCCGCGGTCTCCTTGTCGTCCCGCCCGCCCAGGCTGGTGTAATAGACCTTGGCGAAGGACAAATCGGGGCTCAACTCGACCTCGGTCAGCGTCACCATGCCCACGCGGGGATCCTTGACTTCGTCGCGGATCAGGCAGGCCAGCTCCCGCTGAATCTCGCGCGCCACCCGCTGTGCTCGCGCTCCGGGCCTCGTCATGACCGTTCTCCTCGCCCCCGGAGGTCCACGCCTTGGCCCCAAGCCAAGCGGGCCCGCCGGTCACAGGGTGCGAGCCACCTCAACGACTTCGAACACCTCGAACTGGTCCCCGACCCTGATGTCTTCAAAACCCTTGAGGGCGATACCGCACTCGAACCCGGCCTTTACCTCGCGGACGTCTTCCTTGAAGCGCTTCAAGGACTCCAGTTCCCCGGTATGGATGACCACGTTGTCCCGGATCACCCGGACCTGGGAATTGCGCCTCACCACCCCTTCGGTCACGTAGCAGCCGGCCACCGCGCCCACCTTCGAGATCTTGAACACGTTGCGGACCTCCACCAGGCCGATGACGTTCTCCTTTTTCTCCGGCGCCAGCATGCCGGACAGCGCCGCCTTGACCTCGTCTACCGCTTCGTAAATGACGTTGTAGTAGCGGACGTCGACGCCGGTGGAGGCGATCAGCTTGCGTGCCGTCGCGTCTGGGCGGCTGTTGAAGCCGATGATCACCGCCTTGGAGGCGAGCGCCAGGTTGACGTCCGACTCGGTGATGCCGCCCACGCCCGTATGAACGATGTTGACCTTGACCTCGTCCGTCGAGAGCTTCTGTAGGGCGTGCGCCAGCGCCTCGTACGAACCCTGGACATCGGCCTTGATGATGAGAGAAAGGCTCTTCGTCTGGCCTTCGCCCATCTGCTCGAACACGTTCTCCAGCTTGGCCGCCTGCTGCTTCGCGAGCTTGACGTCCCGGAACCTCCCCTGGCGGAAGAGAGCGATCTCCCGCGCCTTGCGCTCGTCGCCGAGGACCACCAGCTCGTCGCCCGCCTGCGGCACGTCGGAGAGGCCCTGGATCTCCACCGGGATCGAAGGGCCGGCCGCCTCCACCGGCTTGCCGTTCTCGTCCTGCATCGCCCGGATGCGCCCATACACCGCGCCGACGAGAGCCACGTCGCCGCGCCGCAGGGTGCCGCTCTGCACCAGGATGGTGGCGACCGGGCCTCGACCGCGGTCCAGCCGCGATTCGATGACGATGCCCTTGGCAGGCGCCTCCCGCGGCGCCTTGAGCTCCAGAACCTCGGCCTGCAACAGGATGCTCTCCAGCAAATTGTCTATGCCCTGCCCGGTCTTGGCCGAGACTTCGACGAACATGGTGTCGCCGCCCCACTCCTCGGGCACGACCCCGTGGCTCACCAGCTCCTGCTTGACCCGTTCCGGGTTCGCTTCTGGCTTGTCGATCTTGTTGACCGCCACTACGATCGGCACCTTGGCGGCCTTGGCGTGATTGATCGCCTCGACGGTTTGCGGCATCACGCCGTCGTCCGCCGCAACGACCAGCACCACCAGGTCGGTCACCCTGGCGCCCCGCGCCCGCATCGCGGTGAACGCTTCGTGCCCGGGCGTATCCAGGAAGGTGATCTCTCCGCGCGGGGTTTTGACGTGATACGCGCCGATGTGCTGCGTGATGCCCCCGGCTTCTCCGCTCGCCACGCGGGTGCGGCGAATGAAATCGAGCAGCGAGGTCTTGCCGTGGTCCACGTGCCCCATGACCGTCACGACCGGGGCACGTGGCTCGAGCGGCGCGCTGACCGCCGCCTGCGCCTCACTCAACAAGGCTTCCGGATCGTCCAGCTTGGCCCGCTTCGCGACATGCCCCATCTCCTCCACCACGATCATGGCGGTGTCCTGATCGAGGACCTGGTTGATGGTGGCCATGGTGCCCAGTCTCATGAGGGTCTTGATGACCTCGGCAGCCTTGACGGACATCCTGTGGGCCAGCTCGCCGACGGTGATGGTCTCGGGAACCAGGATTTCCTTGACCACCGGCTCGCTGGGCGGGGCGAAGGCGGCGGGCTGCTCGCCGCCCCCCTTGTGCCGCGCACCGGCCTTGCGTTCCTTCCAGCCTTGGGCGAGCGCCGTGTCGCCCCGGGTCTTGATGGTGCGCCGCCTGGCGACCTCCTCCTTCCAGGCCACCGTGTCCTTCGCCGGTTTCTTGACCCCCTTCTTTTCCGCCTTTTCCCCGCCTTCCGGCGCTTTGGCCGCGGGGCGATGGAGAGTGCCTTCCGAAATCGGCGCCGCAGCCGCCGGGGCCGCTTTAGCGGCTTCCTTGACGGGTTCCTCCACGCCTGGGGCGGAAGCACTGGCGGCTTCGACCGCCGCCGTCAGTGCCTGTGTTTCCTCCCCGGCCGCGGTCTCGGGCTCCTGCTTCTTGCGCTGGCGGCGGGCCCGTTTCTCCTCGGCTTCGGCCGCCTGGCGGGCCGCCAGCTCGGCCTGCTTGCGGGCCTCCTCCTCCCGCAGCGTCTGCTGCGCCTGATCCAGCACTAGCGCCGGAGAGGGGGGGGGCTCCTGCGCCGGGACTTCCTGCGCGGTGACGTCGCGGCGCACCAGCACCCGTTTCTTCCGCACCTCTACCTGGATGGTGCGGGCCTTGCCGGTGCTGTCGGCTTTCTTGATTTCCGAAGTCTGCCGCCGCGTCAGCGTGATCTTCTGCTTGGGCTCCTTGGCCCCGTGGACCTTGCGCAGGTACTCGAGGAGTTGGGTTTTGTCCTGCTCCGTGAGCGGGTCGTCCACCATGGTCTTGGCCACCCCGGCGGCGTTGAGCTGCTCCAGCAACAACGTCGCGGGCAGGCCTAGCTCGCGGGCGAATTGGGCGACGTTCATCTGTGCCATTACTCTGCCTTACCCTCTTGTTCGAACCATGGAGCGCGAGCTGCCATGATGAGCTTCTTGGCCAGCTCGGCGTCGATCCCGGTCATTTCCACTACGTCGTCCACCGCCAGGTCAGCCAGCGCCTCCTTGGTGGAAACGCCCTGCGCCACCAGTTTCCGGGCAACACCGGCCTCCATCCCTTCCAGGGTCATGAGATCGCCGATGTCCGCCTCCAGTTGCTCCTCGCTCGCGATCGCCTCGTTCAGCAAGGCACCGCGGGCCCGGCTGCGCAGCTCGTTGACCGTTTCCTCGTCGAACGCTTCGATCTCCAGCATCTCGTTGATCGGAACGTAGGCGATTTCCTCCAGGGTTGAAAAGCCTTCCTGGATCAGGATGTTCGCCACCTCCTCGTCCACATCGAGGCGCTCCATGAAAAGCTTGCGGATAGCAGCGGCCTCTTCTTCGCCTTTCTTCTTCGATTCCTCGACGGTCATAATGTTGAGCTCCCAGCCGGTGAGCTCGGAAGCGAGCCGCACATTCTGACCGTTGCGGCCGATTGCCTGGGCCAGTTGATCTTCCTCGACGACGATGTCCATGCTGTGCTTTTCTTCATCGACGACGATACTGCTCACTTCGGCCGGCGCGAGGGCGTTGATCACGAAAGTGGCGGGGTCCGGGGACCAAAGCACGATGTCCACCCTTTCTCCGGCCAGCTCGCCGGTCACCGCCTGGACGCGGGTGCCGCGCATGCCCACGCAGGTGCCGATGGGATCCAGCCGGGGATCGTTCGACTTGACCGCGATCTTGGCGCGGGAACCCGGGTCCCGGGCGGCTCCCTTGATTTCGATCAGCCCCTCTTCGATCTCCGGCACCTCCAGCTCGAACAATTTGACCAGGAACTCGTTGGCCACTCGGGAGAGGATCAGTTGCGGCCCACGGCTCTGGCGATCCACCCGCAGCAGGTAGGCGCGCACCCGGTCTCCTACCCGCAGGCTTTCTTTCGGGATCATCTGATCCCTTGGCAGCAGCGCTTCCAGCCGACCGGATTCGATGATGGCGTTGCCTCGGTCCATGCGCTTGATCACGCCCGTCACCAGGTGCTCGTTGCGCTCCAGGAAGTCGTTCAGGATCTGCTCGCGCTCGGCATCCCGGATCTTCTGGAGGATAACCTGCTTGGCGGTCTGGGCACCGATACGGCCGAACTCCACCGGCTCGAGCGGTTCCTCGATGTAATCGCCAACCTGGACATCGGGGTTGCGCTTGCGAGCCTCGCTCAGGCCGATCTGCTGGTCCGGAAACTCCACCTCCTCGTCGTTGACGACAAGCCAGCGCCGATAGGATCGGTAATCGCCCGTGCTTCGATCTATGGACACGCGCACGTCCATGTCGTCACGGAACCGCTTTTTGGTCGCCGAGGCGAGCGCCATTTCCAAGGCACCGAAGACCACGTCCTTGTTGACGCTCTTCTCCCTGGCCAGCGCGTCCACCAGCATTAGAACTTCCCGACTCATGGTTCGCCCTGTCTCTATATGCAAAGCCTGTCCTGCCAAGCGATTCCCCTGTAACCGTTTAAAACCGCGGCACGAGCCGCGCTTTGTCCAAATCGTCGATATCGAACTCCAGTTCCGTGCTCTCCAGGCTTGCCCGTATTTTTGTTCCCTCGACGGCTTTCAAGGTGACGACGAAATTGGAGCGGCCTTCTCGGGGATGGCGCAGCCTGATGCGAACTCGTTCCCCGACGAACCTCTGGAAATCCGATACTTTTCTTAACGGGCGGTCCAGACCTGGAGACGAGACCTCAAGCCGGTCATAATCCACCGCCTCCACGGCGAAGAGGCGCGTGAGGTGGTTGCTCACCGAGGCGCAATCTTCCACGCTCACCCCTCCCGGTTGATCGATAAACACGCGGATGAGCTTGCTGTGAGACACCCGTTCGAAGTCGACGAGCTCGTAGCCCAGGTTTTGAAGTACCTGCTCCACCAACGCCTCAAGGGCCAAGGTTCGTTTCATCAACACAAACAAAAAATGGGCGCCCGGCCCATCTTCTCTTTATGTAACTGTAACTTTGGAAGTTTAACAGAATAGCGAAAGGGGTGGAAGAAAAAAACCGGATTCCCCAAAGCCTTCCAGCCACTGCACGCCCCGGCTCAAAATGCCGAAGGCCCCGTGAGGGGCCTTCGGCGCTTTGTGGGGGTGCCTGGCGGTGACCTACTTTC
>NZ_JBQACR010000599.1:0-236 GCF_051905455.1 Pelomicrobium sp. G1
GTCGTCACCCCCATGGTGCTTTTGTGCGGCGTGTTCTTCCCCACCGCCCAGCTTCCCGTGGTCCTGCAGAACGTGGCCCAGGTGCTGCCCCTTACCCACGCCATCGAGCTGGTGCGCCCGCTGGTGGTGGGCCGTGCGCCGGCGGAGCCCCTCCTCCATGTGCTGGTGCTCCTCGCCTACGCGGCTGCCGCTTTCTACCTGGCGCTGGTGCTCACCCGCCGGCGGCTGCTCAAGTG
>NZ_JBQACR010000600.1:0-236 GCF_051905455.1 Pelomicrobium sp. G1
CCCTCATGGGCACGGCGTTGATCTTCGGCTACCTGGTCTTCCATGACGCGTTGATCTTCCAGTTCATGGAAAAGGTGGAGGACATCGCCTCCAACTTCGTCCTGGCCGCGGTGCCCCTGTTCGTGTTCATGGGCACCATGCTGGAGCGCTCCGGGATCGCCGAGCAGTTGTTCGAGGCGGTGCACCTGTGGACCCGGCGCCTGCCCGGCGGCCTGGCTCTGGGCACGGTCACCATG
>NZ_JBQACR010000601.1:0-236 GCF_051905455.1 Pelomicrobium sp. G1
TCGTAGGCCTGCTTGAGCTCCTCGGGCGGGGTGATGATCTGGGCGCCTCCCGGGAAGTCGGGGCCCGGGACGCACTGCATGAGCTCTTCCACGCCGAGCCCGGGATCGCGGATCAGGGCAATCGCCGCGCGCGCCACCTCGTTCCGGTTGTGGCTGGGGATCTCGGTGGCCATGCCCACCGCGATGCCCGAGGCGCAGTTCAAGAGCACCACGGGAAGAAGCGCCGGCAATACCTT
>NZ_JBQACR010000602.1:0-236 GCF_051905455.1 Pelomicrobium sp. G1
TGAACAGGGTGAGGAGCCCGACGCCCACCAGTGCGACGATGAGGGCGACCCACAGAGCCATCGCCTGGACGTTGCGCGCGCATACGCGCGCGCTGGTCACCACCGCGGTGGCGGTGTCCACCTTCCGGTCTAGCATGAGATGGATCGAGACCGCGCTGATGGCGAACACCCCCACGGCGAGCAAAGCCCCGAACCGCATATATTCCGCTGTGAATGATAGGTACACCACCGAGAAC
>NZ_JBQACR010000603.1:0-236 GCF_051905455.1 Pelomicrobium sp. G1
TAGGTGACCCCATCGGTCCACACCAGGTCGAACACGCTCTCCTTGCCCTGGAGATACAGGGCGAGCCGCTCCAGCCCGTAGGTGATCTCCCCGGTGACCGGGCGGCACGGGAGGCTGCCCACCTCCTGGAAATAGTTGAACTGGGTCACCTCCATGCCGTTCAGCCACACCTCCCAGTCCAGTCCCCAGGCGCCCAGGGTGGGGTTTTCCCAGTTGTCCTCGACGAAGCGCACATC
>NZ_JBQACR010000604.1:0-236 GCF_051905455.1 Pelomicrobium sp. G1
GTCGCCTCGGGCGCGTCCCCCACCCTTTCCATGCCGGGCTGGAACCTACTTTTCCTGCAAAACCCCGTTTCCAACCTTACCTCGGCGATCTACTGGCGAATCGCCACGGGGAGCGATCCCAACACCATTACCCAATCCGGCACCTGTAACGTGCTCGCCGCGCGCATCTCCGGCTTCAGGGGCGTGGACGCCCAGCAGCCCTTCATGACCTCGCCGCTGGCGGCGTCGAACTGGTC
>NZ_JBQACR010000605.1:0-236 GCF_051905455.1 Pelomicrobium sp. G1
GTCTTCAATGTTGTTGATGAGGCCAAGGCCACGTCTTGCAGCCTCGCCCAGAAGGGTATGAAGATCCTGGCTGAGGACGTCAAGGGTCCCATGAGATCGCTGCCTGGTGACGTGCCCATTATTAGCGAGAATGGTTCTGAGGGGGGCGATAGCTCTGCGCCTGCGCCATCGAAGTCCAGCTCCAAAGCATCCGTCACGTACGCTCCCGGTGAACTGGCTTCTGATCCCGCCAACCC
>NZ_JBQACR010000606.1:0-236 GCF_051905455.1 Pelomicrobium sp. G1
TCAGGCGAGCGGCGGTCCGGGCGAAGAGGTCCGGATCGTTGGCTTCCACCTGATCTGCGCCCGCTATCGCCGCCGCGATGGCGCCGATGGCGCAGCCGGCGCCGAGGTCGAGGACTCGTGCTCCTTTGACGATCTCGGCATGGTCCAGGACATAGCGCGCCAGGGCTTGGCCGCCCGGCCACGCCACTGCCCAATAGGGCGGCGGATGTCCCAGGCCAAGTCGCACTTCCTGCGCG
>NZ_JBQACR010000607.1:0-236 GCF_051905455.1 Pelomicrobium sp. G1
TCGCTTGCAATCTGGTTTTCGAGCGCCAGCTCGTTGCGGGCGACCATGATTGCCGTGCCATGATCCCCCAGGTAGTCGCTCACGATGACCGCGTCGCCCGGGCGTGCGTTGCGTGCGGAAATCGATATCCCTTCCGGAACGACGCCGATCCCGGCCTTGTTGATGAAGAGCTTGTCCGCCGCGCCTCGTTCCACCATCTTGGTGTCACCGGTGACAATGTAAACGCCCGCCTGTTC
>NZ_JBQACR010000608.1:0-236 GCF_051905455.1 Pelomicrobium sp. G1
GGTCGGTGGCGGTCAGGGCGCGTTCATCGGCGGCGTCCACAGAATCGCTGCGGCGCTCGACGGACAGATCGAGCTCACCGCCGGTGTCTTCTCGCGCGACTTTCAGAACACACAGACGACGGGGAGGAGTCTGTACCTCGATCCCGCGCGGCTGTACCGCAGCGCCGGTGAAATGGCCGCGGCCGAGGCAAAGCGGCCGTCTTCAGATCGCATCGACTTCGTCAGCATCGTCACGC
>NZ_JBQACR010000060.1:0-682 GCF_051905455.1 Pelomicrobium sp. G1
CCCGTCCGGGGATCGGTGTATTGGTCAACGACGCGCCAGCGGGAAGCGAAGTGCTGGGCTTGGGTAGGGGACATGCCAGCTTCTTTAAGTTCATCAATGAAGCTCTCGCCCGCATAATCGCCGTATGCAGCCATCGCAAGTTCGGCATGCTTGAAATATTTCTCGATTGGGTCCATCAGTTTCTCCCAATGTCTTTGTCACTCATGAATATGGATCTAACCAAAGCTTCCTGGCCCGCTTCTCTAGGACATGCAAATGACGAAGGATGCCAAGGACCCAGCATATCTCCTCCGCGTCTTGAGTATCTTTTGGATTCGCCAAGTATTTTTCCGTCGCGTTTTCTTGTTATTTGAACGTGCGTGTGCCACATCTCCGGATTCCCTCTCCTGTAGTATGTCGTCTCACTCTTGAGAAGATATTCCTCCACTCGGACATTTCCATGCTGAGCAGAATCGACTCGCGTTTTCATGACGGACTCCATCACCGTCCTCTTGTCGTCGTGCCGATAAGCCGCCTTGTTCTCTACCCGCTCCTGATACATCTTCGGCATGCCCCACCGGTCAAACCCATCCGCCGGCAACTTCACCTGCTCGTAGACCCGGATGCCGCCGTCGATGGCGCACAGGCGTCTCACCTCTGCATCCAACGCCATTTGAGTCTGGGTTGCGCAACTCGCCATGAG
>NZ_JBQACR010000609.1:0-236 GCF_051905455.1 Pelomicrobium sp. G1
ACGACGCCCCGGGCCTCGCAGCCGCCGTGGCGCGAGTGCGGGCGATCCAGCGCCGGGCCGACCGGGAAGCCGAACGCATGGGGCTCCTTGTGGAGGAGTTCATTCCCGGGAGCGAGCACGCCCTGGAAGGCCTACTGGAAGACGGGCGACTCCGGATCCTGGCCCTGTTTGACAAGCAGGATCCGCTCGATGGCCCGTATTTCGAAGAGACGATCCTGGTCACGCAGTCGCGGCTC
>NZ_JBQACR010000610.1:0-236 GCF_051905455.1 Pelomicrobium sp. G1
CTGGACCCGTACGTATGCCTGCGGCCGGGGCGCTACTTCTGGGGGGTGTCGAGCCCCCTCAAGCACCCGGAGAAGACCGACATGGGGAGCCTCCGGGAGAACTTGGAGGACATCTACGCCGGGATCGAGTGGCCGGCGGAATCCGAGGGGGCGCGTAAGGTGATCCGCTTCCTCCAGGAGGAGATGGGGGTCAGGAAGATCCGCGTCCCCGCCACCTCCGGCATCGGCGTCAAGCC
>NZ_JBQACR010000611.1:0-236 GCF_051905455.1 Pelomicrobium sp. G1
CGTTATCGTTCGAGCATGCTGTTACCCCGAACCAGCTGGATGCGTTGACCGAGGACGGGTGCAGGGCCCTGCTTCTCCCCGTGGATGCCCCGCTGTCTTCCTTGCCCAGGCTCGACGTGGCGCCGGCGGCCGAGCGGGCCCTGTTCCTAGTGCAGCCCGTCGCCGCTCCCGGCGGCGCAGCCGGGCCGGTCCGGCTCTATGTCGACCAGGGGCGATGTTGGGGGGTAGGCGAGAGC
>NZ_JBQACR010000612.1:0-236 GCF_051905455.1 Pelomicrobium sp. G1
GGGCCAGCCGCTGCTTCCATCCGCCCGAAAAGGTGCCGGCGAGCTGGCGGCTGCACTGCGCGAGCCCCAGGTCCTCCAGGGCCCGGTCCACGGCAGCGCGGCGGTTCGCCATCCCGTACATGCGGGCGACGAAGTACAGGTTTTCCCGGATGGTGAGGTCTTCGTAGAGGCTGAAACGCTGGGTCATATACCCCACGTGGCGCTTGATCTCGGCGGTCTGGCGCAGCACGTCATAG
>NZ_JBQACR010000613.1:0-236 GCF_051905455.1 Pelomicrobium sp. G1
GCATCGTCCCTGGCCTCCTCCCTGTGCCATGCGAGCCCGCAATAAGCGCAATTGACCCGACAACCTTCAGGATAGGTCACCAGCAGGTCAAGAAAGTGGGTGCAGGCGGTGCGGTCCATCCGCCCGGGGACGAGCCCCAGGGTGATGGCCGCTACATTGCTCCTCTACACGTACTCCGTCGAAATCATCTGGGGGGTTTTGATGCGGTAGTTGTGGCGGTAGAAGCGGCTCGGCTG
>NZ_JBQACR010000614.1:0-235 GCF_051905455.1 Pelomicrobium sp. G1
GACCACAGGCCGGCGAAGAACCGTAGCAGCTCGATGGCGCCGGCCACCTCGGGGCGGGACTGGGTGGCAAGAGCGTTGCCGGTCTCCAGCGCGAGCAGCCGGGCGAGAGGTTCCGCCTCCTGCTCCAGCCGGTCGGCGGCCCGGCGCAGCAGGTCGCCCCGCTCCCGGGCCGGGCGGCGCGACCAGGCGGGGTAGGCCCGATGGGCGGCCTCCACCGCCCAGGCCACGTCCCGGG
>NZ_JBQACR010000615.1:0-235 GCF_051905455.1 Pelomicrobium sp. G1
GCCTACCATCGCCAGCACGGCGCACCGGTGGCGGGGCTTCCCGTCTCGGCCCGGGACCTGCTCGAACTAACCGGCGCCGACCAGGAGAGCCTCCCCGCTTTCCTGCAGCCCCTGCTGCGAGCCCGCCTGGATATCCTTAGCGGCGGCCAGCGCCAGTTCTTCCAGGTATGGGCCTGCCTGGCGGCGCCGGCTGATCTGGTGCTGCTGGACGAGCCCACCAACAACCTGGATCCTC
>NZ_JBQACR010000616.1:0-235 GCF_051905455.1 Pelomicrobium sp. G1
ATCCACGGTACCCTCCACCGCCGCCATCGCCCAGGCCACCGTCCCATGACCGCTGCTCCTTCTTCCCCCCTGCGGCGCCGCGTGATCCAGGCCCTGGCGGCGGGCGCCGCCCTTGGGCCCGGCGCCCTCGCCCACCCCCCCGAGGGCCGGGAAATCCTGAAACGCCCGATCCCGAGGACCGGCGAGGTGCTTCCGGTGATCGGGCTCGGCACCTACCGCACCTTCGACGTGGGCG
>NZ_JBQACR010000617.1:0-235 GCF_051905455.1 Pelomicrobium sp. G1
GCTAGGTCCCGCTCAAAGCCATGGAAGACGCCCTGCTCGCCTGGGAGATGAACGGCGAGCCCATTCCGCTCGCACATGGGGGCCCCTTGCGCCTCATCGTGCCGGGCTACACGGGCGTGAACAACGTCAAGTACATCCAGCGGCTCGCCTTCACGCGGGACGAGACCGAGGCCAAAATCCAGAAAAACGGCTACCGCATCTCCCCCATCGGGGTGAAGAGCGACCCGAGCCACCC
>NZ_JBQACR010000618.1:0-235 GCF_051905455.1 Pelomicrobium sp. G1
GTGCTGTCCCGGCTCGATGGAGTGGCACGCCGCGCAGGCGCGGAAGGCCTGGGCGCCCCGGGCGGGATCGCCCGCGGCATCGGCATCCGCGGGAACGGCGGCGCCGACGAGCGCCAGGCTCAGCGCGGCGGGCAGCCAGAGCGTGTTCATCGTGGTTCTCCTTTCCTCTTTCGCGACGCTGTTCCCGGTCGCCTGGATCCGGTTTCCCAGGAAAAGGCGGCGCGCGATCCATAGG
>NZ_JBQACR010000061.1:0-677 GCF_051905455.1 Pelomicrobium sp. G1
GTCTTCGCGTTGCGCGACCGCTGCCCCCATAAAGGCGGACCCCTGTCCCAGGGCATCGTCTTCGGCCGCAAGGTGGCCTGCCCCCTGCACGGTTGGAACATCTGCCTCGACACGGGGCAGGCCGTGGCGCCGGACGAGGGCTGCGCACCGGTGTATCCGGTCAAGGTGGAGGAGGGCGTGGTTTTTCTGCAGCTCGGTGACGCTGAGGCTGCGCAGTGAGCGCTGGTCGTTTCGGGTGAAGGCCCATGCCCAAAGTCAAGTCCACCTGCTGCTATTGCGGCGTCGGTTGTGGAGTCGTCATCGAAACGGATGACGGGCGCATTACGGCTATTGCCGGCGATGCCGATCATCCGGCCAACTTCGGCCGCCTGTGCAGCAAGGGCGCGACGCTGCATCTCACCGCGGGAACGGCCGGCCGGGCTTTGTACCCGGAGCTGCGGCGAAGCCGCAGCGAGCCGCGCCGCCGCGTGGAGTGGGACCAGGCGCTGGACCACCTGGCGGCCCGCGTTGCCCGGGTGATTCTGGAGCACGGGCCGGACGCTGTGGGCTTCTACATCTCAGGCCAGCTCCTCACCGAGGACTACTATGTCTTCAACAAGCTGGTGAAGGGGCTGATCGGCACCAACAACATCGACACCAACTCGCGCCTGTGCATGTCCTCGGCCGTGGCCGGGTAC
>NZ_JBQACR010000619.1:0-235 GCF_051905455.1 Pelomicrobium sp. G1
CCGCCGGCACCTGAGGGAGCAGCTCCAGGATCTCCTTGGTCCGCTCCTTTAGCTGGAGCACCCGGGCCTCGATTTCCGCGCTCTTGGGCTCCTCTTCCTGGATGCGCTGGACGCGGGCCACCATGAAAGGCCAGCCTTCCAGGAACCGGAGCACCCGGAAGCGGCTTTCACCCTGGGCCAAGATGTGGTGGGTGCCGTCCGGCGTGGTGACGTAACGCAGCATGTTGGCCACCGT
>NZ_JBQACR010000620.1:0-235 GCF_051905455.1 Pelomicrobium sp. G1
GCTTTTGCCTCCTGCACCGTCCCGCGGCTGGCAACCCCCGGTGGGTCTTCCTCTACCTGCATCCCTTCGCCGAGGAGATGAACAAGTGCCGCCGCATGGCGGCCCTCTGCGCCCAGGCCCTGGCGGCGGCGGGGTTCGCGGTGCTCCAGGTGGATCTCCTGGGATGCGGCGACAGCCCGGGGGATTTCGGCTAGGCCACCTGGGACGGCTGGCTGGAAGACGCCCGGGCGGCATC
>NZ_JBQACR010000621.1:0-235 GCF_051905455.1 Pelomicrobium sp. G1
GGGATCGTGGAGAAATTGGCGCACGCCCCGCCGCGCGGCGATGACCCGATAAACCGCCTCGATGTCCCCGGCGCTGGAACGGTGCCGGTCGCTCACGGCACCGCTCCTGCCCAACGCCGGATGATCCGGTGCACCTGGCGCAGCCCGTCGGGGAGGCATGCTGGTCCCGGCTGCAGGATGTTCGCCGACTTGGGCTCGTAGATATGCCCGTGTCGCACGGCCTGGACTTCCTGCC
>NZ_JBQACR010000622.1:0-235 GCF_051905455.1 Pelomicrobium sp. G1
TCCTGGAACTTGACCTCGACGCCATAGCGGTGGCCCCGCACCATGAGCAGCAGATCGAGCTCCGCGCCGGTGTGCGTGGCCCAGAAGTACGCCGCATCCGGACGCACCGCGCGCAGCACCTGTTCGATCGCATACCCCTCCCATGAGAGGCCCAGTTTGGGATGGGAGAGCAGCTCGCGCTCGCTGGCGAGCCCCAGCAGCGCATGCAGCACACCGCTGTCGCGCACGTACACCT
>NZ_JBQACR010000623.1:0-235 GCF_051905455.1 Pelomicrobium sp. G1
CCTCCGGGGCGCCGCCTCCGAACACCACGCCTGCCGGGCGGGGGAGGGCTGGGACTGGGACGGGGTGCGCTTTGAGTTCTTGAGCCCTGCGGCCTCGGACTATGCCGATCCGCGCCAAGACGACAACGCCCTGAGCTGCGTGCTGCGCATCGCCGCCGCCGACGGCAGCGTGCTGCTGCCGGGGGACATCGGGCGGGCCGTCGAACGGCGCCTGGTGCAAGCCCATGGCCCGGGG
>NZ_JBQACR010000624.1:0-235 GCF_051905455.1 Pelomicrobium sp. G1
GATGCCCGCCGGCTTGTCCACCAGGAGCACGCCGTCGATGTCGATACGGTGGCGGGCAATGCGTCGCGGTCGAGGAGGAGCGGCGCTCAATCCGGGTCGGGCTTGTCGCACCCTTTGAGGCGATCGGCGGCGACCGCTTCGTCGATCAGGCGCGAAAGCCGCCTACCCCCTTCGACGGATGGATCGAAAACGAAGCGAAGCTCGGGCACGGTCCAAAGCCGCAGGCGCTGCCCTA
>NZ_JBQACR010000625.1:0-235 GCF_051905455.1 Pelomicrobium sp. G1
CATGAGGGCGGCGAAGACGGCGAGCCCGAGGGCGAGATGGAGGAAGAATTTCAAGAAACGCTGGCCGAGGGTTGTCCCTGGGGTTCCGCTGCAATGGGGTGCTTACCTGTTCTTCGCGCCGGTCATAGGGAGGTGCTCCTTGCGGTTGACCGCGCCCTGGGCTCCCGGGGTTCCATCTAGGCCGCGCCCGCCCGGGCTGCCCGCCGGCCCGCCGCCGTCCGTGACGGCCGGGCGC
>NZ_JBQACR010000626.1:0-235 GCF_051905455.1 Pelomicrobium sp. G1
AGGGCCCCAAGATCCGCATCGGCAAGTTCGAGCGGGGCAAAGGCACCCTGGTGCCGGGCCAGACTTTCATTTTGGACGCCGAGTGCAAGCGGGGCAACGAAGAGCGGGTCGGGCTCGACTACAATGAGCTTCCCAACGATGTGTCCAAGTGCTCGATCCTCCTTTTTTACTCCTTTCTCATCTTTCTCTCCTTTGATGGTGTTACGGTCACCGAGATCTACACCCGGGTGATCGC
>NZ_JBQACR010000627.1:0-235 GCF_051905455.1 Pelomicrobium sp. G1
GGGAAGGCCTGCTCGCCACGACGATGTTGCTCGTGGGTGCGCTCACGCCTGCCTACCTGCCGGCGAACTCCCCGTGGTGGCCCCGGCTGAGCCGGGTTGGCATGAGCGGTGTCACCTGGCAGGTCATCGGGTCGGCACTGGCGATCACCGGGGTCATCGTGTTGGTCGACGCCTGGCTGCGGCTGCGCCCCGGGCGGCAGGCGAGCACCGTGGATGCGCGGGCGAAGCACTGGGC
>NZ_JBQACR010000628.1:0-235 GCF_051905455.1 Pelomicrobium sp. G1
CTCTGGGAACGAGCGTTCCTTTCGGAGGGGGTGGTCGGTCTCGTGGGAACTCAAACCCTCCCCATCCGGTGCCCTCGCGCCGGGCTACATCTGGGATTGCAGGTAATTCTGCAGCCCGAGCTTTTCGATCAGCTCGAGCTGGGTCTCCATCCAGTCGATGCGCTCTTCCTCTTACTCCCTTCCTCCCCCCCCCCCCCCCCCTCCCCCTCCCCCCCCCCCCCCCCCCCCCCCCCCC
>NZ_JBQACR010000062.1:0-343 GCF_051905455.1 Pelomicrobium sp. G1
CGACCAGGTGGGCGCCGGCCGGTACGTCGATGGCGGCGGTATCGCCCGGGGCGATGACGTATTCGGTCACCATCGAGGTGGCCTCGTCGCCGTCGCTGGGTGACATGCCGCCGTAGCCGGGCCCGCTGGGGACTCCGTGGAGGAAGGCCTTTAGGTGGTTCCGCCCAGGGTTGCTGATCACAATTGTGCTCACTGTACTCTCCATCTACTATGCCCCGCTCTCAGGGCCGCGGGGCATGGCCCATACATCATAGCGTCGTCCTCGGGCCGACGCGTGTCCTATCCATCGGGGCGCACCTGCAGGGCTGACGGGGCCGCGGTGCGCCACATGCATCCGTCGCTG
>NZ_JBQACR010000062.1:353-665 GCF_051905455.1 Pelomicrobium sp. G1
CTATCCGGCATGGCGCGATCACAGCGCGGACAGGGTCGCGATGGCCGCGTCCCGCGCGGCGGCGACCTCGCCGGGGTGCAGTGCCTCGCTGACGGCGCGCTTGCCCGCGAGGCGCGCGGCTTCAATGGCGGCCGCCTTCGCGGTCCAGGCATCACGCAGCCATAGCACCTCGTCTGCGAGGACTCGCGGGGTCATGGCGCGCGCCTCCGCCTCGAGCGCGATCAGGGGCCAGGGGCTCGCGTCTGCAGGATAGCCGGCCGCGCGGTACGCCTCCGCCTGGGCTGCCTTGAGGAGGTAGACCCCCTCCTGGCC
>NZ_JBQACR010000629.1:0-235 GCF_051905455.1 Pelomicrobium sp. G1
ACCTTCGCCCCTGCCCCTCACGCCCGCAACATCCGGGAGCGGGGGCTTTCCTTCGAGCGGATGGCGGCGGTGGATTTCAACACGGCCCTGATTTACCCGGACACCCGCAGGGACTAAGGCGAGACGCGCTACCTCACGCTATGCTATTTGGACAAGCGGTTGCACGTACTTTGCTTCACCGCGACCGAGAATGGGATTCGGGTAATCAGTTTTCGCCAGACGAACGCAAGAGAGG
>NZ_JBQACR010000630.1:0-235 GCF_051905455.1 Pelomicrobium sp. G1
AGAACGCCTTGAGCGAGTGGGACATCGATCTCCTCGCGCCCAGGGCGGAAAAGAACCTGGTCCGGGCGTTCGTCTCAGTCACCAACCGGGACAACTCCCTCGCCCGGCGGCTGGAACCCCGCACCTCCGCCCCGATGCTGCGACTGTAGGCGGTCCGGCGCCTCGCTGCGGCCGGGATCCCTGTGGGCGGCAGGGTGGCGCCGGTGATCCCGTTTCTCACCGACCGGTTCATGGA
>NZ_JBQACR010000631.1:0-234 GCF_051905455.1 Pelomicrobium sp. G1
CGATGCCCAGGTCCAGGGGCTGGTAGAGGCCCGCGCCTCCATGCTCCACCAGCACGTCCCGGCCGGCGACCCCCAGGTCCGCGGCCCCGTGCTCCACGTAGGTCGGCACGTCGGCCGCCCGCACGATCACCAGCCGCAGGTCCTCCCGGGAGGTGGCCAGGATCAGCCGGCGGGACCGGGCGGGGTCGTCCCGGGGAACGATGCCCGCCGCGGCGAGCAGCGGCAGGGCTTCCT
>NZ_JBQACR010000632.1:0-234 GCF_051905455.1 Pelomicrobium sp. G1
TCTTCGTACCGGGACGCGGACATGCCTTAGCCCATCGCCAGGTCCTGGAGCTGGCATTCACCGCCCTGGTCGCAGATGGGGCAATCGATGGGGTGGTTGATGAGCAGGAACTCCATGACTCCCGCTTGGGCTTTGCGCGCCACGGTCGAACGGGTGTACACCTTCCTGCCGGAGGCGACAGGCGTGGCGCACGCGGGCAAAGGCTTGGGCGCCTTCTCCACCTCCACCAGGCAC
>NZ_JBQACR010000633.1:0-234 GCF_051905455.1 Pelomicrobium sp. G1
TCCAGCAAAGCTCGGTTGAGGGCGTTGTAGGCCTTCGGGCGGTTGAGGTTCAGGGTGGCGACGCCTTCAGCGTCATGCCGCAGCAGGAGGGGCTCTTCGCTCTGGAGGACGGGGACGGTGCGCACGGGAAAATCCTCCTCTGGTCTGGGACAAAGCCCATTATAAAAAGGCGAGCCAGGGCAGGACCAGCGGGGCGTCAGCGAAGCGCCAGGGCGCTAGCGAGCGTTCCCAGGC
>NZ_JBQACR010000634.1:0-234 GCF_051905455.1 Pelomicrobium sp. G1
GAGGCGGCGTCTGCGCCCCGTCTCGTCCAAGAAGACGATGGCCGGCGTCTCGTCCCGGCGGCGCAGGCAGTTTTCGGCGAAGTTGAGCCGCGCATCCGGAAAGAAGCGGGCTCCGGGCATCTTGTCCCCGTCCACCAGCACCCGCTCGCCCCGGGTCTCAGCGATGACGCCGCAGTACTCCCACACCGAGACCCAGAACCGCTCGGGCTTTTCGATGGACCAGCGGTAGAGGGC
>NZ_JBQACR010000635.1:0-234 GCF_051905455.1 Pelomicrobium sp. G1
GGGCCGTGCCAAGCTGGTCGAGGTGGGCAAGGAAGATACCACCATCATCGATGGCGCGGGCGAGAAGAAGAAGATCGAAGACCGGGTCAAGCAGATCCGTGCCCAGATCGAGGAGACCACCTCCGACTACGACCGGGAGAAGCTGCAGGAGCGGGTGGCGAAGCTCGCCGGCGGTGTTGCCGTGATCAAGGTGGGGGCGGCCACCGAAGTGGAGATGAAGGAGAAGAAGGCGCG
>NZ_JBQACR010000636.1:0-234 GCF_051905455.1 Pelomicrobium sp. G1
GTACTGCACGGTGCGGATTCCCCGCGCCCTCAGGGCGATCCCAAGGTCCAGATTGAAGTCGGGCGCGTCCACGCCGACGAAGAGGTCGGGGGGATCCGCGAGTAGCCGGTCCAGCAGCTTGCGCCGGATGCCCACGATTTCGAAATAGTGGCGCAGCACCTCCGCGTAGCCAATGACCGAGAGCTTCTCCACGGGGAAGAAGGCCTCCACCCCGGCCTCCGTCATGAGCAGGCC
>NZ_JBQACR010000637.1:0-234 GCF_051905455.1 Pelomicrobium sp. G1
GCGTGAAGGTGCTCCGGTTCTCGGTGGGCTTCGTACCACCGCTCATAGTGTGGCGGGCCGGGCGCGACCGGAAAGAATGGGTGATCTCGGCCTTTCCCATGGGCGGCTACGTCAAGATGCTGGACGAGCGGGAAGGCCAGGTGCGGCCCGAAGAGCGCCACCGGGCGTTCACTCGCCAGTCGGTGTACCGCCGTTTCGCCATCGTGCTGGCGGGGCCGCTCGCCAATTTCCTGC
>NZ_JBQACR010000638.1:0-234 GCF_051905455.1 Pelomicrobium sp. G1
GTGTGCCCGCCCTTCCCCATGCTAAAAACCCTGGGCTTGCCCATGATGCCGAGTCCAATGAATCCCCCGTTCATTGCTTTCTTCCTCCAGACGGTTCAAAGCCCTTGATAGAGGCCAAGCGTTCATCAGGCATTTTGAGGACGCTCGCTAAACCTTATCGCTCCCGTTCCTCAGGCCGCCGCCCGATCGGGGGCAAACCAGCCGAGCCCCGCCTCGGCGGTGGTGGCCGGCTTG
>NZ_JBQACR010000063.1:0-655 GCF_051905455.1 Pelomicrobium sp. G1
CTTCAAGCTGGGAGGAATCTGCTTGCTACTGCCATTTTTCATGGTAGCGTTTCCAAACTCGCTGCAATTCCCCAACTTCACGGGAGAGACACTGGTCGCAACAGGTCTGCTCTGTATCAGCACGTTGATGTTCTCAGCGGCCGTTTACGGTGGCTTTATGGGCCGCTTAAAAACAGGCGAGAGGATATACCTGCTGTCAGGTCCCATAGCCGCTTTGCTGTACTACGAATGGCGGAATCTATGGATCGGCATGGCGCCTCTAGTCTTGCTCATCGGCTTCTGGATTTATCGGAGGTCCAAAAGGCGGATGATGGCCAAGGCGGTAGCTGCCTTGGAAATAGAACGGTGATCTGCCATTCTCAGGATCGGTGGCTGCCGTAGCTATTCGATCTCTTGTTTGGATGCTTGACGGCGCGCGCAGGCGAAGGCGGCGGCAAGATAAACTGAGCGCTCGTGGAAGGTAAGTGAAGGAAACGGTGAAGGAAGTCTCAACTCGTAAACTCTACGCCCGCCCACAATCCGGGAATTGCCATAAGGCCCGGTTGTTGCTCGGGTTCCTGAAGCTTTCCTATCAGGAGATTCCGGTGGATATCTCTGGTGGCGAGAATCGCCGGGAACCCTTTATCTCCCTCAATCCGCTCGGGCAGATTCCGGT
>NZ_JBQACR010000639.1:0-234 GCF_051905455.1 Pelomicrobium sp. G1
GAGGAGGGGGTAAAGGACGTGCAGGAAGCCTACGAGGTGCTCAAGGATACCGAGAAGCGCCGGGCCTACGACGAGCTGGGCAACTACCAGGCCGGGCAGGAGTTCCGACCGCCGCAGGGCTGGGAGCAGCACTTCGGACCCGGCTTAGGCGATTTCGAGCATCTCTTCGCCGAGGGCGACCTGGCGGATCTGTTCGCGGTTCTGACCGGCCGCGCCCGACCCGGAGCGAGACGA
>NZ_JBQACR010000640.1:0-234 GCF_051905455.1 Pelomicrobium sp. G1
ATTACTACTTAATTGGCCGGCGCGACAGGTTGCGGGCCTGCCCCATTGGAGGTGCGATCATGGGATTCACCATTCACCATCAGTTCCTGCTAAGCATTTTCTTGATCGCCGCGATCATGGGGGCGGTGGTCTACAAGACCAAGTTCTGCACCATGGGAGCGGTTTCCGACTGGGTGAACATGGGGGACACGGGTCGCATGCGCGCCTGGGTGTTCGCCATGGCCGTCGCCACGC
>NZ_JBQACR010000641.1:0-234 GCF_051905455.1 Pelomicrobium sp. G1
GTTAAGGAGGGATGGTGAGCCTGGAGGTGATGGCCAACGGGCGTGGGATCAAGGCCGCGGATCTCGCCAAACCGGGTGCGTTCGGCGTTCGAGACATCTTGGAACGTTGCCGTGCCCTGGGCGGCGAGGCGCACATTGAGGCGGGGCTAGCAGTAGGTACCCTGCTTCGAGTCCGCATTCCGGACTTTCAGACGAGCGGCCCGCCACGCCTGAACGAGCCGCACAAGCCTGGCC
>NZ_JBQACR010000642.1:0-234 GCF_051905455.1 Pelomicrobium sp. G1
GCTCCAGGTTCTCTTCCACCGTGAGCTTGCAGCACACCTGGCGCCCTTCGGTCACGAGGACGAGCCCTTCCAGCCCCAGCCCGCAGGCAGGCTTGCCCGTCACCGGCCTGCCCAGATAGCGGATTTCCCCCGCGGCGGGCGGGATCATGCCGGCTAAGGCCTTGAGGGTGGTGGTCTTGCCCGCCCCGTTGGCGCCGATCAGCGTCACCAGCTCCCGCTCCCGGATCGAGAGAT
>NZ_JBQACR010000643.1:0-234 GCF_051905455.1 Pelomicrobium sp. G1
GGGCGCACCCTTCGCCCGTCAGGTAATGCAGAAGGACGACGACTCCAGCTTCGTGCGTCATTACCTGACCGAGGGCCTGGTCGAGGCGTTGCGCCTGTTCGAGTAAGTGGCGGCCCCCGGGGGCGACATCCGGGTGGAGCAGGGGGACATCGAGACCCTGCGGGAAAAGCTGCTCGCGCCCAAGGTCAACTGCGGCGCCCCGTCGGTCGCCGTGACCCACGTCCACCTGGACGG
>NZ_JBQACR010000644.1:0-233 GCF_051905455.1 Pelomicrobium sp. G1
CCGCGAGCTCGAAACACCTTAGGCAGTATAAGTGACGAAGGCAGCCCGCAGGCTGCCTTCCGTAGACTCGGGAGGAAGCAAAAAATTACCCTTTGCGCGCCTTGCGCAGCTTCTGGATCGCGGCGAGCTGGGCGGCGGCCTCGGCCAGCTCCGCCTGGGCCTTGGCGATCTCCAGCTTGGAGGTCTTGTTCTGCAGCGCTTCCTCCGCCGCCCGTTTCGCCTCCAGCGCCTTG
>NZ_JBQACR010000645.1:0-233 GCF_051905455.1 Pelomicrobium sp. G1
CCCCACAGCCGGTTCAGGGCGAGCAGGGTAGTGGCCGCATCGGAGCTGCCGCACCCCAGCCCGCCGCCGATGGGCAGGCGCTTGTCGATCTCGATCTCCACCCCGAGCCGGGTCCAGGAGGCCGCCTTGAGCAGGCGGGCCGCGCGCACGGTGAGATCCTCTTCCGGCGCCACCCCCGACACGCCCCCCGGGCGCCGGATTTCCCCGTCTTCCCGCACGCGTAGCCGCAGCCG
>NZ_JBQACR010000646.1:0-233 GCF_051905455.1 Pelomicrobium sp. G1
ACCGGCGCGGCGGTGAGAAAGGGCAGCGTCTGCTGGCGCCGCTCCTCGGCGATCAACCGCATGGTGAGGAGAGGCACCACCATGAGGAGCACCAATGCGGCAGCGCCGAAGGTGGGCGCCACCACCAGCTCGGTGAAGCCCGGAGCGTTGGCGAAGCGGGCGAGCTGGTGCTGCAGGCTCAGGAAAGCGTCCATCCGCCCGAGGAAGATCCAGGCGATCACCGCCTCCACCAC
>NZ_JBQACR010000647.1:0-233 GCF_051905455.1 Pelomicrobium sp. G1
CCGCGCCGCTGGCTGCCGGCCTTCTGCGACAAGCTGGAAACCGCGACGCGCAAGCAGGGCATCGTGCCCAATCCCTATGCCCCGCTGGCGCGCATCCTGCAACGCGCGGTGGCGCAGGACGCGGTGCCCATGCCCGATACGCCCGCCCAGCCCGAAAGACCCGCCCCGCCGCCTCTCGACGAGCAGGCGCTCCACGAGATAGCGCGCGTATTGCGCGAGAGGGGGCTTTCCAC
>NZ_JBQACR010000648.1:0-233 GCF_051905455.1 Pelomicrobium sp. G1
CGAAACTGGGGCGTGTCGGTCATCGTTCCCTTCGTGGACCGCTCCCATTCGCACATCCATAACCATTACGGAGTGCAGCTCCTGGAGCGATGGAATTTCAACCTTCTCGGCGACGCGCGCCTTCTCGGGCGCTATCAATTGGACTCGGAAGACAGCGAAAAACCCGCCTTTTCCTTTTATTGGATCAATTTCGGATTGAAGCTGCCGACAGGCGTGCGGGACGTGCGTAATGC
>NZ_JBQACR010000064.1:0-653 GCF_051905455.1 Pelomicrobium sp. G1
ATCTCAAGCTCGCTGAGCTGATCTGGAACCCGGAGCGCCTGGCGCAGGAGGCGGCCTCGTGAGCGAAGCCTTGGACACGCTGCGCGCGAAACCGCTGCGGCGGTTCAAGCCGTACCCGGCGTACAAGGATTCCGGCGTCGAGTGGCTCGGGGAGATTCCGGCGCATTGGGAGGTGAACTGGCTGAAGTATCTAGCCGCTACGAATCCAGAGTCGCTTCCTGAGGACACTGATCCGGAGTTCGAGATGTCATACGTGGACATTGGCGGTGTCGACAGTCTAGGCCGCGTGATCGAGCGTGAGTCGCTGACATTCGCCACGGCGCCATCACGCGCACGGAGATTGGTGCGACATGGCGACGTAATTGTTTCAACGGTAAGAACGTACCTTCGTGCGATCGCCCCCATCCACGACCCTGAACCGGGCCTCGTGGTCTCCACCGGATTCGCCGTGGTTCGGCCACGCGACGAACTCACCACTGAGTTCGCCGCCTATGCCCTTCGAGCGCCATACTTCGTCGATCGGGTTGTGGCGAACTCTACAGGTGTGAGCTTTCCAGCGATCAATGAGCGCACAATGGCGACATTTGACCTCGCCGTTCCCCCCGAACCCGAGCAACGCGCCATCGCCGCGTTCCTCGACCGGGAGACGGCGA
>NZ_JBQACR010000649.1:0-233 GCF_051905455.1 Pelomicrobium sp. G1
CCTTTCCAGTTGGTTCGGCAACTGGGAGCTGGACGTGGCCATCGAGGACGCGGGCGTGGCGCAAGAGATGGAAGTGCGCTTCCTGCAGGACCTGCGCCGCTCGACGGAGATCGTCCTCTCGCCCCGGCAGTGGGTGGTGCTGTCCAGTCCCCGCCAGCGGCTCAAGGCCATGCGGGAGCGGGACCGCTCCAGCGCACGGGGGACGGTGCGCTACGCGGCTCAATTGGGGGGCG
>NZ_JBQACR010000650.1:0-233 GCF_051905455.1 Pelomicrobium sp. G1
GGGCGGCCGTGCTTGGTACAATTCAGCATGGGGCAACTCGAGATCACGCCGGATGCGCCGCGAGCCTATTACAACATGGTGTTCATCGGCCGCCGCCTGGACCGGAAGGCGATCGCCGAGCGCTTTGCGTTCGCCGCGAGCACAGTTGCAAGCGAAGCGGGCCGGAGGGGTTGAGCCGTGACCAACCCGGCGCCCGTGCTCCGCATCGATGAGGTAGAGCCGCGCTCTCTGGC
>NZ_JBQACR010000651.1:0-233 GCF_051905455.1 Pelomicrobium sp. G1
TCTTGGCACAGGGCCTGGAGCACCGCGTCGGACTCCTCAGCATAAGCTTCGATCCGGCGCACGACCGGCCCGGCGTGCTGCAGTCCTACGCCCGGCGCATGGGCGCCGCACCTCGGGTGTGGCGCTTCGCGACGCTCGCGCGGCCGGATGAGCACCGCGCTTTGCTCGCGCATTTCGACCTGGTCGTCATTCCCGCACCCCTCGGCGAATTCGCGCACAACGCCGCGCTATAT
>NZ_JBQACR010000652.1:0-233 GCF_051905455.1 Pelomicrobium sp. G1
CCGCAGGACGGTCACCACGCTGCACGGGCGGCTGGACCTCCCCGACATCCATCCTGTGTACCGGGAGTTCTGCAACATGCCGCTGGTGTCCATCTCCCACCATCAGCGACTGCCCATGCCGCCCGGCCACTGGGCGGGGACGGTCTACCATGGGCTGCCCAGGGACGTGTGCCGCTTCAACCCGGTGCCGAAGGTCGACTATCTGGCGTTCCTCGGGCGCATCTCGCCCGAGA
>NZ_JBQACR010000653.1:0-233 GCF_051905455.1 Pelomicrobium sp. G1
TTCTTGCCCATTGGTTACAAGTTCTTGTATATTGCCCACATGACGGTCAAGCCGGTTGAATTCCTCGGTGACTCGCTTGAAACGTTACGGGCATTTCCGGAAACTGCCCGGCGCGAAGCCGGCTTTCAGATCGACAAGGTGCAGCATGGCGAGGACCCGGACGACTGGAAGCCCATGACGACCATCGGCGCGGGTGTGCGGGAAATCCGGATCAGGGATGCGGCCGGCGCGTT
>NZ_JBQACR010000654.1:0-233 GCF_051905455.1 Pelomicrobium sp. G1
GTACGTGGGCGCCTCAGAGGAGGCTCTGCGGGAGGTGTTCACGAAGGCACGACAGACCGCCCCCACGATCATCTTCTTCGATGAGCTGGATGCGCTCGTCTCCGATGCGGGCAGCTCGGGGGTGGGTGGGCGCGTGCGTGCCCAGCTCGTCACCGAGCTCGACCGCATCGCGGACCACCCCGGCCTCGTCGTGATCGGGGCGACGAACCGACGGGATGCGCTCGATGCAGCCC
>NZ_JBQACR010000655.1:0-233 GCF_051905455.1 Pelomicrobium sp. G1
TCGTGGCTGATCACGATATCCATCGTGAAAAGCGTGATGATGGTGATCCCGGTGATTGCCGTAGCCATCAACCAGCATATGACGGTCGTGGGTAACTTCCGGGCTTTGCTCTACTCGCCCACCCTGCGCTTCGTGGTGCTGGGCGCAATGATGGATACGTTTGCCTCTCTGCAGGGCTCGCTGGAATCGCGGCGTGCGGTCAACACGGTCACCCATTTCACCCATTTCACGGT
>NZ_JBQACR010000656.1:0-233 GCF_051905455.1 Pelomicrobium sp. G1
GGCGCGGGGGACCGGGCCCGTTCGATGGCCTCTCCGCCCTGCTCCGGGGTCGCCTCGATAACCTCCACCAATTGCCGCCGGCGGTCGGAAGGATCCCGCACCGGCGCGGGCCTACCCGGCAGCCGCCGGCCGGAGACGCGAGGCGCGGCGGACCAGGGCCGTGAGAAGGCCAGCTCCAGGCCCTCCGCCATCGCATGCAACGCGACGGGATCGGCGAAGGAAAAACCCAGGGA
>NZ_JBQACR010000657.1:0-232 GCF_051905455.1 Pelomicrobium sp. G1
TCCCTCACCACCACCGTGCTCGCCGCCATCGCCATCCTGGAGACGGTGGGGCCCCTGGCCGCCCTGTGGGGCCTGCGCCTGGCGGGAGAGATCAAACCGGACGCGCGCCTGGACCATTGAAAAGCGGGAGCCTAGCTCTGCCGCGGCAAGCTGGCGGCGGCGAAGAGGTAGAGGCAGAGGGCCGCCAGCACCACCACCGTGAAGCCCGCGTGCACGGCGAGAAGGCTGGCGG
>NZ_JBQACR010000658.1:0-232 GCF_051905455.1 Pelomicrobium sp. G1
GAGTATTCGTTGACCCCCTTCTGCGAGCGCTTTGCCGGCATCCTGGACCAGATCCGCCGGCTGGAAGACGAACTGGACGGGGAGGGAGCCCGCGCCCGTTCAGGGTCCTTCCTTGCCGTCGTTGGGACTGGCCGCCCGAGAAGGGGGAGGGCGGCGGCCCGGCGGCTCGGCCTCGGGAGCCCGAAGGACGGCGTCAAAGGCGATCACGTCCTTGCGGACCATCTCGAACACG
>NZ_JBQACR010000065.1:0-639 GCF_051905455.1 Pelomicrobium sp. G1
TTGCTCCCATGCTTCCCGTTCCTTTCAACCGGGCAGCTTTAGCTTACCCGACTGTCCAAAAAAACGTGACCGCCGCAAGCATACTCATGTGTTACTCTCCCTTTATAAAGATTTTTGTTTCGAATCCGCTCGACTTCGTCGGGTCAGGACATAAGTAGTAAGAGCCATGCCACGGACCAGGAAGATCGCCACCACCCCGACCATAGCGAATGTACTCACCCAAAACTTTTCCATCAGAACGACGCAAGATGCGACTTACTGTTTTGGCTACTTCAGGACTGCCCTTCCTGTAATAATGCGTTTCTCTTTCGACGTAGTAGTTATCCGTTAGCGTCATTTGCTCCCAGGTGGGCAAAATCCAATTCCTCTTGGAATACTTATCAAACTCCTCCGCCGGCAGCTTCACCTGCTCGTAGACCCGGATACCGCCGTCGATGGCGCACAGGCGTCTCACCTCTGCATCCAACGCCATTTGAGTCTGGGTTGCGCAACTCGCCATGAGGAGCAAAGGAAGCGAAACCAAAATGAGCCACCTCACGCGGCAAGCCTCCCATTCAATGCTCATACGCCGTAGGCGGACGCTGTGACGTTTTTTAATGCGTATCGCATACGGCTAAAGGCAGTGTAAGTAGCACTTTG
>NZ_JBQACR010000659.1:0-232 GCF_051905455.1 Pelomicrobium sp. G1
GCGCCCGGCGATCACCGGCGTGCCGCAGGACATGGCCTCGCTCATCACCAGCCCGAAGGGCTCCGGCCAGTCGATGGGGAAGAGAAGCACCAGCGCGTTGCCCAGGAACTCGGACTTTTGCGCTTCATAGATCTCGCCGATGAACTCCACCTGCGGGTCGGCGAGCAAGGGCTTTCTTCTTTCTTGAAAGTACGTCTCGTCCACCTTGTCCACCTTGGCGGCGATCATGAGC
>NZ_JBQACR010000660.1:0-232 GCF_051905455.1 Pelomicrobium sp. G1
ACGCTCACCCGTCCCTGGCGGATCCATTCCTCGATCTCCCGGCGGGACCCGAAGCCCGCCCGGGCCAGGACCTTCTGCAGCCGTTCCCCCTGGGCCGCGCCCGCCATCAGAGGCCCCGCCACTCCCGCACCGCCTGGGCGAGCGTCCCCGCGTCCACGTGTTCCAGCTCCCCGCCCACGTGCAGTCCTCGGGCGATGCGGGTGATCTTGAGCCCGTGGCCGCGCAGCAGCTC
>NZ_JBQACR010000661.1:0-232 GCF_051905455.1 Pelomicrobium sp. G1
GCCGGCGGCTCGAGGCGCAAGCCGCGCGCCACTTCCGGCGGGCTTTCCTCGAGCCGGCCGCGGTGTTCGCCCATTTGCTCCTCCTCGCCCTGGAATTCGAGCGCCTGCGCGGCGCCCTCGTGACCCGGCGCCTCTTCGCCTCGGAGGGCGGTTGATGTTGCGCCCGGTGCCCGCCCGCTGGTTCGAGGCCCTCGTCGCCCACGACGACGTCGCCGCGGCGCTGGAGGCGCTC
>NZ_JBQACR010000662.1:0-232 GCF_051905455.1 Pelomicrobium sp. G1
GCCATTGGCCAGTTCGACAGATGCAATTTTTTCGAGCTTGTACGTCTTATTGACGCGCGAACCGGGTTCGACGGCGACCAAGTCTTCAGTGGTTACATATACCGGCACGACCGAACGGGCTTGCCCCGGGCGACTCCCAGCGTTGTAAACGAGCGTCACCGTTTCCCCCGTCCCCGCGACTGAACGCAGCAGTTCAAGTAGTGATGCCATGTGATGCAGCCGATCCCAATTG
>NZ_JBQACR010000663.1:0-232 GCF_051905455.1 Pelomicrobium sp. G1
GTGCGCTGCGGCAAGCTCTACCTGCTCTGGTTCCAGGGGGCAAAGCTGCACTACTACGACCGCTATCTTCCCGAGTTCGAGCGCATCGTGGCCTCGGCGCGCTTCGTCGCCCGTTAGCCGGACATGCGCCCCGTGTTGCGCGGCCTAGTCCGCCAGACTTGCCGCAACGACGTGGCCTCGCTATTTTCAACCCTCCATTCCAATTACATGAGGTGGAGCCATGAAGTTGTAC
>NZ_JBQACR010000664.1:0-232 GCF_051905455.1 Pelomicrobium sp. G1
TCCTCGGTGTTCTTCGTGCTTGCCGTGGGGGCGCTGATTTTCCGGGGCTTGAACCTGGGGGTCGATTTCACCGGCGGCACGGTCATGGAGGTGGCCTATCCGAGCGCCGCCGAGCTGCCGAAGATCCGGGAGACCCTGAGCCGCGCCGGCTTCGGCGACGCCGTCGCCCAGACCTTCGGCACCGCCCGGGACGTGTTGATCCGGCTTCCGGTACGGGAGGGAGTCACCTCGG
>NZ_JBQACR010000665.1:0-232 GCF_051905455.1 Pelomicrobium sp. G1
CTTCCCACCTTCGCGACCGAATCGTTTGGGGAGACACTAACCCAAGTGTTGGCCCATCATGCAGGTATTGGGCCAGGCGCATTCATCTTGTACGACGTGACCACCTTGTACTTTGAAACCGATACTCCTGATGAGCTTCGCAAACCCGGGTTTTCCAAAGAGCGCCGTGTAGAGCCACAAATCCTTGTCGGGCTGCTTACTGATGCCACCGGGTTTCCATTGCATGTTGGCG
>NZ_JBQACR010000666.1:0-232 GCF_051905455.1 Pelomicrobium sp. G1
ACCACGACCTGCCGGCCGCGCGCGATCGCGCCCACTGCGTCCCACCCCAAAATCTGCGACGCTTCGTCGAATATCACAATGTCGCATGCCGATTGTGAAGCGTCGAGATACTGGGCAACAAACAGCGGCGACATCAGAAGGCACGGCTGGAGCCTGCGCAGGAGATTTGGAGGGCGCTGCACCAGCTTTCGCACCGGCAGGTGCGCGCGTTGCTTCGCCAGCTCCTTCAGCA
>NZ_JBQACR010000667.1:0-232 GCF_051905455.1 Pelomicrobium sp. G1
GCCCCTCTCGTGCCTGGTCATCACCCGCTACCAGCACGTGCTGCCCACCCTGCGCATCCTGTTGGTGGAAGCAGGCCACCCGGTTCCCGACGAGAGCGGGGAGGCTGCGGCCCGAGAAATCCTCGAGGAGGTGAAACGGGTGGGGCCGGACGACTTGGTCCTCGCCTTGGTGAGCGGCGGAGGTTCCAGCCTGCTGTCCCTCCCGGCGCCGGGCATCGGCATGGTGGACCTC
>NZ_JBQACR010000668.1:0-232 GCF_051905455.1 Pelomicrobium sp. G1
TTGTCCTGCCCTTCCTCCTGGGCGCGTGGACCCCCTTGATCGCTCTGGGGCTGCTGCTTAGCGCCGGGATTGTGGCGAGCGTGGTGGTGGCGTTCTGGGGGCGGCTGCGGGGGGCTTCCGGCGGCGGAAGCCTGGGGGCGCGGCTCAAGCGTCAGTCCTTGAGCTACTACGGCATGCACCTCGCCCACCGGGGGGTGGCGGTGTTCGTCTTCGGCGTGACGCTGGTCAAGGG
>NZ_JBQACR010000066.1:0-627 GCF_051905455.1 Pelomicrobium sp. G1
CTCACGGTGTTGTATCCGGGCGAGCGGCGTTACGAGCTCGACGCACACGTCACGGTCGTGCCGCTCGCGGAGCTGGCCACGCGGGGGGCGGCAAGCGTGCTCAGCCAGCGCGGTCGGCGGACGCCGAAAGGAGAATCATGATGGAGATCTCCGAACGCGCTTTCGAGGACGCGATCGAGCGAGCCCTCCTCCAGTACGGCTCCGACGCCGATGCGGGCGATGCGCCGGCGGTCCACGAGACCCCGCCGCCCTACGGTGAGAACGCACCTGGGGGCTACCACAGGCGCAAGCCCGAGGACTACGATCGCGTGCTGTGCCTCTTGCCGCGTGACGTGGTGGACTTCGTGCTTGCCACGCAGCCGAAGGAATGGAAGAAACTCGAGCAGCACCACGGCCCGGCGGTGCGGGAGCAGTTCCTCCGGCGTCTCGCTACCGAGATCGAGCGGCGCGGTGTGCTCGACGTGTTGCGGGGCGGCGTCAAGGACTCTGGCTGCAAGTTCCGGCTTGCCTATTTCCGCCCCGCGAGCGGCTTGAATGAAGAAACCCGGCGGCTGTATCGGGCGAACCTTTTCTCCGTGGTCCGCCAGCTCCGCTACAGTACAAAGACTGACCAGAGTCTCGACCTGG
>NZ_JBQACR010000669.1:0-231 GCF_051905455.1 Pelomicrobium sp. G1
CGCTTCGCCTACCGGTCCCAGCTCGTCGCCGCCGACATCGATCTGGAGCGGCTCGTCCAGGACCGGCTGCGCCAGGGCACCTTCTCCGACTCGGCCTGGACCCACCGGGACGCGGTGGCCGCTTTCCGCACCGTGCCCTTCCGGCTGGAAGCCCCCGCCCGGGGATTCCTGCCCTTGAAGCGCACCTTGGAGCGCTTCCCCTACGTGCCCGCTGATCCCTCGCGGCGGGAC
>NZ_JBQACR010000670.1:0-231 GCF_051905455.1 Pelomicrobium sp. G1
CCGGCCGGTCGCCGTAGCGGATGGCCTCGATCATGAGTTTGCGCAGAGGCCGCCCCTCGAACTGGAGCTTGCCGAGCACGTCGAAGACCTTGCCGCCGAGTGCCGCGCGCGCCTCTTCGAGTTTCTCCAGCAAACGCCGATAGACATCTCCCTCGCGCGTTTCCTAGGCGACGAGGTTCCACAGGTGGCAGACCTCGGTCTGACCGATGCGGTGGATGCGGCCGAAGCGCT
>NZ_JBQACR010000671.1:0-231 GCF_051905455.1 Pelomicrobium sp. G1
GCGGGGGAGCTTCCGCCCCTTCCTTCCGGGATCTTCGCCCCCGGATCCCTGGCCTACGACCTGGTCTATGGCCGGGGAAGGACCCCGTTCCTGCGCTTCGCCCGGACGCGGGGAGCCGGGCGCATCGCCGACGGGTTGGGGATGCTGGTGGAGCAGGCGGCCGAATCCTTCCGGGTGTGGCGGGGAGTGCGGCCGGCGACCCGGCCGGTGATCGAGCGGCTCGCCCGGGAG
>NZ_JBQACR010000672.1:0-231 GCF_051905455.1 Pelomicrobium sp. G1
GGTGGAGCCCGGCTCCTGGATCGATTCCGCCCATGGGTGTCGTTCCCCTCCCGTTACCGGACGCCGTAGAGCCGGTCCGGCAGCCAGGCCACCAGACCCGGGAAAACGTAGATCATGATCATGGCGACGAACACCATGCCCAGAAACGGCATGCAGCCCCGGAAAATCGTGGTGAGCTGGACGTGGGGCGGGGCTACGCCCTTCAGATAGTAGGCTGACATGGCCATGGGC
>NZ_JBQACR010000673.1:0-231 GCF_051905455.1 Pelomicrobium sp. G1
GCCTGGTGCTGGCGCTCCAGGCTTTGCAGCTCCATCGTCAATTGCTCGGCGCGGCGGGAGCAATTCATCCCTTGCCACACGTCCAGACCCGCCCAGAGCAGGAGCCCCAGCCCGGTGGCCAGCACCGCCGCACGGGCGAGCCGGCGCGCTTCCCCCAGGGTGTGATCATGGTTGTGCTGGGCGGGGGCGTACTGGTTGGGGGGACGGCTCTTCCCCAGCGCGTGCAGAAGC
>NZ_JBQACR010000674.1:0-231 GCF_051905455.1 Pelomicrobium sp. G1
CCTCGGCATTTCGCGACGCGGTGGAAAGGATGATAGGATGGGACGTGGAGCATAGCGCTCCAGACGACCTGGGCCGTTCTGGGGCAGACCATGGGCACGACGACGAAGGCAACGGTGGCGCCTACGCCCACCACCACGGACACGGGGGCGCGGGGGGGGGGGCCCTAACCCCCCCCCACAAGGACGTCCCCCCCGGAACACAACGGGGCAGCAGGGGGAAACTCCCTTTTT
>NZ_JBQACR010000675.1:0-231 GCF_051905455.1 Pelomicrobium sp. G1
GAGCAAGGGGTGGACTACTTCACCATCCACGCCGGGGTGTGGCTCGCCTACATTCCCCTCACCGCCAGGCGCCTGACCGGCATCGTCTCCCGCGGGGGCTCCATCATGGCGAAGTGGTGCCTGGCCCATCACCAGGAGAGCTTCCTCTACACCCATTTCGAGGAAATCTCCGAGATCATGAAGGCCTACGACGTGGCCTTCTCCCTGGGGGACGGGCTGCGGCCGGGCTCC
>NZ_JBQACR010000676.1:0-231 GCF_051905455.1 Pelomicrobium sp. G1
TTCTACTCCTTCATGGTGCCCATTTTCGGCGGCCGGCTGTGGACCACCGTCTCCACGGCGTCACTGGCGATTCCGGCGGTGTGGATGGGCTTCGCGGTCCAGGATCCGGAGACGTCCTAACTGACGTTCCTGGCGATCGCCCTGCTGTGCGGCTTCGGCGGCGGCAACTTCGCCTCCAGCATGGCCAACATCAGCTCCTTCTTCCCCAAGTCGAACCAGGGCACGGCCCTG
>NZ_JBQACR010000677.1:0-231 GCF_051905455.1 Pelomicrobium sp. G1
GTTCGAGACTGCCTTGGGGATTGCCGCACCGTGGTTCGTGGCCGGCGTTGATCTCAATGCCGCGGCACGCACGCTCACCATTCGCATCGACTTCGCGCCGGGAAGTCGCTTTGCCGTGCCGGGGGCAGCCGGCGGGCACCCGGTGCACGACACCGTGACCAAGCGGCTCAAGCACTTGAACTTCTTCCAGCACGAGTGCTACCTCGAGGTGCGCACCCCGCGGGTGAAGCT
>NZ_JBQACR010000678.1:0-231 GCF_051905455.1 Pelomicrobium sp. G1
ATGTTGAATGATGGGACGCGCAACTGGGAGCAATGCGCCGTTCAAGTGGTCGCAGCTCCTGGTGGGGCACGTATCCTCACCCTCAAGTGCACTCTCCTAGTTCCACTACTGCTCCCCCGTACCATCACACGCCCAATATCTGGTCTCGCCCCAACTACGTGTCTTTCTCACAAGCAGGAGAGCTTGAATATCAGAAATCGATCTTTGTATCAGTGCGACCCGGTTTTGCGT
>NZ_JBQACR010000067.1:0-627 GCF_051905455.1 Pelomicrobium sp. G1
GACCTACAGTGTGTCCGTCATGGATCTTATTCGCTGGTTTTTTTGATTATTCTTCGAGCGTGGCGTTCACTGATGCCGACGGCCTCGGCGATTTCCTTGGTGCCATAGATTCCCGCAGCCACCATCTGTTTGACTTTCGCGAGTGTTCTTGCACCCTCAGCAGCCGCCCGTTCTGTGTCGCGCTTACCACCAAGGGACGCTCCCTTTCTTCGGCGCCATTCGGTCTCGGCCAGCGGCCGCAGAAAAGCCCGCTCGCCCAAAAGCAGCAGGTTGTAACTCTGCAGGGCGGCCTCTGTGCGGCCCTGCAGCACGTCTACCATCCCAAGAAGGGAGAGGAGCAGCAACGGGCCATGATCGTCGATGTGTTCTTTCAGCCTGGCCGGCAGCGCTTCGGGCTTTTCTAGGAGAGCTGTGGCCAGGACCTGGGCGTCAGCCCAGCCCGGAAAGAGCGGCAGCGGGCGCGGTGGCTTGACGCCATACGCCGCAAACAGGGCGCGCGGCGTGATCCGTGGCAACCTGGTCCGTGCGAAGGCCACAAGGGCTTCCCGCAGATCGAGCCATAGGGCACGGGCCTCGGCCTCTGTGAGGTTCGACAGATGCCAACGAAAATCGCGCGCTGCTCGGGCA
>NZ_JBQACR010000679.1:0-231 GCF_051905455.1 Pelomicrobium sp. G1
GTCAGTTGGAAGACTGGGTGGCTCAGCGGGAGCGGTGGGAAACTCGGCGTCAAGTTGGTGCCGAAGGTCCAAATAACCGCCGGCGGTGGGTCTTGGCATGCATGTACGAACGCTTGCCGGTGGATGAAGCGCTTGGCATCCGGTGCGACACGCCGTTCGGCGGTGGCGATGCCCATTTGTTCCGCAACGCTGTGGGCATTGTCACCGACGATGCCATTCGCTCTCCACCCC
>NZ_JBQACR010000680.1:0-231 GCF_051905455.1 Pelomicrobium sp. G1
CTTGCCGCCTGGGCCCTGGCGGCGGCCAGCGGGCTGCCGGACGCGCCCCTGGCCTAGTCGCTCACCCGTGTCCGGGGGCTGCCCCACCGCAGGCAGCCGGTGGCGGAGATCGGCGGCGTGGTCTTCGACGACGACTCCAAGGGGACCAACGTGGGAGCCATGGTGGCGGCCCTCTCCGGCATGGACCGGCCGGCGGTCCTAATCACCGGCGGGGATGGGAAAGGCCAGGAC
>NZ_JBQACR010000681.1:0-231 GCF_051905455.1 Pelomicrobium sp. G1
TCCTTCCCCGTGCCCGATGCTGTCGTCCGGGCTCCCCTGTCCTTCCCCGGCCGCCGCTTTAGGGGCCGCCCGCTCCCTTGTGGCCCCCTGCTCTGCTGGCGCCGGGGCGCCCTCGTCCTGGGACACGGCCAGGTCCAGGCCGCCCTCTTCCTTCATTTCCTCGGTCACCGCGCGCACGTCCTCCTCGCGGAAGACGTGCTTTTCCGCCAGATAGCCATCGAGGAGCATCCC
>NZ_JBQACR010000682.1:0-231 GCF_051905455.1 Pelomicrobium sp. G1
CCGTACAACTACACCTCGTTCTCCGACCGGGGGATCGTGAGCCGCCTCCTGGGTGAGCCTTCTGGGCACCTCATTAACGAGCTTAGGGCAGAGCGGCGCACCGGCCGATCGGCGCGCATGTTCTACGAGGTGCTGGGCGACGTCTGGGTGGTGTCGCACAACCCCTACCTCCAGGACGACCTGCTCGGGACACGGGCCCGAAGGAAAGCCCTTGTCGATGCCCTGCGCCAT
>NZ_JBQACR010000683.1:0-230 GCF_051905455.1 Pelomicrobium sp. G1
GAATAAAGCGGGGCAAGCATGGCGGGAATCCGACGCAGTGTGGGAGAATCTAAGCCTTCACCTTGACCGATACCGACCGAAGCTTCGTCCATCGAATGGCACGTCTCGCGCCTCCCCCGGCCGCCCGTCCGGCCCCTCGGGTGGAAACTTTTCCCGGGAGCCCCTTCCGGCTCCACCAGCCGTTTCCGCCGGCGGGCGACCAGCCCCAGGCCATCGCCCAACTGGTGGAG
>NZ_JBQACR010000684.1:0-230 GCF_051905455.1 Pelomicrobium sp. G1
GGTCCACGCTTCATCCAGAGCGAACAGGAATGCCGTTTGACTGGCAAGCACGCTGCGATCGAACAGAGGGATGGCCCAGCGTCTACCGGATAGATCTTGCGCGGGTTGACCATGCGTTGGCGCTCCGAGTCCGCTTCCATCCACACCGTGCGTACGAGGAAGCAGTCCTCCAGATAAGCGAGCAGGCGGTGGAGGGTGTCGCGCGAAACGGCGATTCCTTGGCTCTTGAG
>NZ_JBQACR010000685.1:0-230 GCF_051905455.1 Pelomicrobium sp. G1
GGATTACCTGGTGCCCAACCGCTTCGAGACGGGCTACGGCCTCACCCCGGAGATCGTGGAAATCGCCGCGCGCCTGAAGCGCCCGGACCTTCTCATCACCGTAGACAACGGCATCGCCGCCGTGGAAGCGGTGGAGGCGGCCCGTCGGCTGGGGATGGAGGTGGTGATCACCGACCACCACCTGCCCGGCCCCGTTCTGCCCCGGGCGGCGGCCATCGTCAACCCCAACC
>NZ_JBQACR010000686.1:0-230 GCF_051905455.1 Pelomicrobium sp. G1
GCCCACCACTGCAAGTCCCATAGTTTGGAGAAAGGAAATAGCAGGGCGCTCTCCATGAACAAAAACATGGCAAGCGCTAGTACGAACAGAATGGTTTCTCCAGTACTACGGAAGTCCTTGAGGAAAGCCAAGCCCGCCATTAGGAAGAAGATCCCGGCGCTGACGTTTAACCCGATGGCCGGGAGGGTAAAGACTCCGTTGATTTTCATTGCAGGCAGCCAGGCCTGGAG
>NZ_JBQACR010000687.1:0-230 GCF_051905455.1 Pelomicrobium sp. G1
GCAGGTGCGGGGCCGAACGGCCCGCGGACCGCGTGCGGGGCCCGGCCGCTTCCGCAACCGATCAATGGAGGTACCGAGAAACATGATCACCGTGACCGACGTCTATAAATCGCGATCCGACAACGAGGCCGCGATCATCCTGCGCCAGGACCCCGTGGTCTACAAGGGCTGGAGGGAAGAGGGTCCGGCGGACCTGTCGCAGCACCAGCTCGCCCGCTACGCGAAGAAGG
>NZ_JBQACR010000688.1:0-230 GCF_051905455.1 Pelomicrobium sp. G1
GGTCCATGCCGTCCAATTGGGACGAGAGGGGCGCCGTCCCCCAGGCGGTGAGCCTGGCGCTCTCCACGGTGAGGGCCAACTCCAGGGGCGCCAGGGCGCCTCGCTCGCCGAAGGCGAGGGGATTGCCGATCTTGCCCCGCAGGACGACCGGCACCCCGTTGTAGGTTCCCCGGGCCGAGAGCTGGACCCGCTGGTAGCCGCTCGAGGACTCGAAATCCAGCGCCTCCAGG
>NZ_JBQACR010000068.1:0-617 GCF_051905455.1 Pelomicrobium sp. G1
GTCCAGGTCGATGACCATTCCCCATTTCGCCATTTGCGTTGTCCTCCTTTAGGCCTTTTCCACGGTCACCATGCCGGTGTAATAGTTGGCGAGGCCGGAGATCGGATCGGACTGGTTCGCCGTGACCTCCCCGGAGTGGCCGGGCAGCCGTCCCTTAGCCCAGCGCCCCCACGCCCAATGGCCGTGCTCCATCGGCAGCACCACCGTGTCCGGCCGGGTCCCCGGGGCGTAGCGGGCAATCGCCTCGATGCTGCCCACCGCCGACTTGATCCGCACCCGGTCGCCGTCCCCGATGCCGCGCTTCCTGGCGGTGTCGGGATGGATCTCCAGGTACACCGTCTTCCTGCCTGAAGCAGGGCGATGGCGGTGGGAATATTGGCGCCGCGGCCCTCCGCGTGCATCGCCACCTTGGGCGTCACGAAATGCAGGTCGCCGCCGCCGGTGTACTTAGCCGGGAGGTATTGCGGGTAGCCGACCCGGTCCGTGGGGATGCCAAGCTTGCGGTGGATGAACTCGTCGTGCTTCTCCATCTCGCCTGAGCGGAACTCGAACTTGCCCGAGGGGGTCTTGAGCAGCTCGGCCTTCACCTCCTCTTTCTCCCTCACCTCCCCTCCCCC
>NZ_JBQACR010000689.1:0-230 GCF_051905455.1 Pelomicrobium sp. G1
GATCTTGACTCGCCGCCCCGATGTGGGGGTGGCGCTCATGGGCTCCCAGGTGTTCGGGGAGAAATACGCCGAGCGCAGAGCCCAGGGCGCGAGCGAGGACGAGGCGGCCCGGGATGCCCTCTTCTACGCCGCCGCCGAGGCGGTGCCAGAGCGCATCCCCTTGGGGGTGCTGATCAGAGAGGGCGGGCCGCTCCTTTCCCGGGCGCTCAAGAGCGCAGGCGCGGAGGGCT
>NZ_JBQACR010000690.1:0-230 GCF_051905455.1 Pelomicrobium sp. G1
GAGGGCGTGCAAAAGGTCCTGGAAATCGAGGAGCGAGCCCAGCGAGCCTTCATCTCCGACAAGAGCAAGACGTTCAACACCGCCCGGGTCGAGGCGCTGGAGCTGGACAACCTGTTGGAGGTGGCGGTGGCCACCATGATCTGCGTCGAGGCGCGCAAGGAAAGCCGCGGCGCCCACGCCCGGGAAGACTATCCGAACCGGGACGACGACCACTGTCTCAAGCACAGCCT
>NZ_JBQACR010000691.1:0-230 GCF_051905455.1 Pelomicrobium sp. G1
TGGCAGAAGTTTCCCTATCCGTTCATCGATGGCCAGTTCGATCCGTCGCTCTTTCCCACCGCCGAGTGGCGGGAGTGTTGCATGAAGGAGCTGGCGGTCATGGAGATCCGCGATTGGGCCCCGGACCTCATCGCCCGGGACGATCCTTCCCTTATCCAGCAGATCCGCACCCGGGTGTTGCCCCGGCGCGGGGTGTGGGCGTCGGAGGAAGAGATCGTGGTCACCGGGGG
>NZ_JBQACR010000692.1:0-230 GCF_051905455.1 Pelomicrobium sp. G1
GGATAAAATGAGGTGCAGGGTAGCAGGAGCAGGAACTATGCGGCTACGTCAATAACGAGAAGGATCCGCAAAGTTCTCAAACAGGGTGAATTCTTTGAGGAAGGTGAGCTCGACGGTGCCGATGGGGCCGTTGCGCTGCTTGCCGACGATGATCTAGGCGATCCCGGCCTTGGGGGTGTCCTTGTTGTAGGCCTCCTCCCGGTAAATGAAGAGGATCAGGTCCGCGTCCT
>NZ_JBQACR010000693.1:0-230 GCF_051905455.1 Pelomicrobium sp. G1
CAAAAAACAGAATCCGTGGGCCGGTGTAAGGCTAGAGGAATCGGCGCCCGGGGGACGGAAGGGTTCCCCGGGGCGAGGAAGCGCCGCTCCCGAGGCGGCCCAGGGACCGGGAAAGAATGCGCGGCAAAGTTTAGTTCGTAGGGGCCGGACCAGGGGCCCCCGACCTGATCACTGTGCGTGGAGCGCGCCTTCTGGCCCAGGCGCACATCGTGTTCCACGACGCCCTGGTG
>NZ_JBQACR010000694.1:0-230 GCF_051905455.1 Pelomicrobium sp. G1
GGCGGAGGCCCAGCAGAAGGAGCGGAAGAAAATGGGGGGCGGCGCCGGAGCGGCGGCGCTCCCCTTCGCCGTACGCCAGGCGGCGAGCCGCTACCCGGTCACCCTCTCTGCCGGCGATTGCGGCGAGGCCTGCGACCAGGCCCGGCGCCTGCTGAACGAGCGGGGCATTCCCTACACCGAGGGGGACGGACAGCTCAAGGCAGAGTAGGCGGCGTTGGAGAAGCTCGCAG
>NZ_JBQACR010000695.1:0-230 GCF_051905455.1 Pelomicrobium sp. G1
CTCAAGTCCGGCTGGAAGGGGTTCGCCTGGGCGGCGTTCACCGTTACGCCGGCCAGGTTCCTCTCCATGAAGTCGGAAAGGTCCAGTGCCTGCTGCCGCCGGATTTGCTCCCCAGTGGCGGCCTGGACCGCCGCCGGCACCTGTTCCAGGGGAGCCCCCCCGCTGGGCAGGGGTGTCGTACCCACCACTTCCACCGTGGGCGCTTCCAGGGTGGCAGCCGGATTCTCGGC
>NZ_JBQACR010000696.1:0-230 GCF_051905455.1 Pelomicrobium sp. G1
GCAGCAAGGCGTCCGCCTCGCCGATCTCTCCCGCCTCCTGCCGGCCTCTGAGCTCTACCAAGTAAAAGGCCAACTGGAAGGCGGCAGCGAACTCCGCCTCCAGGTGGAGGAGGGTGTCCGCGTGGAGGGGCTGCTCGGCGAGGGGCGCGCCGAAGGCCACCCGCTTGCGGGCGTAGTCCCGGGCCAGGGCCAGGCCCCGGCCCATGTAGGCCGCCGCGCTCACGCTGTTC
>NZ_JBQACR010000697.1:0-230 GCF_051905455.1 Pelomicrobium sp. G1
TCCTCAACCCGAGCGCGTGCAGTTGCGGGTCGTCCAGCGCCGCTTGCGACACGAAGGTGACCGAGGTGCGCAGCGCGGCGCCGAGGGCGGCAAACATGGGCCGGTAGTGCACCGGTTGCGGGGTGGGAATGGACGCGTTGGGATCTCCCATGGCGGCTGCCGCGATCATGCCGCCTTTGAGCACCAATGCCGGTTTGACGCCGAAGAAGGCTGGCTTCCACAGCACCAGG
>NZ_JBQACR010000698.1:0-230 GCF_051905455.1 Pelomicrobium sp. G1
CGGCAACGTCGATGACGGGCAGGCGTGCGGCGGCGCTCATGGGCCGGACAAAGCCAATCCCTTGACCGCCTCCAAGTCGGCGCTCAGCCGGCCGAAGGTGCGGACGGCATCGCTATCGCGGCCGGTCTGCGGAAGCCGCTCCTTCATGACGACCAGCGGCACGAGGGCATTCCCCGTTCAGCGAGGTCCGCCCTCGCCTCCTCAACCTGCAGGGCAACGGACTGTCCATT
>NZ_JBQACR010000069.1:0-611 GCF_051905455.1 Pelomicrobium sp. G1
GTGGTGACCTTGACCGGCCCCAGCCGCGCTTCGATCTGCTCGTAAGAGGGCGGTGGCCCCTTGGGCCGGGACGAGAGCGCTTCCACCATGGCCCGAATATGCAGCGCTGTCGTGCCGCAGCAGCCGCCGATGATTCGCGCGCCCGCATCACGCGCAAGGCACGCGTAGTCGGCCATGATTTCCGGCGTGCCGTTGTAGTGAACACGCATGTCGTTTCCCAGCGCCGGGAGGCCGCAGTTGCTTTTAGCCACGATAACATCTCCGTCTGCGGCACCCTTCACCAGCCCCAACACCGAGTCCAGCAACTGGGCCGGACCCACGCCGCAGTTGGCGCCGAAGGCGAGGGGAGGTTTGGAAAAAGCGTGGCTGCGCACCATCGCGTCTTCCGGCCTGATGCCCATCATGGTTCGCCCGCCGCTGTCGAACGTCATGGTAGCGACGTAATCGAGCCCCGCGCGTGCCACCGCGCGTACCGCGGCGTCCAGCTCTTCATCGGCGAACATGGTTTCGATCCAGACGACGTCGACGCCCCCTTGCTTGAGCGCCACCGCCTGCTCGAAGAACGCCTCCTCGGCCTCGGCTTTGGTTCGCGTTCCCAGAGGCTCGAGCAC
>NZ_JBQACR010000006.1:0-174358 GCF_051905455.1 Pelomicrobium sp. G1
CATCGGCGAGAATGTTCACGCCAGCGACGATGCGATGGCGAGCGGCTTCATGGAACTTGACTTCTTTGGCTGCCATGTTGTGCGGACTCCTCTGATGATTAGGACGATTAACCGTTCTCTATGACGCCCATGATGTCCTCCTCGCGCATCACGAGGAGCTCTTCCCCTTCCACCTTCACGGTCTGGCCCGAATACTTGCCGAAGAGCACCCGATCGCCCACCTTGACCTCCAGGGGGCGCAGGGTCCCGTTTTCCAGCAGCCGGCCATTGCCGATGGCGACCACTTCCCCCTGATCGGGCTTCTCCGCGGCGGTGTCGGGAATCACGATGCCGGACGCGGTCTTGCGCTCCTCTTCCAGGCGCTTGACGATGACCCGGTCGTGCAGCGGACGGATTTTCATAAAGTTTTTCTCCTTCAATAGGTTGTGGTCGATGACGGGGATTTGTTAGCACTCGATGCGAGAGAGTGCTAATGGTAGCTCCGGGACAGGAGCGAAGGCAAGTGACGGTGACTGACGGGCGGCACTTGGTTTGAAAAACTAGGAAGCCCGCGACAGGGGTATCATGGAAACGGCGGGTGACGACCCCGGAAATTTTCGGCGTCCGGTTACTCGGCCCAGTCAGGGGTCTTGGATGGAGGGACGGCCGGCCTCCCATCCGCCTTCCCTGACATCATTTTCACTTGGGCGGGCGACGCGGTGAATCTCCGGCCGTAGCACGGCGGCGACGCCGGAGTGCCATGTGGGGGAGACGGGAGTCCTCACCCCGCCCAGCTCGACAAGTCTTTATCGCCTAAAAAGCTCCGCCGAAGCCCTGCTCCCCATGGCGGAGCGTCCCTATATTGAGCGGAAACATCTGGTCTTGACATTCTCGTTGCCGCCCAATCCCGCTGGCATGAAAAGACAAAGCATCATAAGATCGTTGTGGTTTGAAGCGCGCGGAACAGCGGCGGTAAGTAGTCGGTCTGCGTCGGCGCGGCTAGGCATATGAAGCTATCGCCGAGGAGAGTGCCTGTCGCGCATCGGGGTGTTCAACCTCTGCCAATGTCATGTACAGGAAGGCGTGCGCATTGAGAGACAAGCGCGGCGGCGCAAGCTTGGCGAGCGCAGCTCGCCAAGCCCAGCCAGGAGGCCGAGACTCGCCGACTGATCTGCGACAAGGCACCGGACCCGTTGAAGATGGCCTTCGCCCGGTGAAACCGGCTGGCGGTGTGACAGCCGATCGTTGAGCGCTGTGGGATAGCGCTTGCGCCGCAAGAAGTGGGCAAGCACCTGGCGCGTCGGCACCGGCTTGCGCCTGCTCGACCTTCGGCAAGGGTCTCTTCGGGAAAATGCTCCCGAATTCGCTCCCACTGTTCGTCGCTCAGACGCAGCATGCATCCGATTCTACGAACTCATCCTCACGCCAACAACAATTTTGAGGTAGGCTCTGAACCTACAAATCCATCGTTTCTAAGTGAAGGAAAGCCGCTAGCAATCTTATGCACGTGGGCAACAAAAAGCGCTGCTCATTCTCGCTCTGCCTCTTGCTGCTGGTGACGCGAAGCGTTGCCACCTTTTCTGAGGCTGTCGCGACGTTTGCCTATATGCACGGCACTATGGCAATCTAACCTTTGCTTTAGCTCTCGTGGAGTGAGCCATGGTTTCGACTGTCGAATTGCTGGAAGCTGAAGCGTTGCAACCGCCGACCACAGGGTGGACGTGATTGGTCGAGCGATTGATTCCAAGTCTTGACATGGATCCTGGTGTCGAGGAGGCATGGGCCGCAGAGGTGGAGCGCCGGAGTGCTGAGATGGAAAGCGGCGCCGTCTTGTTGATCCCTGGTTCCGGGGCGTTGGCTGAGCTGAAGGCCCGGTTCCAGTGAACTACTGGCTGCACCCCGAGGGACACCGTAGTTGGTCACCAACTGCGTATTCTTTCGCTCGCTCCCATAGCCGACGTCCCGGCTACTGGCGCGGGCGGAGGTAGCGGCTCAAACCGTTACACCTTGACTTTCTGAGATGCCGACAAATGGCAACCGACGCGATGATGTATCAGATCAAGGTGACGCTGAACGGCGTCAGGCCGCCGATTTGGCGCCGGCTGCTTGTGCCGAGTTCCCTTTCGCTGGCCGACCTGCACGAAGTCCTCCAAGTCGCCATGGGCTGGACAGACTCGCACTTGCATCAGTTCGTTGCAAGGGGCGTGCTTTACGGGGAGCCCGATCCTGAATTCGCGATGGAACGGATCAACGAAAAGCGCGTGCGCCTGGACGAGGTCTTAAGGACCGTCAAAGACGCGATGATCTATGAGTACGATTTCGGTGACGGTTGGGAACACAAGATCGTACTGGAAAAAGTGCTCGGGGGCGCCAAGGAAGACGCCCGACTCTCTTGCATTGCCGGCGCCAGGGCGTGCCCGCCGGAGGACTGCGGCGGCGTCTGGGGCTATGCGGACTTATTGAAGATCATTGCAGATCCCTCGAATCCCGAGCATGAGGAAACGCTCGACTGGCTCGGTGCCGGATTCGACCCGGAGCGGTTCGACATCGCTGCCGTAAACAACGTGCTGGCGAAAATACGACGGGGTCTACAAATACGTTCAAGAGCGACGGGCCGCAAGCGTCGCGTACCTTAACGCGGACCCGCGAAGAAATCGGTCCGCGAATGCTCGCGAGACATCGCCAAGCTCACTGGCCTTTGGCCCGAGAATCTGTAGGGCACGGTCATCGGCGGCGCCCAAAAGGGTTTGGGTACAGTCCCCGGGGTGCGGGGGCACCCCCAATGCTCGAAGCGCCAGGCCGGGCACGCGGCGCAAGGGCGCAGCTTACCGGCACCTGCCCTCCCGCTGGACCAAGGACGCCGGGAGTTGTCTAATAGAGTGGTCGATCGAGAGCAATTCCCTGCCGTCTCGGGTCCGTATGTTGACGCCTTGGACCTCCTGGGAGCCCGACCCCCGCTTCCAGGTAAGGGACTTCGAGCCCGCCTACCTGGCGACCTACCGCAAGGGCGGCCTGGAAGCGCGGGTGAGGGCGGCCCTGGCGGAGCTCGCCGACTGCTGCGCTTGTCCCCGCAACTGCCACGTCAACCGCCTGGAAAACCAGATGCGGGTGTGCAACACGGGGCGGTACGCCGTCGTCTCCAGCGCCTTCGCCCATTTCGGCGAGGAAGACTGCCTGCGCGGCTGGAACGGCTCGGGCACCATCTTCTTCGGGCTGTGCAACCTGCGCTGCGTGTTCTGCCAGAACTGGGACATCTCCCAGAAGCGCGCCGGCCGGGAGTGCACGGCGGAGGAGATCGCCGACCTCGCCCTGGCGCTGCAGGCCCAAGGCTGCCACAACATCAACTTCGTCACCCCCGAGCACGTGGTTCCCCAGATGATCGAGGCGATCGCCGCGGCGGTGCCCCAGGGTCTCAAGCTCCCCATCGTCTACAACACCAGCGCCTACGACTCGGTCGAGTCGCTTAAGCTGCTAGACGGGCTGGTGGACATCTACATGCCCGATTTCAAGTTCTGGACGCGGGAGAGCGCTCGCCGCTTCGCCAAGGCCAAGGACTATCCGGAGCGGGCACGGGAGGCGATCCTGGAGATGCACCGGCAGGTGGGACCCCTCAAGTTCGGCCCTGACGGCCTCGCCAAGCGGGGTGTGCTGGTACGCCACCTGGTGATGCCTGGCCTGGCGGAGGAGGCCGCGGCCATCTTCGAGTGGCTGGCCAACGAGGTGTCCCCCGACACCTACGTGAACATCATGGGCCAGTACCGTCCCGAGTACCAGGTGGGCTCCATCGCCGACGACGGGCGCCGGCTGTACGTGGAGATCGACCGGCGGCCGCTTCCCACCGAATTGGAAGCCGCCTACGCGGCGGCGCGGCGGGCCGGCCTGTGGCGCTTCGACGAGCGCCGTCTGTCGCTTCGCCGCTTCCTAACCTGAACGTGGCGCCTGCGCCGCACGTGTCGCGGCAGGCGGGCGAAGCGTACCGGCATCCCCCGAGCGGTGCGCCAAGGCGCACCCTACGCGCCCTATCTGTTCCTAGGTGTCCAGCCCGGACCTGTGCCTGGCCCGCACCCCAGACGCTCTGCTAGGTTTCTGCTTCAGCGGGCGCGGGGAACGGCGTTGCCGCGCTTCCCTGCCTTGGTCTCAGCGCTTCGAGGCTCAGCGCCAGCCTTATGTGACAGAAAAATGAGGACGCACAAACCGGCATTGATCAAGCCGAGCTTTTGGGTTATCCGCCCACTCAAAAGCGCGTAAGCTGGGCGGGGTGCGCATTGTTCACATTCCGTGGGGAGAAGATTGCGGACGTGTGGGTGCTCGGCGATTTGAAGGGCTTGGAAAAGCAACTGAAGCGAGCGGAACTGGCGGCCCACCGGCCATCCCGGTATCGAGCGCAGTCTTTACCGCAACAACGAATCCGGAGGGCGTTCCTCGGTGGTGCGTCTGGCGGCTGGATCGCGCTTTACCCCGCCATACCCATCACGGCACGGAAGAGGTGGTGGTCCTCGCGGGAAAGGTATCGATCGGGGGGCGCCGAGTTGTCGGAAGGCGATTATCTGTTCACCGAACCCGGCGAGGAGCACGATGTCGTCGCTTTGTCCGACGCCGTGATCTTCGTCTCCTCCCAAAAGGCGACGCCGCTGGTGGATCCGTCGGTCGATTCCGGTGCGTTTCGCTTGCGCTCCACGCACCCTACGACCACGGCTATTGTCGCGAATTGCCCCAGGAATCTCTCAGGGTGACGCTTCGATTGAACACCGGACGCCCGGGCGCGTGGTCGCGCAGGTCGGCGACGAAATAGCCGTGTCGCTCGAACTGGAACCGCTCCTCGGGCTGGGCGGCGGCGGCGAGCGGCTCCACCCAAGCGCGGATCACCCGCTTAGAATGGGGGTTCAGGTCTTCCCGATAATCCCGGCCCCCCGCGCCGGGATGGGGCACCGAGAACAGCCGGTCGTACAGGCGCACCTCCGCCGCCGCCGCGTGCCGGGCCGAGAGCCAGTGGATGTTGCCCTTGACCTTGCGGCTCTCCGCCCCCGGGGTGCCGCTCCGGGTCTGGGGGTCGTAGGTGCAATGCACTTCCACCACGCGCCCCTCGGCGTCCTTCTTCACGTCTACGCATTTCACGAGGTAGGCGTAGCGTAGCCGCGCCTCCGCGCCGGGCGACAGGCGGAAGAAGCCCTTGGGAGGATGCTCCATGAAGTCGTCCCGCTCGATCCATAGCTCCCGGCAGAAGGGCAATTCCCGCGTGCCCAGCTCCGGCTTCTGGGGATGGTTGGGCGCGCGGCAGGTCTCTTCCCGCTCCTCCGGGTAGTTCACGATCACCAGCTTCAGGGGATCGAGCACCGCGATGCGCCGCGGCGCCCGCTCGTTCAGGTCCTCCCGGATGCAGTCCTCCAGCACGGTCATGTCGATCCACGATTCCTGCTTGGATACGCCGATGCGCTCCACGAACAGGCGAATCCCTTCGGGGGTATAGCCCCGGCGCCGGCAGCCCACCAGGGTGGGCATACGCGGGTCGTCCCAGCCGTCCACGTGCCCGCCTTCCACCAGCTCGATCAGCTTGCGCTTGGAAAGCACCGTGTAGAGGAGATTCAGACGCGAGAACTCGTACTGCCGCGAATGCCAGGGCAGCACCTCGGCCAGCTCGTCCAGGATCCAGTCGTAAAGCGCCCGATGATCCTCGAACTCCATGGTGCAGATGGAGTGGGTGATCCGCTCCAAGGCGTCCGAGATGCAATGGGCATAGTCGTACAGGGGATAGATGCACCACCGATTTCCTGTGCGGTGGTGGGGCGCGTGGCGGATGCGGTAGATGACCGGATCGCGCAGGTTGATGTTGGGCGACGTCATGTCGATCTTGAGCCGCAGCACGTGGGCGCCGTCGGGGAACTCGCCGGCCCGCATGCGCCGGAAGAGGTCCAAGTTCTCTTCCACCGGGCGGTCCCGGTAGGGGCTGTTCCTGCCCGGCTCGGTCAGGGTGCCCCGGTAGTCGCGGATCTCCTCGGCCGAGAGGCTGTCCACGTAGGCCTTGCCCTGGCGGATCAGATATTCCGCGAACTCGTAGAGCTTGTCGAAGTAATCCGAAGCGTAGTACAGGTGCTCGCCCCAATCGAAGCCCAGCCAGCGCACCGACTCCAGGATGGAGTCCACGTACTCCTGCTCCTCCTTCTCCGGGTTGGTGTCGTCGAAGCGCATGTGGCACTCGCCGCCGTAGTCCCGGGCCAGGCCGAAATTGATGCAGATGGACTTGGCGTGGCCGATGTGGAGATAGCCGTTGGGCTCCGGGGGAAAGCGGGTGGCGACCCGCCCCCCCCATTTGTTGGTGCGCAGGTCCTCCTCGATGATCTGGCGCAGGAAGTTGGTGACGTGGGCCGCGGGGGCCTTGGGGGCGGGCTTGGGGGCTGACATGGACGGGGGCAGGAACCGGTTTATTTGGAAAACTCAAAGTTTACCCGAGGCGTTCCGGGAGGCGGAGCCCGGCGGACGGATGGGCCTAGAGGAACCCTCGGCGTACCGCTTCGGCGTACCGGGGCGCTGGGGGATCAGGACGGTGCCGCAGCTCCCCTCCACCGGGCGGCCGAGCCACCGGGGCACCTCCCAAGCCGCCCCCCGGCGGCTGGCGGCGCTTCTTCCGGCGAACGGGCCTCTGGAGGCCGGCGCCGCTGGGTTTAGTCCCCCAACGGAGCCCTGCGGACGCCCGCAAAACGGCCTCGATCGGCGCGGAGCCCGGAAAAACGGGCGCCTACGGGCAAAAACCCCTTGCGCAGAGCCAAAAGCTTAGGCATTCTCTCGTCGCCTAGCTATCGCCTTGAGCCAGGCACCGGCATAGAGGGGAAAAGGCGACCGCACGCATCGATTGGAGGGAAGATTATGGCGACCAAGAAAACCGCGAAGAAGCCGGCGGCGAAGAAGCCGGCGACCAAGAAACCGGCCGCGAAGAAACCCGCGGCCAAGAAGCCGGCGGCCAAGAAGCCGGCGGCCAAGAAGCAGCCCGCGGCGAAAAAGCCGGTCAAGAAGGCGGCCAAGCCGGCAGCCAAGCGCAAGCCGAACCCCGCCTTCATGAAGCCGATGACCCCCGACGCCACCCTGGCGGCCGTGGTGGGCTCGAGCCCTATGCCCCGCACCGAGGTCACCAAGAAGGTCTGGGACTACATCAGGAAAAACAAGCTCCAGGACACCGTGAACAAGCGCATGATCAACGCCGACGACAAGCTCAGGGCTGTCTTCGGCGGCAAGAGCCAGGTGTCCATGTTTGAGATGACCAAGCTGGTCAACAAGCACCTGAGCTGACCCCATCCCGCCCCGCCCGCGCCGTGGCAGGCCTCCAGCGGGCGGGGCTCGTTTCCTTTGTTTCCTTTCCTGCGCTGGCTCCATGTCCCCTGCGCCGGCTCCGCTTCATCGACCCTTCCCTCGAAACCGGCCCCGGTGGCTGGCGGGGCTCGCCTGGGCCTTGGCCTGGGCCGCCGGCGGCGCCTGGGGCGCCTGCGCCACCGAGGCCGAAGCCGACGTTCTGGCGGCGGCCTGGCACGCTCGGATCCCCTTGGGAGGCCTGGATCCCGCCATGACCCTGGAGGAGGCACTCTGCACCCAGGCCAAGCTGGTGGCGCGGCTCGAGCCCAGGCTTGGACCCCGAGTGGGCTACAAGGTGGGGCTCACCCATCCCGCTCTGCAGCGTCGCTTCGGCGCCGCCGCGCCGGTACGGGGGGTGCTCCTGGAAAAGATGCTGCTTTCCGGCGGGGCCGCGGTGCCGGCCGCCTACGGGGCCCGGCCGGTGGTGGAGGCGGACCTGCTGGTGCGGATAGGAAGCGCTGCGGTCAACGAGGCGGCCACGCCGGGGGAAGCCCTGGCCGCCCTGGGGGAGGTGATCCCCTTCATCGAGCTGGCGGACCTGGCCCTGGCGGAAGGGGCGCCGGTCAACGCAGCCCTCATTACCGCGGTCAACGTGGGTGCCCGCCTCGGCGTCCTGGGCACGCCGCTTCCGGCGGCGCGGCTCGATCCGGTGGCCCTCGGGACCATGGAAGTGGTGGTGGAGGACGGGGCGGGGCGCGTCCTCGCCCGCGCCCCAGGGTCGGCGGTGCTGAGCCACCCCCTGAACGCGCTGCTCTGGCTCGCCCGGGACCTCCAGCGCCGGGGCGAGCGGCTCGAGCCCGGGGACCTGGTGAGCCTGGGCGCCTTCAGCGCGCCCCTGACACCCGAGCCAGGCGCCTCGATCCGAGTTCGGTACCGGGGGCTGTCAGGAGAACCCGAGGTGGTGGTGACATTTCGCTAGGAGATCCGTCTCGCGACGACGGGGGCATGCATGAAGCATAATGGTCGCGCTCGCCGGTGCACCGCTTGCCGACATCCGAACCTTGCCGACGCCACGGAGGTCGGACAACCGGACCCGCGGCGCTGTTCTTGCTCTTGTATAATCGACCAGCTATGCGCACGCTGATCTGCGGCTCCATCGCCTACGACACGATCATGGTGTTTCGCGATCGGTTCAGGAACCACATCCTTCCCGATCAGATTCACATCCTGAACGTGTCCTTCCTGGTGCCGGACCTGCGGCGGGAATACGGCGGCTGCGCCGGCAACATCGCCTATAGCCTCAGGCTGCTGGGCGGTGAGCCGGTGGTGATGGCCACCGTGGGGGAGGACTCCCACCCGTACGAAAGCCGCCTGGAGCGGCTCGGGCTGGAGCGCACCCACGTGCTGCGGGTCGAGGGGACCTACACGGCCCAGGCCTTCATCACCACCGACCTGGACGACAACCAGATCACCGCGTTTCACCCGGGGGCCATGAACCATTCCCACCTGAACAGTGTCCATGAAGCCGAGGGCATCGGGCTCGGGATCGTGGCGCCGGACGGCCGCGAAGGCATGCTCAAGCACGCCCGGGAATTCCGCGAGGCGGGCATCCCGTTCCTCTTCGATCCGGGCCAGGGACTGCCGATGTACAATGGCCGGGAGCTGCTCGACTTCATCGACGCGGCCGACTACGTGGCGGCGAACGACTACGAAGCCAAGCTCCTGGAAGAGCGCACTGGGCTGCCGGTCGCAGCCTTGGCGCGGCGGGTGAGGGCCTTCGTGGTTACCCGGGGGGCCCAGGGGTCGGTGATTCATGCCGAGGGCCGGGAGATCCACATCCCCTGCGTGCGGGCCGATGCGGTGGTGGATCCCACCGGCTGCGGGGACGCCTACCGGGCGGGATTGCTGTACGCCATCGCCAACGGGCTCACCCTGGAAGACGCCGGTCGGCTCGCTTCGGCGATGGGCGCCATCAAGATCGCCCATCGGGGTGCCCAGAACCACCAACCGAGCCGCGAGGAAATCGACGAGCGTTTCTACGAGGCGTTCGGCTATCGTTTGTGGTGAACCAGAGCTGGAGAAGGTCATGAGCAAGCGGATATTGGCTTGGGTGCTGGCGACTATCGCGGTGGCGGTGGCGGGGTGCGCCGGGAGCCTGTCGGGCGGTGCCTACAGCCGGGACCAGGCGCGCAAGGAGCAGACCGTGCGCCTGGGGGTGGTGGAGAGCGTGCGGCCGGTGACCATCGAGGGCACCAAGACCCCCATCGGCGCGGCGGCCGGCGCCGCCGCGGGGGGCATTGCGGGCAGCGAGATCGGCCACGGCAAGGGCGCGGCCATCGGGGCCATCGGCGGCGCCGTGCTGGGAGGGCTCGCCGGCGCGGCGGCCGAGGAGGCCCTCACCCGCAGGCCCGGCCTGGAGATCACGGTGAAACTGGACAGCGGCAGCCTGATCGCGGTGACCCAGGAGGCCGACGAGAGCTTCAAGCCCGGCGACCGGGTGAGGGTGGTGTCCGGCGGGGGCGTGACTCGCGTCACTCATTACTGAACCGAGGGGCTGCCCGGTGCACCCGGGACGGGCGGGGATTTCATCCAGGGTTAGCAGGTCTTTCACGCAAGCGTCACGGTTCCGGCCTACAGTGGCGCCGACCGTGGTGAAGGGATCGACCATGCTGACCCAACAATCGCGCATACGACCGGCCCAGCGCCGGCGGCTCCTGGTGCAGCTCGCCCAATCTCCCGGGGAGGTGCTGGAGGCCCAGCGGCTGCGCTACCGGGTCTTCGGGGAGGAGATGGGCGCGCGCCTGAAAAGCGCCCATCTCGGCATCGATCGCGATCTGTACGACCCGTACTGTGAGCATCTGCTGGTGCGCGACCGCGAGACCCACGAAGTGGTCGGCACCTACCGCATCCTGAGCCCCGAGAACGCCGAGCGCATCGGCGGCTACTATTCCGAGGACGAGTTCGACCTAGTGCGGCTGGCCCACCTGGGCGGCCGCCTCGTGGAGGTGGGGCGCGCCTGCGTGCATCCCGGTTACCGCAACGGCGCCATCATCGCCCTGCTTTGGTCGGGCATCGCCGCTTACATGCGCCGCCACGGGTACGATTACCTGATCGGCTGCGCCAGCATCGCCATGGGCGACGGCGGGCGGGTGGCGGCCAGCATCTACAACCAGGTGTGCCAGCGCTTCATGAGTCCGGTGGAATACCGGGTGTTTCCGCGCTGCCCGCTTCCCCTCGCCGCGCTGAAAGGGGACCTGGACGCCGCCATCCCGCCCCTGATCAAGGGTTACCTGCGCCTCGGCGCCTGGGTGTGCGGCGATCCGGCCTGGGATCCCGACTTCAATACCGCGGATCTCCTCCTCCTGTTGCCCATGCAACGCCTGAACGGGCGCTACGCGCGCCATTTCCTGAAAGATCATCACGCCTAGCCTCCATCCCTTCGTCCGTTCCGCGTGGCGGATCGCGCGCCTGGCGTATCACCTGGCGGCGGGGCTCGCTCGCGTGACTTTCCAGTATCCGCGGCTCGATCGGTCCGCCCGGGCCCGGGTCATGCGCCGCTGGTCCCTCCAGCTCCTGGGCATTCTGGGCGTCGAGCTTTCGGTGGGGGGCGATCCTCCTGGCGTGGAGCCGCGCACGGGGGTGGTGGTGGCGAATCACGTCTCCTGGCTCGACATCTTCGTCATCTCCGCGGTGAGCCCGTGCCGTTTCGTGGCCAAGGCGGAGATCCGGCGCTGGCCGTTGATCGGCTACTTGAGCGAGCGGGCGGGGACGATCTTCGTCGAGCGCAGCCGGCGCCACGACGCGGCGCGGGTGAACGGGGAGATCCGGCGGCTGCTGGCCGCCGGGGAGCGCCTGGCGGTCTTCCCCGAAGGCACCACCACCGACGGCACCGAGCTGAAAATCTTTCACCCCTCCCTGCTGCAGCCCGCCGTGGAGGTCGTGGCGCCGGTCCACCCGGCCGCCCTGCGCTACCGGGATGCCTCAGGGGCCCTTTCCCGGGCCGTCCCCTACTACGGAGACATGAGCTTCGCCGGGTCCCTCAAACGCATCCTGGGGGAGCCTTACACCCGGGCCGAAATCGTCTTCTGCGAGCCTATCGACCCCCGCAGCCTCACCCGCCACGAGCTGGCCCGGGCGTCGGAACAGGCCATCGCCGCCGCTCTCGGTCTGCCTCTTCCCCGCAGGCGACCTGGAACACCTGCCGGTCCTGCAGGCGCAGCGCCGTCAGCTTCCCGCCCCATACGCAGCCCGTATCCAGCGTCGCCAGAGCCTCGGTGATGGCGAGCCCGTGGGCGGCCCAATGGCCGCAGACGATGAAATAGTCCCGGCTGCGGCGCTCGGGCACGGCGTACCAGGGCACGCAGCCGGCGGGCGCGTGCTCGGGCGGGCCGGTGTAGGTGAGCTCCATGCGCCCGTCCGGGGTGAGGATCCGCAGCCGCGTCATGGCGTTGACGATCACCCGAAGGCGCTCGTAGCCGGTCAAGGCCTCGTCCCACCGGTCCGGGTGATTGCCGTACATGTGGCGGCAGAAGCCGTCCAGGTCTTCCACCAGGGCTCGCTCCACTTCCCGCCCCAATTCCAGCGCCCGGGGCACGCTCCACTCGGGCAGCAGCCCCGCGTGCACCAGGACGGTGGCGCCTTCGGCATGGATCAGGGGGCGGCGGCGCAGCCAGTCGAGCAGCTCGTCCCGGTCGGTCGCCCCCAGCACGTCCCTCAAGGTGTCCTGGCGGTGGAGGCGGCGAACCCCGCGCGCCGCCGCCAGCAGATGGAGGTCGTGGTTACCCAGCACCGCCACCGCCGCCGCGCCCAGGCTTTTCACGAAGCGCAGGGTCTCGAGGGAGGCGGGGCCGCGATTGACCAGGTCGCCGGTAAACCATAGCCGGTCCCGGGCCGGATCGAAGCGCATTCTCTCCAGCAGGCGTTGCAGCGGGGCGTAGCACCCCTGCACGTCGCCGATCGCGTAGGTCGCCATGGCATCAGAAACAAAAAAGGCGCAGACTCGGATCTACGCCTCTGGTGACCGTCTGCCCTTACTTGGCGTGCTCCACCATGTAGTCTACCGCGGCCTTAACCTCCGCGTCGGACAGGACAGGATTTCCTCCTTTGGGCGGCATGGCGCCCTTGCCCTTGAGCGCGGCTGCGTATAGAGCATCCTTGCCCTGGGCGATGCGGGTGCTCCAGGCCGCCTTGTCGCCATGCTTCGGCGCGCCTGCCACGCCTGCGGCATGACAGGCGGCGCAGGTTTTTTGATAGACCGCCTGGCCGTCCAGGGCGGCGGTCTGAGTTCCGGCCGCGGGCGCCGGGGCTTGGGCGGGCGCCGGGGCGGGGGCGGCCGCGGCGAGGCGCTGGGCCTCGGCTTCGGCGGCGGGCGTTCCCGCCACCACCAGGGTTCCCACGGGCTTCAACCGCTGGGCCACGGCTTCCGGCGCCATCGCCTCTTTCGGCGTCTTGATGCCGCCCGTCATGAAGTGGGCGATCATCACGATGACGACCACCGGCACGAGGAAGGCCAGCACCACCGTGATGATGAGTTGCTTCGGGGTCTTGATGAGGGAAGAGTGCTCTTCGATGTGGATGTCTGCCATGCCGGGTCCCGCACGCAAAAAAGTCGTGAAATTATAGCGGCTTTGCCAAAAGCCCTCAAAGCACGGGCGTGGACGCCCTAGCGGGAAAGCGGCATAATACAGGCCCCGCGCGCCCGTAGCTCAGCTGGATAGAGTGTCGGCCTCCGGAGCCGAAGGTCGTGAGTTCGAATCTCGCCGGGCGCGCCACCCTCCTTGCCTTGCGGTTATCGAGCGTCGCAGAAAAACTTGGGGCGCTCGCCCGCTTTGCGAACCTTTCCCGATCCCTCGGCCTGCCACCGCCGAACGCGGAGGCCGTGCGGATGCCCAACCAGGGGGACCGTTTCGACCCATCGAGCGAAGATGCCTAGCGAGCGCGGAGCGTCCCATGTGGCGCTGGTGATCGGGACGCAAAAAGGATTGTTCGTCGCCCGCTCGAGCCTCGCGCGGGCGCGCTGGCGCCTGGAGGAGCCGCATCTCGCGGGGTACGAAATCCTCCACGCATGGCTCGATCCGCGCAACTCGCAGACCGGATACGCTGCGGCGGCTCATCCGGTGTGGGGCGCCCATCTTTATCGCACCGGGGACGCGGGCCGGCGCTGGACGCCGCTGCCCGCCGTGCCCCATCACGCTCTCGGCGAGATGGATCCGCCCCTCAAGGCGGTGTGGTACCTGGCGCCGGGCGGTCCGGGAAGCCCGCGCACCCTCTACGCGGGGATCGATCCGCCCGGCCTGTTCGTGAGCCGCGACGGGGGCGCGACCTGGTCGCCCGTCGCCGGTCTTAACCATCACCCGACCCGGGCTTACTGGGAGCCGGCCCATGGAATGTTCGCCGTGCATTCGATCCACGTGGATCCCCGAAACGAGCGCCGGATGTACGCCGCGGTCTCCGCGGGCGGCGTCTACGGGAGCGAAGACGGCGGCGAGACTTGGCGTGCCGCGAACCAGGGGGTGCCGGTGGCCCACGTCCCCGATCCTTCGAGGCAGTGCGGTCACAACGTGCATCGCCTGGTCCTGCACCCGGCCCAGCCGGAGCGGCTGTACCGCCAGTGCTACGCCGGCACCTTCCGCAGCGACGACGGCGCCGGACATTGGATCGACGTCACGGCGGGCCTGCCCAGCGATTTCGGCTACGCCCTGGCGGTGGATCCCCGGGACCCGGACACGGTGTTCCAAATCCCGGAGGAAAGCAGCCACATGCGCACCGTGGTGGGCGGCCGGCTGCGGGTGTACCGGAGCCGGGACGCGGGCCGCACCTGGACGCCCCTTACCCGGGGGTTGCCGCAACGTAGGGCGTACGTAAGCGTGCTACGGGAGGCGATGGACGCCGACGGGATCGAGCCCTGCGGCCTGTATTTCGGCACCACCAACGGGCAGCTCTTCGCCAGCCGGGATGGGGGCGAGCATTGGCGAGTCCTCGCCCGGTTCCTCCCGCGCATCCTGTCGGTGCGGGCGGCGGTCGTGGCCCGGGACCCGGACCGATGAGGGGCGAAGACCTGCTCGATCTGTTCGGCGCCCGCTCCGGCATCGTGTGCGCCGTGGGCGCGGGGGGCAAGAAGAGCGTGCTGCAGCGCCTGGCCGCCCTTCACCCGGGGCCGGTCGCCCTCACCGCCACGGTCCTGACGCCTCGGCTGCCTACGAGCCTTCCCGTGGCCCAGGTGGTGGCCGAGGAGCCACTGCTGTCGGAGCGGGTGAGGGCCGCGGCTGCCCGTCACCCCAAGGTGGCTTATTTCGCGCCGAGCGCGAAGGAAGGGAGGCTCGGCGGCGTGTCGCCGGCCCTGGTGGCGCAGATCCACCGGACGGCCGGCTTCGCCGTCACCCTGGTCAAGGCCGACGGGGCCCGCATGCGCTGGATCAAGTGCCCGGAGGAGGACGAGCCGCGGATTCCTGCGGGTGCCGCCACCGTCATCGCGCTTCTTTCCGCCAGGGCCATCGGTGAGCCCCTGTCCGAGCGCGTCGCCCACCGCATCGACCGGATCGAGGCGGTGAGCGGGGGGAAGCGGGGCGAGCCGCTCACGCCGGGGCAGGTGGCGCGGCTCATGGCCTCCGAGGAGGGCCTCATGAAGGGCACGGGCTCGGCGCGGGTGGTGCCGGTGATCAACATGGTGGACGACGCCGAGCGGGAGGCCCTGGCCCGGCAGGCGGCCGAGGCCGCCCTCGCCCTCACCCGGCGCTTCGACCGGGTGCTCCTGTGCCGCCTGCGGGCGGAAAACCCCCTGGTGGGCGTGGTGGCGAGGAGCTGAACTGGCGAAGAGACCCCGCCATGACCGATGAGGGCTTTTGACAGGGCGCTCGAAGAAGATCTGGAAGGCCATGGGTTGCCCTTTGAGCAGGCGGCTGCGGCCGAAGCCGCCAGGATCGCCGCGCGCCGCCGCCGTGCGGGTCGTCGGGTCGGGTTCCACGACGTGCAGATTGCTGGCATCGCCGCAGCGCGCGCGTAGGGCTGTGATCGCCACCCGTAACACGCGCCACTTCGAAGGCGTCGGAGCGAAGGTCGTCAATCCGTGGCTCCGCGGGTGACGCGATCCCGGGCGGACGGCGCGCCTTACCCGGCGAGCGCTCGCGCCGGGTCCGTGTAGGGCAGTCCCAGGGCCTGCGCCACACCCCGGTGGGTGATGCGCTCGCGGCACACATTGAGCCCCTCCCGTAGGTGGGGGTCCTCCTCCATCGCCCGCCGCCAGCCCTTGTCGGCCAGGGCCAGCACGAAGGGCAGCGTGGCGTGGTTGAGGGCGTAGGTAGAAGTGTGGGGGACTGCCCCCGGCATGTTGGCCACGCAGTAGTGCACCACGCCTTCCTCTACGTAGGTGGGCTCGGCGTGGGTGGTGGGGCGGGAGGTCTCGGCGCAACCGCCCTGATCGATGGAGACGTCCACGATGGCCGAGCCCGGCTTCATGGCCCGCACCAGCGTCCGGGGCAGCAGCTTGGGCGCGGCGGCGCCGGGGATCAGCACCGCCCCGATCACCAGCTCCGCCGCCAGCACGTGCTCTTCGATGTTGTGGCGGTTGGAAAAGCAGGTGACGACCCGCGCGCCCAACACGTGGTCGATGCGGCGCAGCCGCTCCACCGAGAGGTCCAGGACCGTCACTTGGGCGCCGGTGCCCACCGCCATCTGGGCCGCGTTCGTTCCCACCACGCCCGCGCCGAGGATCGTGATGCGGGCCGCCGGCACGCCGGGCACGCCGCCCAGCAGCACCCCCATGCCGCCGTTTTCCCGTTCTAGGCAGCGAGCGCCCGCCTGGATCGCCATGCGGCCGGCCACCTCCGACATGGGAGCGAGGAGGGGCAGCCCGCCGCCAGAGGAGGTGACGGTCTCGTAGGCGATCGCCACCACGCCTCGGGCCATGAGGTCCCGGGCCTGCTCGGGGTCGGGGGCGAGATGCAGATAGGCGAAGAGGATCTGGTTTTCCCGAAGGCGGGCCCGCTCGACCGGCTGGGGCTCTTTGACCTTCACGATCATCTCGGCCCGGGCGTAGACCTCTTCGGCGGAAGCCGCCACCTCGGCCCCAGCGCCCAGATACTCGGCGTCTGAGGCGCCGATGCCGGCCCCGGCGCCCCGTTCCACCAGGACCCGGTGGCCATGGGCCACCACCTCCTTCACGCTGGCGGGGGTGAGGCCCACCCGGTACTCGTGGGTCTTGATCTCCTTGGGTACGCCGATGAGCATGGCAGCGCTCCTCTTTGCCGGAGGACAATTTTTGGACGCGGGGGCACCGCCGCCGGTTTCAGCCGAGAGGCTTCGGCCCCAGACCCGTCACCAGGCTCTGGTAGCCCCTGTCGTCGGGGCCGATCACCCCGTGGCGGACCAGGCAGTCCAGGATCACCAGGGCGGCGTCCAGGGTAAAGGAAGGCGCGTCTTGCGCCAGCATCTCCGGCAAGGCCTGAAGGGGAACCCGACGGAATTCGGCCACTTCCCCGTCCGTGTTCCACGGGGCGAATTCGGGCGGCAGCGCCAGGTCGTGGACGAAGATCACCTCCGACTGGACCCCTTCGGGCACTTCCCGCAGAAGCCCCACCAGGCCGGCCGGCCGGGCCTTGCGGGCCAGAGGCTCCAGGATGCCCGCCTCCTCGAAGCATTCCTTGACCAGGGTCTGGGCAGCGGTGTGCCCCGCGGCGACGCCCCCGCCCACCAGGTTGTCCAGCAGGCCCGGATCGATGGGCTTGGTGGGGCTGCGGCGGGCGATCCACATGTCCGTCCCCCCGTCCGAGCGATGGGCAAGGCCGTTCACGTGGACGGCGAAGGTGGTGAGGCCGAAGGGGCGGGCCGCCGCCCGCTCGATGGCGAAGAGGGGCGGCTCGTCGAAGCGGCCGCGAATGGCGTAGGGCTCGTGGCGCACGCCGGAGATCCAGCCTTCGGCGGCAAGCCTGTCTACCGCCCGGGCGAGGGCCCGGGTCCGGTCCTCGGGCGCTGTCAGGTCGGGATGGAGGGCAACGCCGAAGTCCCCCACCAGGAATACCTCCGTCATGGCTTCCAGCCGCCCGGCGAGCTGGGGGGTGACCCATCCCACCTGCTGGCCCGCGGCATGGAAAGGAAGGTGGCCGCCGGGATCGAACCGGGCCGCGGCGCGGACGATTTCCACCAGGGGCGTCAGGTCCAAGGGCGGAAATCCGCGGCTAGAAAAGCGGTCCGTCAGCCGCCGCCGCGCCGGTAATAGGCGTCGAAGCGCTGCATGAACTGCTCGACTTCCTGGGGGGTGTAGCCCACGAACTCCAGCGCGACGCCGGTCTGGGGCAGGGTGAGGGAGCCGATCTGGCGGCTGCCCTCGGGGGAGAGCCGGATTTCCAGGCGCTTGTCGGGGCCGCTCTTCACCAGGATGTTGGCCGGATCCTCCGTGTCCGGGCGCCGTCCCAGGGCTGCGGGCAGCGTGCGCATGAAGTCCTTGTGGCTGATCGCCAGATGGCGCTCGATGCGCACCGGTTCCGTCGTTCGTTCCGCCATTCAACCTCCCGCCACCGGCGGCCAGATGGCCAGCACATCGCCGTCTTGGAGCGGGCGGCTCGCCCGGGCCTCCCGCTCCACGTACTCCCCGTTCACCAGGGTGAGATGCACCAGTTTCTCGGGCAGACGGAATCGTTCCACCACCGCGGCCACCGTGGTGCCCTCGGGCAGGGTCAGCTCCAGCGCCCGCTGGCCGCGGGCCTCCTGCGGCAGGTAGTCCTGGAGCATGGCGAAGAGCTTGAGGGTGACTTTCATGCGACCGCGCCCTGGGCGCGGGCGAGGTAGGCTTCCATGAGCCGGGTCGGGTCCTTCAGCAGGCGGTCTTTCCAAGGCCCCAGGGGGGCGCGGGTCTGGATCAGGCCCCGGATCACCCCCACGTGCTCGGTCAGCCCCAGGCAGTGGGCTCCCACCAGCACGTCGTCCTGGAATTCCAGGCGCAGGTAGCGGAAGCGCTCCGGGTCGGCGCGCTCCGCGCCCTCGCCCCCGGGCACTCCCATCCACTGGCCGAAGGAGGTGGCGATGAGGCCCATGGTATCCAGCACGTTCATCACCAGGGTGCCCGACAGGCTCGCCGCTTTCCCCGCCATGTTGAGGGCGGCGACCCGCGCCTGGTCGGCGGCGTTGGGCTGAATGGCGTTGACGATCATCTTTCCCGTGCTCAGCTCGGCCGCCTGGGCCACATCCCCCGCGGCGTAAACGCCGGGAACGCTGGTCTGCATGGCGGCGTCCACCTTCACGCCCGCGTCGGTGGCGATTCGGCTCCCCGCCAGGAACTCCACGTTGGGTCGCACGCCGGTGGCGTTGATGACCAGATCCGCCGGGAGCCGGGTGCCGTCGCTCAGGCTCACCTCCAGGGTCTCCGCGCCCGTTTTCGTCTCGATGCGCTCCAACCGGGTGGAAGTGTAAACCTTCACGCCCTGGCGTTCCACCCAGCGGCGGATCAGGTTCCCCGCGGTCTCCCCCATCATGCGGGGCACCAGGCGGTTGCCCATCTCCACCAGGGTAAGCTGGACCCCCCGGGCGATGAGGGGATCCAGGATGATGCAGCCGATGAAGCCCGCCCCCATCTGCACTACCCGCGCGCCGGGTTTGGCCCGCGCCATGATGCGGCGGGCGTCCGCCAGGGTCCAGCAGGGCAGCACCCCGGGGGAATCGCCTCCGGGCACGGGCGGCGGGTTGGGGCGCGAGCCGGTGGCGACGAGCAGCCGGTCGTAGGGGAGGCGGCTTCCGTCCGCGAGCTCCACCTGCCGGTCCGCTGTGTCCACGCGGACCGCGCGGGCGGTCTTGAGTTGGACGCCTAACCGCTGGAAATGGTCCGGATCCTTGCGCAGCCAGGTGCCGCGTTCGTCGATCTGGTTTTCCAGCAGGTAAGGAATGGCCATGCGGGAATAGGGCGGCTCCGGCTCGTCCCCCAGCAGCACGATGTCGCCCCGGGGATCGGCCCGGCGCAGGGTCTCGGCGGCGATCACCCCGGCGGGGCCGTTGCCGATGATCACGTGCTTCATCGCAACCTCGGAACAAGATTGGTTGCTTCTTACAATCCCAACCGCCTGCGGGTCTCGGGCGTGGGCACCCCGTCCGGGGTCCAGCCGCGCACCTGGTAATACTTGGGCAGCATCACGTCCAGGTGGCACACTTCCCCTTTCTGCGGGCCTGTCTTGCAAGGCTCCTTGAGCAGGCGCGGCGGCAGGGTGTCGTCCTTGGCGGTGAAGCCCGCCTTCAGGTTGAACTCCCGCTCCAGGTTCCAGATGCGCTCGCCCAGCAGGTTCAGGGACTCCATGGACCAGTCGCCTTCGCAGGCCGCCTGGAGCTGGGGCTGGATGTCCGCCAGGGTCCAGGCGAAGGTGGTGAACACGCACAGGCCCGTGGAATCCACCACCGCGGTGGCATCCTGGAACGCCTTCAGCATCTCGGGCTTTCCTTCCGTCGCCTTGGGATCGGTCTTGACCGGGTTGCCCAGAACTTCGGTCGCCACCATGTAGCCGCGCAGATGGCACGCGCCCCGGTTGGCGGTGGCGTAGCCGAGCCCCATGCCCTGCAGCGCCCGCCCGTCGTAGGCCGGGAATTCCTGCCCCTTCACGCTCATGGAGAGCTCGGGATGGCCGTATTTCTCGCACAGCCGCTTCGAGCCCAGCCCCAGCACCTTGCCGAAGCCTTCGCCCCGGGCGGTCCACTCGGCGAAGCGGCACAGGGCTTCCGCCGAGCCGAAGGGGGCGGGCATGCCGATCTCCGCTTCGGTGAGCACCCCCATTTCGTAGAGCTCCATCGCCGCGCCCACCGTGGCGCCGAAAGAGATGGGGTCCATGCCGTCTTCATTGCAGACGAAGTTGGCATAGGTGAGGGCTTCCAGGTCGTCCACGCCGTTCGCCGCCCCCAGGGCCCAGGCGGCCTCGTACTCCAGGCCCCCGGAGGCACCCCAGTACTCGGGCTTGTTCTTCACCGTCCAGTGGGTCTCGTCGATCTTGGAGATGCGCCCGCAGGCGATGGTGCAGCCGAAGCAAGCCTGGTTGGTCACCAGGTTGGGCTTGCCGTCGGTGGGCCGGGGTTGGTGCATGGCCTCGCCCGAGATCTTGGGGGCGCCTTCGAACTGCACGTCCCGGTGGTTGCGGGTGGGCAGAGCCCCCACCTCGTTGATCACGTTCATGAGCACCTGGGTCCCGAACTTGGGTAGGCCCTGGCCGGTCACGGGATGGTTCCTGAGCACTTCTTTGGCGGCGCGCACCGCCTCCATGAAGGCCTTGGGATCGCGGATCTTGCCCACGCCCTTGGTGCCGCGCACCGCTACCGCCTTCAGGTTCTTCGAGCCCATCACCGCCCCCACCCCCGAACGGCCCGCCGCCCGGTGTAGGTCGTTGACGATGGCGGCGTAGAGCACCCGGTTCTCCCCCGCGCGCCCGATACAGGCGACCCGGATCAAGGGGTCCTGGTGCCGGGATTGGATGGCCGGCTCGGTTTCCCACACTGATTTGCCCCACAGGAAGTCGGCGGGGAGGAGCTGCGCCTCCTCGTTCTCGATGTAGAGGTAGACGGGGGTCGGGCTGCGGCCCTCGAAAATGACCATGTCCCAGCCGGCCATCTTGAGCTCCGCGCCGAAGAAGCCGCCCGAGTTGGAACAGGCGATGGCCCCGGTGAGCGCCCCTTTGGTGATGACCGAATAGCGCCCGCCGGTGGAGGCCATGGTGCCGGTCAAGGGGCCGGTGGCGAAGATGAGCTTGTTGTCCGGGGACAGGGGATCGACCTTGGGATCGATCTCGGACACCAGGTACTTGGTGGCGAGGCCCCGCTGGCCCAGGTACTGGCGCGCCCAGTCCATGTTGAGGGGCTCGGGGGTGCAGGTGCCCTTGGTAAGATTCACGCGCAGGATCTTGCCTTGCCATGCCATGGTCGATTCCTCCTCAGTGAGAGGCGCGAGCCTGGGTGTCGGTGCGGGCAGCCCAGGCGCGCATGCGCTCCAGCCCGGTCCAGGCCGCGTCGATGTAGGTGATGGCCCCCGTGGGACAGGCCTCGGCGCAGGCGGGCTTGCCCCCGCACAGGTCGCACTTGATAACCTTGCCCGTGTCCACGTTGTAGTTGATGGTGCCGAAGGGGCAGGCGATGGTGCACACCTTGCAGCCGACGCAGATGGAGTCCACCACCACTTTGGCGCCGGTGGTGGCGTCGATCTTGATCGCCTCCACCGGACAGGCGTGCAGGCACCAGGCCTCGGCGCACTGGGTACAGGTGTAGGGCACCTTGCGCCCCGCGTGGTGGAAGTCGAACACCTTGATGCGGGACTTGGCGATGTTGAACACGCCTTCGTTTTCGAAGCTGCAGGCCATTTCGCACTGGAGGCAGCCGGTGCATTTGTCCGGGTTGATATGTAGGGATTTCAGCATGGGATGAAACTCCTCCTCTTCCTGAGCCTGACGAACCTTCTAACCTCTGGATCCAAAACGCCATGATACCGCTGCGGCGTAAAGGGGGGCAGCAGGCAGGCGGCATTCGGCGCCTGTGAGCAAGGATCGTGCCCCGGCCCCCGGGTCTCAAGCCCCGGGGGAGAATGCCTCTCCAGTGCTACCCGGTGCCCCAGAATGGCGCGCCTGTCCCAGGATTGACACACTGGGGCAAGCCGGCGGCGGGTCAAAAAAGGTGGCGCACCGAGACGCCCACGAGGAGGGTGCGCCCCGGCGCGGGGGCGAAGAAACGGCCGTTGGCATCCCCCACGATTACCGCGCCGATGTATTCCTCGTCTAGGAGGTTGTCCACCCGTAGGAATTCCTGGAAGAGCCAGTCGCCGAAACGCTGCTTGAAGACGGCCCGGGCGCTGGCGACGAAGTAGCTAGGGGCGAAGTCCGTGTTCAAGTCGTTCACGTACACCTTGGCGTTCCAGCGAGCTTCCAGCGCGGCGGAGAATCCGAGGGGCCGGTGCTCCCACAGGAACTCCCCGTACACCGTGTACTCGGGCACGGCGGGGATGCGGTTGCCGGCGGCCACGGTGGCGTTGGGGGCGGTGCAAAATCCGGCGCAGGTGGGGAAGCTCTCCTGGAACCGGGCCTCCAGGTAGGTGAGGGCCAGGTAGGCGGACAGCCCGCGGGTCAGGCGGCTGTCCAGGGACAGCTCCGCGCCCCGGCGGCGGGTGTCCCCCGCGTTCTGGAAGGTGGCCCGGCCGCCTGAATTGGAGAACACCACGATCTCGTCCCGGGTGTCGATCTGGAACAGAGCAGCGTTCACCAGGGTGTCGGCCCCGAGGAAAGCCTTGACCCCCACTTCGTAATGGTTGCTCTTGGATGGCTCCAGCGCCAGATTGGGCCCGGAGCTGCCGTCAGGTCGGTAGGCAATCTCGATGAAGGTGGGGGTCTCGAAGCTGCGGCCGGCGTTGGCGTAGAGGTTCACCGCTGGGCTGAGTCGGTAGAGCAGCCCCGCCACCGGCGTCCAGGCGGAGAAGCGCCGGCTGCCGCTATCGTCCGGGTTGAAGTTGGTGGCGGTCACGGGGAGCGTGCTGCCGCTGCAGGTACCGAGGGGCGTGCCGGTGGTGTTCACCGTGGTGGTGCAGATGAACTTGTCCTTGGACTCGAAATCCACCCGGGTATAGCGCAGCCCCCCGTGCAGGCTCAAGGCTTCGGTCGCACGCCACTCTCCTTGGAGGTAACCGCCCCAGCTCTCGCTCAGGTTATCCTCGTCCCGCTTGAGGGCCCCTAGAGTCCCGAGTTCGTTGCGGAAGCCCTTGCGGTCGTCCTGGGCCCGATCGTAGTCGAGCCCGGCGGTCAAGGTGAAGGGCGTGCCGAAGGCCTCGCTCCTGCGGGTCCAGCGCAGGCTCGCGCCGCCGAAGTCCCGGTCGAAGACGCTCACCCCGCCCGAGTGGCGCAGCCCATTCTGGGTCGCCAGGGGAATGGCGAGGAACTGCTCGTTGCTACGCTGGCCGAGGTAGGCGGCGAGGCGCAGGGTATCGGTGGCCGAGAAAGGCTGCTCCCACACTGCGCCCCCTTGCAGGTTGGAGAGGCTCCTGCGGGTTTTAAACTGCAGCGCCACGGGGCTCGCCTGTTCCCGGTTTTGCCGGACTTCATCCGCGGTGAGCCCCAGGGGGTCCAGGTTGTCCGGCTGGTCCAGGGCGTTGAGGCTGAGCTGCAGCCGCCCCCCGCCCGAGAGCGCTTGGGTCAGTTTGGCGTTGAACTGATCCTTCCGCGCGCCGCTCCAGTCCCGGAAGCCGTCGGTCTCGAACCGGGAACCGTTGGCGAGATAACCTCCGTCGCCCCAGGAGCCGCCGAGCTTGAGCCCGGCTTTCCAGGTGTCGAAGGAGCCGAAGCGGACATAGGGTTCGACAAACGCCCGCTCCGGCGGCTCCTCGGTGAAGACTTGCACTACGCCCCCTGAGTGGTTGCCGTAAAGGGCGGAGAAGGGGCCCCGCAGCACCTCGATGCGCGCCGCCGAGTCCAGGTCGAACAGCCCCGTGCCTCCCTGGCCGTCGGGGGTGCTGGCGGGAATCCCGTCGGCATAGAGCCGGATGCCCCGCACGCCGAACTGGGAGCGGGCGCCGAAGCCCCGTAGAACGATCTGCTGCTCCTGGGCGAAGGTCTCCCGGTTCTGCACCACCGTGCCCGGTACCCGGGTGAGGCCCTCGGAGACGTTGACCGCCGCCCGGCCCTCCTGGAGTACCTGGGCGCCGATGGCGTCGATGGCCAGGGGCAAGTCGAAGCTCTCCTGCTCGATGCGGGTGGCGGTGACCACCACCGGGGAGGCGCGCACCGGGGTTGCCTCTTCGGGCTCGGCGGCCGCCGCCCCAAAGGGGGCGGGGGCCCAGGAGGCGAGGGCGCTGGCGAGGAACGTGATGGCAACGGTCTGGCGCATGTTTTTTCTTCGCGTTGAAGTCGGTCCAGAAAAAGCATAGCGTCATCCCCCGTCATGATTTTCATGAAATTGCCAGCGGCGCTTGCAAGCCGCCACCTGGGCCGTTCAAAAAATCTTCCAACGGCGGGCGCCGGTGGGGGAAAATGCCCTTACTCTTCACCGCCTTCGTCGAGACCCCGATGAAAAACTTAGCCCTCAAGCCTTCGAGGCTCGCCCTGGCGAGCCTCATCATGGCAATCCTCTCCGGGTGCAGCGCGCCACGGCTCGGCGAATGGACCGGCCGGCTGGACCCCTTTTCCCCCGCGCCGGGGCGGGAGGCTTCGGCTACTGCGCCTGCGGCGGGAACCTCCATCCCCATCGCCGCTGCGCTGGGAATCTACATGGCCCCCAAGGAAGCCACCAAGCGCACCCACGTGCTAGGGGGCGGTTACGCGGGCGGCTACTGGTTCGAAGAAGGGCGCATGGTCCAAGCGACGGCCCTCAAGGCCTTCGGGCAGCTCTTCGAGGGGGCGGCACCGGTCAAGCAGCCCGCCGCGTCCCATCCGGTGGCCCATGTCCAGGGCTGGAGCACCTACAACCCCATCCTGAAGGCCTGCTACGCCACGGCGGTCACGACCTTCATCGCCCCCGGCGGCGAGACCCTGGGGAGGCTGGAGGCGGAAGCCTCGTCCCGGGGCGGCGGGGAGGGATGCTTCCAGCAGGCCTACGACGCGGCATTTCAGGAGATTGCCCGGCGGCTCCGGGCGGACGGGACCCTGGTGGCGGCGCTGCGAGGCGCTTCCCGTTCCAGTCCCGTCGCGGCGGCTCCGGCGCCCGCGGCATCCGCCCCGGCGCCGTCAGAGGCGGAAACGGCGACTTCCGCCCCGGCCCAGGCCGGCGGCCCGGCCCCGGGAGCGGAGGCGCCTCCGCAACCGGCCGCCGCTGCACCTCAAGGCGTCACTACCGCCATGGCCCGGCCATCCCCGGCCGCTGCTGCCCCGAGCGTCTCTCCACCGGCGCCCTCCGTCCCGCAACCGGTGACCTTGCCCCTGAAGGCGGAGCTCGCGCTTTACATGGAGCCGGAGGAGGCCACCCGCCGCACCCGCATCGCCACCAGCGGCTCCTACGGGGGGGAATGGGTAGAAGAGGGCCGGATCGTCCGGGAGACCGCCTCCCGGGCCCTCGCCCGGATCTTCGAGCGGGTAACGATGGTGGCGGAAAATCGCGGCTCCCGCCCCGTAGCCCAGGTGCGGGGCTGGAGCGCCTACAACCCCTTGCTGGGCACCTACTACGCCACCGCCGCCGTGACCCTCTCCTCCGCCGCCGGCGAGACGGTGGGGGAGTACACGGCGGAAGGGTCGTTCCGGGCGACCGGGGACGAAGGTGCCCGGGGGGCGTATGAGGCGGCGTTCCGGAGACTCGCCGAGGCGCTGGCCCAGGACGGGGCGGTCCTGGCGGCGCTCCAGGCGCCTCCGCCGGCCGAGAAGTTGCGGCTCGCGGGCGCATCCCCGGGGACGATTTCCCTCCCCAGCGCCGGCGCGGTGACCCTGTACATGGCACCCAAGGACATCGCCCGCAACACTTACGTCATGGGAGGTGCCGGCGGCTACGCCCACTACTGGTTCGAGGAGGGCCGGATCGTTCAAGAAGCCGCCCTCCAGGCCCTCAAGCAGCTCTTCGCCGAGGTGCGGACCGCGGATCGGCCGTCGGGCCAGGATCCGCTCGCCCGGGTGCAGGGCTCCAGCACGTTCAATCCCACCTTTGACACCTACTATGCCAGCGTCGTGGTGACCTTCTCCGCCCCGGACGGAACGGCCCTGGGACGCTTCCAAGGGGAAGGGACGGGCCGGGGCCGGCGGGAAGAGGGCTTCCGCCAGGCCTACGAAGCGGCGTTCCAGGACCTGGTGCGCCAAATGCTGCAGGCGGGGCGGTTGTAGGCCGTAGCACCACTCCAACAGCGCTCGCCCGGTGGCGGGTGCGTTTCGCCTGCGTCTCAACGCACCCTACGGGAGCATCGCATCAGTCCCGCCTACGCGCGATGGCGTGGATCAGGGGTTCGTAGGCGCTGTCCCGGGAGAAGCGCCAGCAAGCGAGGGCGATCGCCGCCGCGGTGAAGGCCCCCAGCACGGCGAGATCGACGCTGGGGCTGAAGTCCGGCGCCAGGGCCGAGCCCGCATTGGCCAGCATCCCGTGTTTCAGGAGATCGACCCCGTAGGTGTAGGGGTTCAGGAGGGCGGCGATGCGCAAGGGATCGGGCAGGGTGCTCACCGGGTAGAGCGCCCCGGAGAGGAAGAACACCGGGAAGATCACCAAGTTCATGATGACCGCATAGTTGTCCAGGGTCTTGGTGAAGGCGGCCACCAGCATCCCCAGGGCCGCGCAAGCGCCGGCGGTGGCGAGAAGCCCGGCGGCCAGCATGGGCGCGTCGATTCCCCGGGAGAGATAGCCCAGCAGGCCCAGTAGCACCAGGAGAAGCGCCGCCTGGACCAGGGCCGCGCAGGCGGCCGAGATCGCCTTGGCCGCGACGATCCAGGCGTGCCGCAGGGGCGCGATGATGAGCATGCGCATTACCCCCGATTCCTTGTCGTACACCGTAGCCAGCGCCGCTAGCATCGCCCCGAACAGGATGGCCATGCCGGTCACCCCGGGCACGAGGAAATACTGGTAGCTCTCGGGGCCGCCACGGTCCAGCAGGGCGTCGAAACCCGCGCCGATCACGAACAGCCAGATCAAGGGCCGCACCAGGGCGGAGACGAGCCGCCCGCGCTGGCGGAAGAGCTTGATCAGCTCCCGCTCCAGCACGGCGTAAAGGGGGCGGGCGATCACGGATGCACCCGTTCCCGCGCCGGGCAGGGGGCTTCCGCCTCCCCAGGCGCCCGGGCCCCTGCCTGGGTGGTCCACAGGAACACGTCGTTGAGATTAGGCCGACGCACCCGCAGCGCCGCCACCCGGGGGGCTAGCTCCGCCTGGAGGGCGGCGAGGGCCGCCGCCTCGCCCCGGAAGCGAAAGCTGAGGGTCTCCCCTTCCAGGAGGCCCGCGCCGAGACGGGGGGCGAGGGCCGCGGCCAGCTCTTCCAGAGCCTCGGCCTCGATCTCGAGCACGTGGGTGCCGAGGCTCTCGATGAGGGCCTGGGGCGGGCCGGACTTCACCAGGCGCCCTTCCTTGATGAAGGCCACCACGTCGCAGGCCACCGCCTCTTCCAGGTAATGGGTGGTGAGGAGCACGGTCATGCCCTTGCGCGCCCGCAATTGCCCGATGAAGCGCCAGATACGCCGCCGGTTGGGCACGTCGAGGCCGATGGTGGGCTCGTCCAGGAACAGGATGCGGGGCTCGTGGATCACCCCCCGGGCAATGTCCAGGGCCCGGCGCTGCCCGCCGGAGAGGCGGTTGACCGGATCGTTGCGCCGCTCGGCGAGCCCGAAGAGGTCGAGCAGCTCCTCGGCGCGGCGGCGGATTTCGGCGCTGGAAAGGCCATGGAGCATCCCGGCGAAACGGAGGTTTTCCGCCACCGACAGGCTCGGGTCCAGGGCCGGGTCCTGGAACACCACGCCGATGGCCCGGCGCACCTCCAGCGCCCGGGCGAGCACGTCGAAGCCCGCCACCCGGACCTCGCCCCGGGTGGGCCGGATCAGGGTGGAGAGGAGGTGCACGGTAGTGGTCTTGCCCGAGCCGTTGGGCCCGAGGAGGCCGAAAAACTGGCCAGCGGGGATTTCCAGGGAAAGCCCGTCCACCGCCAGCACATCCCCGTAGCGCTTGGTAAGCTCGAAAGCCTCGATGGCGGGAGGCGTCGGAACGGAGGCTTGCCGAGCCGCGTCCATGAGGAAAGTTTAAAGGCTCTCGCTCACTGGGCGAGGGACGCCTCGCTCAAGGCCCGGGAGTTGCGGTCGTCCCGGAACAAGATGGGCCTCGCGGCCGCCGCCGGCCGCTGGGCTCGGTCGATCGCCTTCACCACGACGTGGTGATGAGGGGAGAGTTCGCACACGGGGTCCGCGTTGGCCGGGTCTCCGGTGAGGAGGTAGGCCTGGCAGCGGCAGCCGCCGAAGTCCTTCACCCGCTCGGGGCAGGAGCGGCAGGGCTCCTTCATCCACCCTTCGCCCCGGTACCGGTTGAACCCAGGGGACTCGTACCAGATCCACTTGAGGCTTGCCTCCCGCACGCTGGGGAAGGTGAGCCCGGGAAGCCCGCGCGCCTCGTGGCAAGGGAGCACCACCCCGTCGGGACAGACGCACATGAACACCGAGCCCCAGCCGTTCATGCACGCCTTGGGCCGGTTGGCGTAGTAGTCCGGCACGACGAAGTAGATGCGCATGGCATTGCCCACTTTTTCCCGGAAGCGGTGGGTCACCGCCTCCGCCCGCTCGATCTGCTCCCGGGAGGGCAGCAGGTGGTCCCGGTTGACGAAGGCCCAGCCGTAGTACTGGGTGTTGGCGAGTTCCACGTACTCCGCCCCCAGTTCCCGCGCCATCTCCAGGATCTTCTCCACGTGGTCTATGTTCTGCCGGTGCAGCACCACGTTGAGCACCATGGGGTAGCCGTGGGCCTTGATCAGGCGGGCGACCCTCTGTTTCAAGTCGAAGGTGCGGGTGTGGCTCAGGAAGTCGTTCAGCTCCCGGGTGGAGTCCTGGAAGGAGAGCTGGATGTGGTCCAGGCCCCCCGCCTTCAGGGCCGCGATGCGCTTCTCGTTCAACCCCACGCCGGAGGTGATGAGGTTGGTGTAATAGCCCAGGGCGTGGGCTTCCCGCACCAGCACTTCCAAATCGTCCCGCAGGAGGGGCTCTCCGCCGGAGAAGCCCAACTGGGCGCAGCCCAGGGCCCGGGCCTCCCGCAGCACCCACAGCCATTCCTCGGTGGCGAGCTCGGTCCCGTAACGGGTGTAGTCCACCGGGTTGGAGCAGTAGACGCAGTGCAGCGGGCAGCGGTAGGTGAGCTCCGCCAGCAGCCACAAGGGATTATTCGCTTTGTCTGCGGATCCAGCCTCGTTCATGAGCCACCTCCAGGAATTCCATCACATCCCGGCGAAGGTCGGCGCCGGGGTAAGCCCGTTCCAGGTCGGCCACGATTCCCGCCACGGTCGTGGCCCCGTCCACCCGGCGCATGATCTCGGCCGCGCTGGGGGACAGCCGCACCATTCCTTCCGGGTAGAGCAGCACCCAGGCCTGCTGGGCTTCCTCCCATTGCAAGCGGAAGTGCCGGGTCAACTGGGGCACGTCTTCCAAAGCAAGAGGCTGGATCATCGGGCCGCCTCCTCAAGCTTCGACCGCGGGAGCCGACAGAACGCTCGGCAATCGTTGTAGGGTGCGCCCTGGCGCACCGTGACTCCGGCGGTCGATCGGTGCGTTTCGCTGCGCTCTATACGCCCTACCGCCTGGATCATGGCCGCTCCTTCGGGCAATAGGCGAGCTGGATCGCGTCCAGCAGGGTCCACAACACGTCCAGCTTGAACTGCAGGATCTCCAAGGCCCGCTCCTGCTGGGCCCGGGTCTTGAAATAGTCCAGAGTGATTTCCAGGCCATGGGCCACGTCCCGGCGGGCCTCCGACAGGCGCTTGCGGAAGTATTCGTAGCCGGCCGGGTCGATCCAGGGATAGTGCTGGGGCCAGTTGGCCAGCCGCTCCCTATGGATCTGGGGCGCGAAAAGCTCGGTCAGGGAGGCGCACACCGCTTCCTGCCAGGGGCGGGTGCGGGCGAAGTTCACGTAGGCGTCCACGGCGAAGCGCACCCCCGGCAGCACATGCTTGAGCGACACGATCTCCTCCCGGGTCATGCCGCAGGCCATGCCCAGCCTTATCCAAGCCTCGATGCCGCCTTCGTCCCCCTCGCGGCCGTCGTGGTCAATGATGCGCTGGATCCACTGGCGGCGCACTTCCCGGTCCGGGCAGTTGGAAAGGATGGCCGCGTCCTTCAAGGGGATGTTGATCTGGTAATAGAAGCGGTTGGCGACCCAACCCCGGATCTGGTCAGGGGTGAGCTGGCCTGCGCTCATGCGCACGTTGAAGGGGTGGTGGATGTGGTATCCAGCCCCCTTCTCCCGCAGCTTCTGCTCGAACTCTTCCCGCGTCCAAGGCCGCTCGTCGCCGGCGCCCATGGCTCCTCCTACAGCTCGATCTCCATCCCGTCCCAGGCCACTTCGATACCGTGGGCGGCGAGTTCCGCCCGCTCGGGGCTCGCCTCGTCCAGGATCGGGTTGGTGTTGTTGATGTGGATCAGGATCTTGCGCGCCCGGGGGTAACGGTCCAAGACTTCCATCATGCCCCCGGGCCCGGACTGGGGCAGGTGGCCGATGTCCCGGGCCCGCTTCGCGGAGATCCCGAGCCGCACCATCTCGTCGTCGGTCCAGAAGGTGCCGTCCACCAGGAGGCAATCGGCCGAGGCGAAAAGGGGCTCCAAATGGGGCTCCATTTCCCCCAGCCCAGGGGCGTAGAACAGCCTCTTGCCACTATCGCGATCCTCCACCCGCACGCCGATGTTGTCGCCAGGAAGCGGCCGGTCGCGCTGGGGGGAGAAGGGAGGCGCGTTGCTCTTCAGGGGCACGGCGGTGAAGCGCAACGCGCTCGCCCCGGCCACCTCGAAGGGGGAGCCGTCGATGGGTACCCGGTGCCAGCGCACGCCGCAGTAGTGCTCCAGGACGCGGAAAACGGGGTTGCCGCGGGTCAGATCCTCCCGCACCCGCTCGGTGCAGTGGACTTCCAGGGGGGCGCCCTCCCGCAGCAGGAAGAGCCCGGTGGTGTGATCGATCTGGGCGTCGATCAGCACGATGGCGGCGATCCCCGTGTCCCGCAGCCCCTCCCGAGGCCACATGCCGGGGAAGGCGGCGATCTGGGCCAGCACGTCCGGGGAGGCGTTGAACAGCACCCAGCGGCCGTGGTCCCCCGCCACCGCGATGGAGGACTGGGTGCGGGGCTTGAGCCGGCCAGCCCGTGCCCCCCGGCAGTTCGGGCAGTTGCAGTTCCATTGGGGGAAGCCGCCGCCGGCGGCGGAGCCGAGGACTCGGACTTTCATCAGGCGCTTTGCGGCCTCGAATCAGAGGGACGGGCGGCCCCATCCGGTTTCCCTCTCCCCAGGGAGAGGGGACAGGGGAGAGGGCCTGGAAAAAAGGCCGGCGCACGCCCCGATGGTTCGCCCGGCGACGGGCGCTCAATACGGCATTTTGCTTTCGCGTCCGTCGGCCCGAAAGCCGCGAAATCGTGAGGAGGCGCTCATGATTTTCATGAACTTGAAAGAAAACCGCCCGGGCATGGCGCCCGGGCGGCGGGAACGTCTCTGGGGATGGATCAGAAGAAGAGGATGGCGCCCAGGGCGACGGCGTCGTCCTTGTTCTTCACGCCGTTATGGGCCTCGGCTTCGGTGTTGATGTACTCGGCCACCAGGTTCAGGCTCTTGGTGAGGGCGTAGTAGAGGCCCACCACGATGGACTGGTTTTTCTTGACCAGGGTCCCGCTGGTGGCCACGGTTTCGTTGCCCGCCAGGTCCAGCCGGCTTTCCCCATAGCTCACCCCCAGCTTGGGCTTGCCGAAGGTGTAGGTGGCCTGGACATAGAAGCCGTCCGAATCCCGCTCGTCCACCGTGCCACCGACGACGGCCGCGCCGTCGAAGCCGATGGCGGTGGTGCCCAGACCCTTGGCGTTGTAGTAATAGCCCACCACTTCCAGGCCGCCGAAGCCCACCTTGGCGCCCACGTCAAAGCCCCGGCCATCCACGCTCGATCCGGCCGGTGCACTATCCGTACCCCCGTTCGATTTTGTCTTCTGGGTCATCCCTCCCAGCCACACCCGGCCCGAAGTGCCCCCGATCCCCGACCAGTCGTAGGTGAGCTTGGCTTGGAAACCCGGCTCGTCCTGCTTGCTGAGCGTGGCCGTGTTCGGATGCCCGGAAAACGCAATGTAGTCAAAGCCTGAAAAAATACCGCCGGCGAACTGGAAGCCGTTGAAGTTAGGAGACCAGTAGGTGATTTGGGGAATCCAGTCGGCGTAGATGTAGCCTGCGCCGATGCGGCCCAGGGTGGTGTTGCCCCCCAGAAAGGCGGCACCGGAGCCCACCCCCAGGAGCGTCATGTCGGAGAGGATGGCGTCGCTGCCGAAAATCCCCAGGTCTCGGCCCACCTTGATCGTGCCCCAGCTTTTGTCACCGAAGGTCAGGAAGTTCTGCCGCATGTCGATGCTGGTGGAGCCGATCCCCGTCTTGCCGCCGCCCACGTTGGTGTCGTTCAGGCCCGGATAGAAGCCCAGGGTGACGCTGATGTCGAAATCCATTTGCCGCGTCTTGGCGGAGAAGACCAAGGCGCTCGGCAGTAGCCCCGACTCGATGTTCTGCTCGTCCTGGCCTGCGCCGTTACAGGCGAGCCCCCCTGCCACCGTAACCGGGTTGTTGTCGCAGTCGTTGAAGGTGGCAAAGCCGTTCACGTTGCCGCTGAAGGACAGATCCCAGTCCCCCGCCTTCCAGCTCAATTCCGCCTGCGCGCTGGAGACGCCCAGGAGCGCGAGCGCTCCCGCCACTGCCGTGCAGATTTTCTTGCGCTGTACCATCGCCCAACCTCCCCTCTTCAGAAGTGAAGCAAAGTTGAAGTCAACAACACCCCTTCTTCGTCTTCGGGCACGCAAACATCCATCGCCGCCCGAATCGAATCGTCCGCTTCGCTCTGCTCCCTGATGAGTGCCCAGGGAAACCTGCTTGAAACCGGTGCGTGCGCGAAATGAGCGCTAAGAACCCTCCTCGCCAAAGCCAATCCGTACGCCTTTGGCAATTAATATGCCAATGGAATCCGGGGCTTCCCGGCCGGGGGACGGGCCCGCCGGAAGCCGCCGGCTCGCCCGGGCAAAAGAAAAAAAAATCGAATGCGGGGAAAGGGTTAGGGTAAAGACGGGGAATCCGGCGGGATGGCGGCCGGCGCCACGGGAAGACAATCCCGGTGTCACACGGGGAGCAACGCAATCGCTACATTGTGTGACAGCCCCATGCTCAATTCCTTGCGCACTTGCGGACGGGAAAAGAAAATGGGAGACCGGTTCAACGCCGGTCTCCCAAGCCAAGTGGAGGAGAAAACGGAGGAAACGACACCACTCGGGGCGCTGCTATCCGCATTGAACCACCCCTTGCGCCTGTCGCCTCCGGTATTGCGCAAGAGCCGTGCCAGGCAGGGGGCGACTTGGCGCGACCGCCCCGAGCGACTCACCCGGCAACGGTGCGTTTCGCTTCCGCTCAACGCACCCTACCGCTCGTAGCGGGCCCGCACCGCCTGCTGCGGCGCTTCCAGATAGTAGGGTGCGCCTTGGCGCACCGTTTCGGGGGGTCTTATCCTACAGCGGGGCGTTTCGGCTGTCGGTGCGTTTCGCCTACGGCTCAACGCACCTTACGTCTAGACACAAGTTCCGAAGCGGGCGCTATTCGGCGAGGGCCTTGTTCTCCAGCTCCAGATACAAATGGTGGACGTTGGCGGCATGTAAACGGGCATACAAGGCCCAGCCCTGGAACGCCGGCACCGCCGCCCGGGCGGTGACTTCGCTCAAGCTGTCTCCTTCCTCGTAGCGGGCCCGCACCGCCTGCTGCAGCGCTTCCAGATAGGCTCGCGTGTCGGCGACGCGCCGGGGATCGGATACCGGCCCCCGGCCGGGCACCAGGACGCGCACGGGGAGATCCCGTAGAGCTTGCAGGGCGGCGAGCCAGACGTCCAACCGGGTGTCCCGAGCCTCCGGTACCCGGTCCAGGCACACCAGGTCGCCGGTGAAGAGCGCGCCGCTTTCCTGGTCCAGCACCGCCAGATCCCCCGCCAAGGTCCAGCCGAAGTGCAGCAGCGAAAGCCGCCGCCCCGCCACCTCCAGCGTCACGCTTCCGTCCACGGCCCGGGTGGGGAGGGTGACGCTCGTGCCGGCCATGGTTTCCCCGCCCAGGGCATCGGCCAGCCGCCGGATGCAGGTGTGGCAGTTCGCCTCCATGTAACGGACGGCGTCCCGGTGGGCCAGGATGGGCGCGCCCCGGGCGGCGAAGACCCCGTTGCCCAGCACCCGCTCTGGAGCGGCGTGGGTGTTGATGACCAGCGCCACCGGGCGGTCCGTCACCCGTCGGATGGCGGCCAGCATCGCCTCGGCGTGAGCGTGGTGGGTCCCCGTGTCGATGACGATCACCCCTGAGTCGCCCACGATGAATCCTTGGTTGGCGACGAAGCCCAGGTTTTCCACCGCGGGCTCGGCCAGGGCGCCGACGAAAGCGTACACGTCGGGCGCCACCGGCACGGGGGTCAGGCCTTGCGCGGCCGCCGGACGGGGCGCGGCCAAGGCGAGGAAGACGGCGGCGATCGCTAGGAGTACCAAGCGGCGGGCGAAGGCGCGGAAGGGGAACATGCCGTGGGATTTCGAGGGCAAAAGCCGGACCATCGAAGCGGGCTCGCGGACGCCGTCGCTGGCATTCCCGGACGAAGTTGGCTTACTATTGCACGCGCGCCGCGCCCGCGCAATCGCGGCGACCGCGTCCCGTCCATCGCTGCATTCCTCGTAAAGGAGACCCCGGATGAAATGGCGGCTGCTGGTGATCCTCGTTTTATTCGCGCCCGGCGTGGCGTCGGCCTACGACTACCCGACCCAGGACCGGGTGGAGTACGTCCTGGCGTGCATGTACGATCATCGCGGCAAGCAGGAGTACCTCTACAAGTGCTCCTGCGCCATCGACTTCATCGCCAAGGAGATGCCCTACGAGGAGTACGTGGAAGCCTCCGCAGCGGCCCGCTACCGGGAGATGGGCGGCGAGCGCATGGGGGTTTTCCGCGACCCGGACTTCGTCAAGGACATGATCAAGAAATATCGGGATGTGCAGGCGCGCGCTTTCAAGGCGTGCGGCGTCTGAGCCTGGGGGCCCTCGCCGATGACGAAGTCATGGAAACCGCTTTTCCGCAGGGCAGCCCCCGCGGCGCTGGCGCTCCCGCTGCTCCTGGGCTGCAGTGCCTACGCCGCCCCGGCGGGGCCGGTCAAGTCCGTCGCGGTCATGGACTTCGAGATCATCGACGATTCCGGGGACCAGGCGTCCGTGTCCGCCCAGCGGGAGCGGCTCGCGATGATCTCCCGGCAGTTGCGCGAAGAGCTCTCCCAGGCGGGCCTGTGCCGGGTGCTGGACAACGGGCCGGCCCAGGCCTTGATCGAGAAGTACAAGGCCTCCCAGGAGCTGCGCCAGTGCAACGGCTGCGAGCTGGATATCGGCAAGGCCCTGGGCGCCGACCTGGTGGCCCTCGCCTGGGTGCAGAAGGTGAGCAACCTGATCCTCAACATCAACGTGGAGATCAAGGACGTGGCCACCGGCGCGACCCGGCTCAACAAGTCCGTGGACATCCGCGGCAACACCGACACCTCCTGGCGCCGGGGCGTGTCCTACCTGGTGCGGGACATGCGGGAAAAAGGGCAAGGCTGCCGTTGATCAGGAGCCGCCGGCCATCCCCGGCCGGACGAGGACGCTGGTTTCGAACTTGAGGTCCTTGGAGTCCACCACCTCCGCCCTGAGTTCCCCCGCTTCCCGGGGCACGAAGTAGAAGCGGAAGTTGGGGTTTTCGCTGATGGAGAAGTCCACCTCCGCCGTGAGCACCGGTTTGCCGGCGTAGCTCACGGTGACCTGGCGCACGTAGTGGGCCGGGGTGTAGAGCCGGGTGAGTTGGTCCATGGCGAGTCCCGAGTGGTTGGGGTGGCTGATCATGAGCTGGGCTAGGTTGGGCTGGTGGAGGGTTACCGGCGCGTCCAGCCGGAACTTCATCCTGCCCAGGCGGGCCAGCGCCGCGGCGGGATCCTTGCCCGCCGGCGCCGAACAGCCCCCCGACGCCTTCACGTAGCGGGTGGCCGCGTAGAGCCGGCCGTCGCTCGTCTCCGCCACCGCCCGCACATGGGTGTATTCCTCGATGCGCACCCGGGTCTCCAGGTCGGCCCGGCCGGCGTCGGGGGAGAAGTGGAAGACGGCAGCCAGCGGCGAAGGGTTCTTGTCGATGATGAGGTAGACCCGCCGGATGTGCCGTTCCGACTCCTGGGGCAGGAAGGTCTTGATGGCGATGGGGACCGTGGCCGCGTCCTCGGCCCGGGCGGGCGCCTCCAACTGGATCACCTCTTGCGCGCCTGCGGCGACGGGGCGCTCGCCGAACAGGGCGCTCTTCACCTTGCGCCATGTTTCGGTGTCCGGGTCAGGGGTGGGGCCGGCGGCCTGGGCTGGGCTCCCGGCGAGAAGGAGTAGCGCCAAGCCCACGACCGGAGCGAAGGGAAAGTTTCTCATGGGACGTCTCCTTGCGGACTTCTGCATTGTACCGGAGGGAGGGGTCGCGCCGGCCGGGGCCCTGGCGCTGCTTGGCCCTCTCCCCCCGGCGGGAGCACCTCTCGCCGGCGCCGATCGGAAGAACCCTCTCCCAATCGCTAATCCTCCCACTCCAGCTCGGTATAGACCGCGGTCACGTTGCGGGGGTGGTAGAGGTCGAAGAGCAGCCACTTCCCCCGTTCCGCCAGTCCCACCGAGTCGACCGCCTGCTGAAGGGTCAACCGGTGCTTGATCGCCCGCCGGGTCTCTTCCACCAGGGTGGCGAGGTAACGCTCCTGGGCCTCCAGGGCTGCCGGCCAGGGCACGGTGACCGGGCCGTGGCCGGGCACGGCGCGCTGCACTGGAAGCCCCCGCAGGGCTCCCGTCACCTGGAGCCAGCCCCGGGCGCTGCCGTCGATCACCGGGATCCGCTCGACGAACAGCAGGTCGCCGAGCCACAAGGTGCCGGTCTGCTCGTCGAACACGGTGAGATCCTGGTCGGTGTGGGCCGTGGGCCAGGCGCGCAGCTCCAGGCGCCGCCCGCCCAGGTCCAGGATCAGGGTGTCCTGGACGGAGGTGTCCGGCGGGACGAGGGGCGTCATCCCCGCCGCGGGGCCCAGGGCGCGGGACAGGGCGGCGAGATAGGTCCTGGCCCGGGCGGCGAGGGCCGCGGGAAGCCGGGCGTGGCCTACGAACTGGGGCTTGTCCCCGACGAAGGCGGCGTTGCCCAGGAGATGGTCGGGGTGGACGTGGGTGTTGATCACGTAGCAGACGGGAAGGGCTGTCCTGGCGCGCACCGCCTCCCGCAGCCCCCGGCCGACGGAGAGGCTGCCGCCGGTATCCACCACCGCCACGCAGCGGCTTCCCACGACGAAGCCGATGTTGGCGATGGCCCCCCGGTTGGCGGCGGAGGTTTCCTCCTGGGCGCCCCCATGGACGAAGACGCCCGGCGCCACCTCCTCCACCGGGAGAGGCGCGCCGGCCAGTGCCGGCGCTAGGCCGGCGAGCCAGACGAACAGAAGGCGTTTCCCCATCGCCGCCGCTTCCGCGCCGCTTAGTAGATCGCCTTGTCCCGGTTGCGCGCCTGGTCGAGCCCCTTGACCGTGTCCAGGCCTTTCGCGCACTTGAGCACCGCCCGCTCCAGGTCGGCCTCGGTGAGATCGGCCCCCGAGAGATCGGCGCCGGTCAAGTCGGCGCCTGAGAGGTCGGCGCGGAAGAGGTTGGCGCCGCGAAGGCTGGCCCCCTGCAGATTGGCGAAGCGCAGCAGCGCCCGGTTCACGTCCGCCCCCTCCAGGTTGGCCCCGGAGAGGTTGGCGCTGGTGAAGTCGTTGCGCATCTGTCCCATGGGCTGGTTGCGGATATCCACGCCCAGCCGGGCGTTGGCGAAGTTGACACCCGAGAGGTCCAACCCGGCCAGATGGGCGATCACCCGGGCGCCGGACAGGTTCGCCCCCTTGAGCTTCGGCTGGCGGATGACCGGGGCAAAGAGGCTCGCCTTCTCCAGGTTGGCCCCGGTGAGATCGGTGCCCATGAGCCAGGTGGCGTCCAGGTTGGCGCCCGAGAGGTCGACGCCCGCCAGGTTGGCGTTCACCAGCTTGGCACCGAAGAGATTGGCCCGGGGGAGCCGGGCGTTGCGGAAATCCAGGCCGCTCAGGTCCTGGTTGGAGAGATCCTGGCCGGTGAAGTCGGCCGGCTGCTCCCGGGTCGCCCGGGCGAGCCGCTCCTTCACCTCCTCGGCGGTGAGGGGCGCGGCGCCGGCGGCGGCCGCGAAGCCGAGGGCCATCCACCCCAAGAGGGACCTGAGGACGGCCAGTCTTCGCTGCGCCGCAGCGAGAACCCGCCGGGGCCCTCGCCTCGCTAGTCGTATTTGATGTACCAGACTCGGGGATCGTCCTGGGGCGTGCCCTCCAGGGGTCCGCCCTCCTTGCCCGGTTGCCATTGCACCACTTCCTCGATTTTCTTGGCCAGGGCGAAGTCCTTGTCGGTGACGCCCCGGGCCACGTGGGTCACCAGCTTCACGATGACGAAGGCGTAGGACACCGTCAGGTCCGGGTGGTGCCAGGCGGCCTCCGCCAGGTGTCCCACGGCGTTGACCACCATCAGGGTGCCCTTCCAGCCGTGGGTGCGGTATTTCCTGCGGATCCAGCCGTCTTCGTAATACCAGTGGGGCAATTCCCGGGCCAGGCGTTCCTTGATCTCTTCTTCCGTGTAGACCCGGAGGCTTGTCTTGGGCTCCATCGCTGCCACCTCATGCGCTATGGGTTTGAAGAAACGGGCGTCCGGGGGACGTTCGCCCACCGTCTTTCCCGGACTCGGCGGCGGTCTTGCCGTTCCCCCGCCGCCCCTCGCCGGCGGCGAGGTGTGACACAACATGTTCACGCACGCGGTTGCACAGAGTCAATTCTGACACACCGGGAGAAGTCCCGAGCGTTTCTCTAACCCGATGAAAAAGAAGGATTGTGTCGCCGCCGTCCCGGCCCAGGGGCGCTTTCCGGATTGGCATACGATGTGCTTCGCGCCCATCAGGTAATGGAAGCATTACCCTTCACCTTCTCCCGGAATCGGGGGAAGGTGTTGCGCGCTGTGAGGGGGATGAGATTCTCAAACCCGTGCTGAACGACAATGGAGGATCTGGCGATGAGAGCGAAATTCAAATGGCCGCTGGCGTTGATGGCCCTGGCGGTGCCGGGGCTGGCGGCGGCGAACGCCGAGCTGGCGAAGCTGCAGAAAGACCCCAAGCAATGGGTCATGCCGGCCGGGAACTTCTACAACTGGCGCTACAGCGAGCTCAAGCAGATCAACAAGGACAACGTCAAGAACCTGCGGGTCGCCTGGCAGTTCTCTACGGGGGTGCTGCGCGGGCACGAAGGCGGTCCCCTGGTGCTCGGCGACACCTTGTACGTCCACACGCCGTTCCCCAACAAGGTCTTCGCCATCAGCCTGGACGACTACAGCATCAAGTGGAAGTACGAGCCCAAGCAGGATCCGAGCGTGATCCCGGTCATGTGCTGCGACACGGTGAACCGGGGCCTCGCCTACGCGGAGGGCAAGATCTTCCTGCAGCAGGCGGACACCACCCTGGTGGCCTTGGACGCCAAGACCGGCAAGGAGGTGTGGAAGACGGTCAACGGCAACCCGAAGATCGGCGAGACCAACACCAACGCCCCCCACGTGTTCAAGGACAAGGTCTTCACCGGGATTTCCGGCGGCGAGTTCGGCGTGCGCGGCTTCATTGCGGCGTACGACATCAACACCGGAAAGCAGGTGTGGAAGTGCTACAGCACCGGTCCGGACAACGAGATGTGCTTCGATCCGGACAAGACCATGACCTGGACCGACGGCAAGATGGCGCCGGTGGGCAAGGACTCGTCGCTCAAGACCTGGCAGGGGGACCAGTGGAAGATCGGAGGCGGCACCACCTGGGGCTGGTACAGCTACGATCCGGATCTCAACCTGATGTACTACGGCTCGGGCAACCCCAGCACCTGGAACCCGACCCAGCGCCCCGGCGACAACAAGTGGTCCATGACCATCTTCGCCCGGGACGTGGACACCGGCCAGGCCAAGTGGGTCTATCAGATGACGCCCCACGACGAGTGGGACTATGACGGCGTCAACGAGATGATCCTGGCCGACATCACGGTAAAGGGCAAGAAGCGTAAAGCGCTCGTGCACTTCGACCGCAACGGCTTCGCCTATACCATGGACCGGGCGAGCGGCGAGCTGCTGGTGGCCGAGAAATACGATCCGAAGGTGAACTGGGCGACCCACGTGGACATGAAGACCGGCCGTCCGCAGGTGGTGAAGAAGTACGCCACCTCCAAGCACACCTCGCCGGATCGCGGGCCGGACATCAACGTGAAGGGCATCTGCCCGGCGGCCTTGGGGTCCAAGGACCAGCAACCAGCGGCGTTCAATCCCAAGAACGGTCTCTTCTACGTGCCCACCAACCATGTGTGCATGGACTACGAGCCGTTCCAGGTGGAATACGTGGCCGGCCAGCCCTACGTGGGGGCGACCCTGTCCATGTATCCCGCGCCTGGTAGCCACGGCGGCATGGGCAACTTCATCATCTGGGACGCGGACAAGGGCAAAATCGTAGCTTCCAAGCCCGAGAAGTTCTCGGTGTGGAGCGGCGCCCTGGTCACCGCCGGCGACGTGGCCTTCTACGGCACCCTCGACGGCTGGATCAAGGCCGTGGACACCAAAGACCTGAAGGAGCTGTGGAAATTCAAGACCCCCTCGGGCATCATCGGCAACGTCACCACCTGGGAATACAAGGGCAAGCAGTACATCGGGATTCTCTCGGGGATCGGCGGCTGGGCCGGCATCGGCTTGGCGGCGGGCCTGGAGAAGGATACCGACGGCCTGGGCGCGGTGGGCGGCTACCGGGAGCTCGCCCGCTACACCGAGCTGGGCGGCGTGCTGACGGTCTTCTCCCTGCCGTAACCCAGGGACAAGGCTAACCCTTCAGGGTCCCTTTGTTCTAAGCTTCGTTACTGACATCCCGGCCGAGACCCGCGTCGGGATGTCAGTAATTTTTTCTGCGTCCACTGTTTCTTAGGAAAGGAAGATGAGAGGATCGATTGCGGTAGCGGCGGCGCTTTTGATGGTAACCTCGGCTTCTCATGCGGCAGGGACCGCGCCGCTCGGCCAGAGCGAGGGCAAACCCCTTTACCGGGTGGAGGGGAACAAGGTGGATCCCGATACCCTGGCGGGGTGGAAAACCTGGCGGGCGCTTGCCTGTGACCGTTGCCACGGCGCCCGGCAGGAGGGCCTGGTGGGCCCGTCCCTGATCGAGAGCCTGAAGGTCATGACCAGGGAGCAGTTCAAGGAAACGTTGCTCAACGGCCGGCCGGAGCGGGGCATGCCGGGCTTCGCCAACAGCAAGATGGTGACCGATAACCTGGACAACCTGTACGCTTATCTCAAGGGCCGCTCCGACGGCAAGATTCCGCCGGGACGGCTGGAGGAGTTGAAGTAAGGCCTCCTTCCCGAGGAATTCCGGATGAAAAACCGAATCTCGCCGCGGGGCGGTGCCGGGTGGCGGGTCGTCCTGGCCGCCGCGGCCCTTGCCGGCTTCGCCCTGGCGGCCCAGGCCCAGGAGAGGGCCAGCGCCGAGGGCAAGGTGCTGCGGGTTTGTGCCGATCCCAACAACCTGCCCTTCTCCCACCGCAACCAGGAAGGCTTCGAAAACAAGATCGCCGAGCTGTTCGCCCGGGACCTGGGCTGGGGGCTCGATTACACCTGGTTTCCCCAGCGCATCGGCTTCGTGCGCAACACCCTGCGAGCCCGGGACCCGGCGAGCGGAAACTACAAGTGCGATCTCATCATGGGCCTGCCGGTGGGCTACGAGCTGGCTTCCACCACCAAGCCCTATTACCGCTCCACCTACGCCCTGGTCTACGTCAAAGGCAGAGGCCTGGACGGCGTGAAGACGCCCGAAGATCTGCCGCGGCTGGAGGGAACCACGCTCAAAGCGCTGAAACTGGGGGTCTTCGCCCAGACGCCGCCGGTGGACTGGCTGCTGCGCCATGGCCTGATCGGCCAGGCCATCTTCTACCAGCGCATGAGCGGCGACCCGGAGGACTACCCCGGCGAGATCATCGAGCGGGACCTAGCTTCCGGGAGAATCGACGTGGCCTTCGTCTGGGGGCCCATCGCCGGCTACTTCGCCAAGCGGTTGAATTCCCCGCAGCTCGCGGTGGTGCCGTTCGGGCCGGACCCGGAGATCAAGTTCGATTACCCCATCGCCATGGGGGTTCGTTTCGGCGAACGGGAATGGAAGGCGCAGGTCGAACAGTTGATCGAGCGCAACGCCCCGGGCATCCGGGCGATTCTGGAGGATTACAATGTGCCCCTAGTGGACGACCAAGGTCGGATCATCCACGGGAAGGCCAACTGAACCCCCGGGAGGGCGCGGCGAGGATCGCGGGATACGGATAGGCAGAATGGTTTGATCAGGTTGCTGCCCGGTCAAGGGGAGGGCAGGGCGGTGGCGCGAGGTTGACGTGATGCGACGCTGCATGTGGCTTCCGGCGATGGTCGGTGTCCTGCTCCCCTTTTCCGTCCGAGCCGATTTCGATCCCAAGCTGTTTTTCAAGCTCATCCCGAGCGTGGTGAAGGTGGAGGCCTACAACGCCGACGGGAGCGTCAACATCGGCAGCGGCGTAGTGGTGAAGGAGGGGATCGTGGCCACCAACTGCCACGTGACCCGCAAGGCCCGCTCCATCCAGGTGGGGCAAGCCGGCGCCCGATGGACCGCCCATACCCAGTCCAGGGATATGGACCACGACCTGTGCCTGCTGCACGTGCCCCATGCTACCGCCCCGGTGGTGGCCTTCAGCCCCGACAAGCTCAAGGTGGGACAGGCGGTGATCGCCGTGGGCTACGTGGGGGGCGTTGCGCCCCAGATGAGTAAGGGAGAAATCAAGGCCCTCTACGACTACGACGGGGGGGGCGTCATCCAGAGCACGACCCCCTTCACCTCGGGGGCAAGCGGCGGAGGGCTGTTCGACGAGGAAGGGCGCCTTGTGGGCTTGGTGACCTTCAAATACCGGGGCGAGCAGGCCTATCACTTTTCCCTGCCCTTGGAATGGATCTTCCGCAACCTGGACCACGCCCTGGAAAAAGTGGAGCCCCTCACGGGCGGTCGGGCGTTCTGGGAGCGGCCCCTGGAAGACCAGCCCTATTTCCTGCGGGCCGCGGCCCTGGAGGCGGGAAACCAATGGACGGCCCTGCGGGAGGTGGCGGAGGCCTGGTCCTGGAAAGAGGCGGACAACGCCAACGCCTGGCTCGCCCTGGGCAAGGCATTGCACTATCTGAACCAGGATCACCAGGCCGTCCAGGCCTACCGCCGGGCGCTGGCCTTAGACCCGGAAAGCGCCGAGACTTGGTATTACCTGGGGCTCGCCCAGGTGGCCCTGGCGGAAAACGCGGAAGCGGACTACGCCCTCAAGGTCCTGGCGGGTTTGAGTCCCCGGCTGGCGGAAAAACTTCGGCAGTCCATGGCGCTGCATTGAACGCTTCGGCCCTCCTGGGCCTCGACGCCTGGGAGCGGAAATAATCGTTTTGATCGAAAGGAACTCTGCCATCATGAGCCGCTTGAATCCCGTGAAGTCCCTTGGTCTGACGGTGCTCGTCGCCGCCGGCCTTGTCCTTTCCACCGCCCAGGCGGAGGAGAGAGGGGAAAAATATTCCAGCGCCGAGACGCTCCTTTTCCTCACCGACCACCTGCAGCCCATCACCCGGCCGAACACCCTCCATTACAGCTTCAAGAAGGAGGGGGTTCTGGAGTCCGGGTTCCAGGATAACGTGGATGTGTTCGTCGAACGGGTGCAACCGGATGGCAGCAAGTTCGTATCCACCCAGTTCCTGACCGGTGACCGGGAGAAGAGCTTTCCCCCGGTGGAAAACGCCCGCGGCAATCCGGTGCTCATGTACTTTCTCAACCGGGATATCCTGGAGATGCAGCGCTTGACGGGAGGCAACTGGCGCTATTTCAAGCGCCTGATCAGCAAGGCGTTCGCCGAGAGCGCGGAGGTGCGTCCGGTTAAGGTGTCCTTCCGCGGCGAGGAGTTCGCCGGCACGGAGATCAAGGTCGCTCCCTACGTGAGCGACCCGAGAAAGGAGCGTTACCAACGCTTCGCCGACAAGGTCTACGTTTTCGTGCTGGCGCCCAAGCTGCCGGGGGGCGTCTATCAGGTCCGCACGGTCGTCCCTGGAGAAGCCGCGGGCGATGGCAAGCCCCTGATCGAAGAGACCATGACCTTCAGCGGGGCGGAAGCCCTGGTCAAGCGCTCCTCCAACCACTGACCGTTCACGCCCGGATCAAGATTTCTCCCAGGCCTCCCGCCGCCCGGTCGCCCACGTAGCGGCGTGCTCGGTGGGCAGGGGCGAGCGTCGCGAACGCCCCCGGCAATCCCCGCCAGGAGCCGATCAACAGGGGCAAGAAGGTGAGCTCGAACGTCCCACTCTCGTTGAACGTGGACGGGAGGGGCGGCGTCTCGGAGAGGAGCAGGGTTCCGCGCCGCATGCCGCTGCCCACGCCTTCCCCCACCCGCCCCAGCACGGCCACGGTGCCGGCGATCATACGGGAGGCGCAATACCGGCCCGCGTTCCCCTCGATCAGCACCTGGCCGCGCCGCAGGCGGTCCGCGGCCCGGTCCCCCGCGCTGCCCCGGACCACCACGGTCCCTCCCCGCATGCCGTGGGGCTCCCCGGGCAAGGCGGCTCCCAGGAAGTCCCCGGCGTTGCCGTGAATGTGGATGAGCCCCCCCGCCATGCGGCTCGCGCAATAGGCGCCGGCATCGCCCCGCACCTCGATCGCGCCGCCCTGCAGGTCGAGACCCAGGTAGGCCCCCGCGTCCCCCTCCACCAGGATGGAGCCGCTCCCCATGCCCTGACCGATGCGGTCCAGACGGTCGCAGCCTCCCCGGATCACCAGCGTGGCAGCGTCGGTCCCGCTCACCTCGAACAGCTCCCTCACCTGCAGCCTGCGGTTGCCGCTCGTGAGCTCCAGGGCCTCGATCTCCGCCAGGGCTTTTCCGGCGAGGCGCTCCGGGGTGAGGGGCGAGAGGTCCACCCGCTGCCGCGGAGTTTCGCGCAGGGTGAAGGTGAGGGGGCTCACGCCACGATCTCCCGCAGAGGGAAGTGGAACGGGCCCAGCTTGCCGCCGTAGTTGCCGGCGCTCAGGCGCCGCACTCCGGCGTCGGCGCCGAGCCCGCACACCGCCCTGAGACCAACGCCCATGGCGGAGCGCACGTCCGCATCCGTCAACCCGTCGATCACGATCTCCAGCACCGCCTCGATGTCCGGGCTGAGGGCCGTGGCAACGAGCCCCCGCAGAGTGGGGCAGAAGGCGTCGTTGGTGGAGGCGGGCAGGGCCTTGTACTTAGAGCCTACCTTGGAGCCCGAGCGCACCACGCCCCCGGGGAAAGGCAGGATGACGTTGGGAACGCGGCGCATCGCCGCGACTGCCGCTTCGGCGGCCTGCAGCGCCGCCGTCCGGCTGGCCGCCAGGATCAGGAAGTTGCCCCCGCCCACGGCCTTGACCATGCCGCTCGACTCTTCGCACAAGAACTCCCCGTCCATCACCGGGACGCGCCAGTAGCGTCGGCCGCCGATCAGCTTGGAGAGCTGGAACCCGTCGCCGAAATAGCGCAGGTTCTTGCCCAGGGGGATGGGCTCGCCGCCCTCGATGCCGGAGAAGGCGGCGGTGGTGGGGCAGGTGAGGACGCACTGGCCGATGCGGCGCTCGAGCTGCTTGGCCAGTTCCTTGCCGGAGACGGAGAAGAGCAGGATTGCCACGCCGGGCCGCCCGTCGGGGGTCTCGTGGGGGGCGAGCTCCCGCTCGATGCCCGCCTCGCAGCCGCAGGCGATCACGGAAGTGGCGAACCCGGTGGCCGATCGGGCCGCGTGGCAGGCCCACTCCAGGCTGTCGGCAGTGATGATCACCCGGGTGGCCCGCATGGGGAAGGCCTCCGCGAAAGTGTCGTCGATGAGCACGCCGTTCACCTTCACGCCGACGCCCTCCCGGCGCAGGGATGCACCACTGGCTCACCGCTCAACTCCCGGATCTCCTCGTCGCCGATCTTGAAGCGCTCCATGCCCAGGGTCTGGTAGCGGTCGAAATAAGATTCGAGCTCCTTCTCGATCCCCCGGTCGAACGCCGGGCGCACCATGTGCACCCGTCCGCGGGTGACCTGCACGATGCGCCCTCCCTGGGCCACCAGCGCTCCGTCCTTGAACACGTAATCTGGCGCGGCGAACATGCGCTCCCGGTCCGGATGCTCGGTGTAGACCACGATGTCCGCCGCGGCCCCCGGGCCCAGATGGCCCCGGTCGGAGAGGCCCAGGATGCGGGCCGGCGCGGCCCGGGTCATGATGGCGATTTCGTACAGGGAGTACTCCCGCTCGATCGCGCCCACCGCGCTCATCGCGACGGCGTCCGGGTGGAGGGTGGCGAGCATGTCCCGGCGGAAGGACCGGTCCGTCAGCAAACGAATGAGATGGGGGTAACTGGTGAACGGCGCCCCGTTCGGATGGTCGGTGGTGAGGAAAACCCGCCAGGGATCCTTCACCAGCAGGAAGATTTCCAGGCCGATGGCCCATTGCAGGGCGTTCACGAAGTTCTTGTCCCGGTAGCGGAAGGGCACCACTCCGCAGCCGGCTTCGCACTCGATGTCCATGGCCATCCACTTCTTCGGGTGGGCGTGGCCGCTGTTCCTGTGCTGGGCCATGGTGTCGCCAGAGCAGGTCACCGTCTGGCCGAACATGATCTGGCCCACGTCCACGGTGACGTTGGGATGGGCGTTGACCGCCTCCGCGATGCGCCCAGCCGCAGAAGAGAATTTGCGGTCGCCTTCCGTGCCGTAGCTGTGGAACTGGACATGGGTCAAGTGCAGGGGCAGACCTTCCGCCGACGCAATGGTGGCCAGGGTGGTCTCCACGTTGCCCGGCACCCCCAGGTTGGAGGCGTGCACGTGGAGGGGATGGGGCACGCCCAGCTCGTACACCGCCCGGGCGAGGGCCTGTACCACCTGGCGGGGGGTGACCCCGTAGTGGGCGTGGGGCTCGTCCAGGTCGAGGCTCCTCTGGTTGAACTTGAACGCGCTGATGCCGCCGGGATTGACCACCTTGATGCCGATGCACTGGGTGGCGTGCAGGATCCACGCCACGTAATCGTTGATCAAGCGCTGATCCCGGCCTTCCTGGATCAGGCGCAGGAGAAAATCGTCGTTGCCCAGCATGGCGTAGCCGCCGTGGTCCACGATGGGGGTGTCCCCCATCTCCAGGTGGGCCTGGCGGGCGTTGACCGGCACGATGGCGGGCTCGAAGCAGGCGGTGTAGCCCATCTCCACGTAGCGGTAGCCGGTGGACCAGGTGGACGGGGCGGCATGGCCGCTGCCGGAGCGGGTGAGGGCGGTGCGGGGGTGACGCTTATCCCGGTGGTCCTCCGGCAGCATGGCCCGGGCGATGTTCACCTTGCCTCCGCCGATGTGGGTGTGTAGGTCGATGGCGCCCGCCATGACGATCTTGCCGTCAAGATCGTAAATCTGGTCCACCGGCGCGCCGGGCTCGGGAGCGGAGACGATGCGCCCGTCGCGGATGTAAATGTCCCTCACTTCCCCGTCCACCCCGTGGGCGGGATCGTAGACCTTGCCGCGGGCGAGCTGGATGAGCATGGTTTTCCTCGGTGGGCCGTCAGGCGCAATAGGCGTCCAGGATGGCGGAGAGTGCCTGGGCCACGCTCGGGAGCGCGCTCGTCCGCAAGGGCCCGAGCCTCATCACGACCGCCTTGTCAGCGCGGAACAAATGGGCGGCGTGGTCCACCCCCGGCCTTCCCACCGGGATGAAGACCTCGGGCTCCCGCGGCGGGAGGAGGCCCGCGCCGCCGAGCACCACTGTGGGAACGTCGGTCTCGGGCGGGGGACGGTCGCTTAGGCTGGAGATCCACACCAGGGCGTCCGCCTCGCCGCGCGCGAGTAGCCGCACCGCGGCGTAGTGGTACGGATCGTATTCGGGATAGCCGGCCGCGAGGCTTGAGCGCAAGGCAACCCCCGTCTGCCACACGTGCACCTCGTTGGCCGTGAAGTCGGCGTCGCTTCCCGCTAGGGGTAGCCCGCAGAAGCGGGTTTCCCGGTTGAGCTCCTTGACGAGATCGCACAAAGACTGGACCGTGAGTTCGGCGTGGGGGAAGTCTAGGTCGGTAGCGCTCCACACCGCCACCCCGTAGCGGGCGCGGCGCAGCCGATCGGCCAGGGCCTCTAACTTTTCCATGGGTACGCCGCCCGCCTCCCGGGCGTCCAGGGGACGGCCGGCCACCAGGCAGCGCAGGGCGCCGATGACCTCGATCAGTTTCCCCCGGGGGCAGGGCACCACCCAGGGAGGGCGCCCGTCCGGCGACGTTCCCGGGGACGGGTCGGCCGCCTCCCCCAGATACACCACTTCGGGCCAGGCGCCCTCCGGGCGGAACAGAGCGTCCTCGTTCCACACCACCCGCTCGAAGAAGCGGGGATAACGGCTCGCCACGTTGCCGCCCACGATGAGCACCAGGTCGGCGCGGTTTTTCACCTCGCTCAAACTGGTGGACATGAGGCCCGCCTCCTGCAGGGTGCGCACGTTGCGCAAGAGGCTTTCGGCGTTCATGTGGTCCAGCACTGCGCCGCAGCGATCGGCCAGCTCCAATACCCGGCGCATGCCGGCCACGTCCGTTCCCAGGCCGGCAAAGAGCGGCTGGCGGGCGCCCTTGAGGAGATGAGCCGCCGCCACCGCCGCCTCCTCGAGGCTCGCCGCGCGGCCCGCGATCCGGGGTGCCGCCTCCTGAGGAGGCAGTCCGGCGAAGGCGCCCACGCTGATGGGGCAGCCGTGGGCGGCCACCGTCAGACGGTCTTCGTCGACGGCGATGCGCAGATCGTCACAGAGCAGCCCGCAGAACGGGCAGGCGACAGGGTCAAGCACTCCGGTGGAACTCATCGGCGGCTCAGCCGGGGATGCATCCGAGGCAGGAATCGTAGCGCTGGGAATGCAAGGGGGCCCATGGCATCTGGCGGTCGGGTAGTAATGCACAGAGCGTGCCAGCGGAGAAAGCCTCCCGTGCTCGCGTTACCCTCCTTATAAAAGCGAAACGGGCGCCGGACAAGGCAAACACGGCTGCGCCCCGGTTTCTGTGAAATCCTCAAAAGGGTGCCCTGTGACAAAATGCTCCGCTCCCGTCGCAGGTTCTCGGTGCCCGGCGTCGGGAAGGCTTGATGCAGCGGAGCGGGCGGTAGTGGCATGATAGTTGCTGAACCCTTTGTTCCGAACTCGAGGCACCCGCTGACTGCCCCTAGAATAAGAAAATGTTTCAATCCGTGAATCGCCGCCGCGTGGTCGTGGTGGAAGCGCCGTGTCGCTTGCACTTCGGCTTCCTGGACCTGAGCGAAACGGCGGACCGGTGTTACGGCAGCCTGGGGCTCACCCTGGAAGGACTGGCCACGCGCCTGCGGGCCGAGCCGGCCGGCGATTTGAGCGCCTCGGGCCCTCAAGCCGAGCGGGTCCTTGGCAGCCTGCGCCTGCTGGCGCAGCAGCTTTCCCTCCCGGGCGGCGTGCGGCTGACCGTGGAGACGGCGATTCCGGAGCACGTGGGCCTAGGCTCGGGAACCCAGCTCGCCCTGGCGGTGGGGGCCGCCGTGGCCCGGCTGTACGATTTGGACCTTCCGCCGCGGGAAATCGCGCGCCTGCTGGATCGGGGGGCGCGCTCCGGGATCGGCGTGGGCGCCTTCGAGCAGGGCGGGTTCATCGTGGACGGAGGCCGCCGGGGTGAAGCTCCGCCCCCAGTGGTGAGCCGCGTCCCCTTTCCCGAGGCGTGGCGGGTGATCCTGATTTTCGACCGGGAGGCCCGCGGCCTGCACGGCCCCGCAGAGATGGAGGCTTTTCGTCGGCTTCCGCCCTTCCCCGAGGAGGCGGCGGGACGGCTGTGCCGGCTGGTGTTGCTCAAGGCCCTGCCGGCCCTGCTGGAGGCGGACGTGGCGAGTTTCGGGGCGGCGGTGAGCGAGCTGCAGCGGGTGGTGGGGGACCATTTCGCCCCGGCCCAGGGCGGACGCTTCGCCAGCCCCCGGGTGGCCCAGGTTCTGGCTTGGCTGGAAGGCCAGGGAGCGGCCGGGGTCGGCCAGAGTTCCTGGGGACCCACCGGTTTCGCGCTGGCGGGCAGCGAGGCCGAGGCGCTTGCCCTGGTGCGGGACCTCGAGGCGCGCTGGGGCGACGGCGGCCCCCTTTCCTTCCGGGTGTGCCGGGCCCGCAACCAGGGCGCGGCCTTGAGCGTCGAAGAGGAGCAACGGCCCGGCATCCGGGCGGCGCTGCGCATGGCGCGCCGTTGAGCTAAGCGACAGGACCCTCGCGTTCCATGGAAAGGCCCTACATCCTTCACCTTTTTACTCCGACCCGCCAGGCGAGCCCGTTCGACGTCAACATGGCGCTGGACGCGGGTTACAACGCCGTTGTGCCCTATACCGATGTCATGCTGGACCAGGTGGCCTCCCTTACCCAGGACGCCATCTTCTCCCGCGGCCCCAAGGGCGTGAAGCGCACCGGCATTTTCATCGGCGGCCGGGACATCGGGCTCGCCGCCGACATGCTGGACGCGGCGAGGAACGCCATGGTGCCGCCCTTCGAGGTGTCGGTGTTCGCCGACCCGAGCGGGGCGTTCACCACCGCGGCGGCCATGGTGGCTGCGGTGGAGCGCCAGCTCAAGAAAGTCCACCAGACCGATTTCGCCGGCCGCCAGGTGCTGATCCTCGGGGGCACCGGGCCCGTGGGCACCGCCGCGGCGGTGCTGGCCGCCGGGGCGGGGGCGAGGGTGAAAGTTGCCAGCCACACCAGCCTGGAGCGGGCCCGCATGACCGCCCAGGTGGCCAACGCCCGCTACGGGGTCAGCACCGAGGCGGTGGGCGCCACCTCGGCAGCGGAGCGGGCGGACCTCATCGCCGAGACGGAAATCCTGCTCGCCACCGCCAAGGCGGGGGTGCAGGTGGCGAGCAAGAAGGATCTGGCCCGGGCCACGCGGCTGCTCGTGGCGGCGGACGTGAACGCCGTGCCGCCGGCGGGCATCGAGGGCGTCGGCGTGATGGACGACGGCGCCCCGCTGGAAGCGGCTTCGGGCAAAGCCGTGGGCATCGGGGCCCTCGCCATCGGCAACATCAAGTACCAGGTTCAGCGGGGCCTGTTCGAGGAAATGCTCAAGGGCGACAAAGCGCTCTACCTGGACTTCCGGGACGCTTTCGCCGCCGCGCGCCGCTATGCGGCCTGAGGCGCCCTTCCTGATCGCGGCCGTTTCCGGCCGGGCGCTGGCGGCTTCGGCCCGGCGGGCGGGCCACGGGGTGGTGGTGCTGGATTTCTTCAACGACCTGGACACCCGGGCTTGCGCCATCCATTCCCGGGCCTGCGCGGGTCCGGGCGGCTTCGACGCCGGGCGGCTGCTCCGTGCGGCCCAGGCCCTGTGCCCGCCTGAGGCCTGCGCGGGCCTAGTGTACGGGGCCGGATTCGAGCGCCGGCCCGGGCTGCTGGCCCGGCTTGCCCGCGGGCGCCGGCTCTGGGGCAATACCCCGGAAACCCTGGCCCTGGTCAAGGACCCGGGCCGGTTCTTTCCCCTCCTGGAACGTCTGGAAATTCCGTACCCGGAAACCCGCTTGAGGCGGCCGCCGGTCCTGGAGGGATGGCTGCGCAAGCAGGCGGGGGGCGCGGGCGGGGGGCACGTGGCACCAGCCGGGGACAAGGCCCGCCGGGGACGGGGGCGCACCTACTACCAGCGCTGGATTCCCGGCCGCAGTTGCTCCGCCCTGTTTCTCGCCGACGGCCGGGAGGCCCGCCTGGTGGGGTTCAGCGAGCAGCGCACGGCGGACGAGGCCTCCGCCCCCTATCTCTATGGAGGCGCGGTCAGCCATGCCCGGCTTCCCGCCCGGATCCGGGAAGCGGTGGAAGCCATCCTGGCACGACTGGTCCCTGCAACCGGGCTCCGGGGCCTGAACGGCCTCGACTTCCTGGTGGACCCCCTGGGGCAGGTCCAAGTGTTGGAAGTGAACCCGCGGCCGCCCGCCACCCTGGATCTGTACGACGTCGATTGCCGGGAGAGCCTGTTCGACGGGCACCTGCGGGCCTGCAGGGGGGAGCTGCCCCGGGAGCCCCTGGTGCGCCGGGTCCAGATCCGGGCCCACGCCATCGTGTACGCCCCTGCTCCCGTGCGCATCCCGGGTGGGTGGCGTTGGCCCGCCTGGTGCAGCGACCTGCCCCGCGGAGGCCTGCGTATCCCTCCGGGGGCGCCGGTGTGTACCGTGCATTCCCGGGGTGCGACCCCCGGCGCCGCCTGGCGGCTCGCCGCCCGGCGAAAAGCCCGGATCGCCGCCGCCCTGGGCGCGGCCGCGGCGTGAGGACAGATAAAACGCGACGCCCCTGCCACGGGGTTCATTGGAGAAAGGATTGAACACCGAAAGCGGTCGGGAACCCTCCGTCGCCGGGCTGCCCAGCGTAAACGCCCTGGCGGCCCCCCTGGTGTCGGCTTTGATCGCCGAGGCCCCGGCGCTGCGCATCGGCGTGGAGCGGCTTGCGAACGGGGTCATCCTAGTGGACGCCGGGATCGAGGGGCGCGGCGGGCTCGAGGCCGGGCGGCGCATCGCCGAGATCTGCATGGGCGGACTCGGGCGGGTGAGTCTCCTGTGCCGGAGCGGGCGCTGGCCGGTCGCGGTGTGCGTCCACTCGTCGAACCCGGTGCTCGCCTGCCTGGGCAGCCAGTACGCGGGCTGGAGCCTGTCCGCCGGCAGCGGCAAAGAGGCTTTTCACGCCCTGGGGTCTGGACCGGCCCGGGCCCTGGCCGGCCGGGAAACCCTGTTCGAGGAGCTGGGCTACCGGGACCGGGCCGACCAGGCCTGCCTGGTGCTGGAAGTGGACCGGCGCCCGCCGCCGGAAGTGGTGGACAAGGTCATCCGGGACTGCGGCGTCGCCTCTTCCCGGCTCACCCTCATCCTCACTCCGACGCGTAGCCTCGCCGGGGTGGTCCAGGTGGTGGCCCGGGTGCTGGAGGTGGCGTTGCACAAGGTGCACGCCCTGGGTTTTCCCCTGGAGCGGGTGGTGGACGGGGCGGGAGCCGCTCCCATCCCGCCGCCGGCGGCCGACTTCATCGTCGCCATGGGCCGCACCAACGACGCCATCCTCTTTGCGGGGGAGGTCCACCTGTTCGTGGACGCCGCCGACGAGGACGCCCGCTCTCTGGCCGAGCGGCTGCCCTCTTCCGCCTCCCGGGACTACGGCAAGCCCTTCGCCCAGGTGTTCAAGGACTACGGCTATGACTTCTACCGCATCGATCCCCTGCTGTTCGCCCCGGCCCAGGTGGTGGTGACCAGCTTGAGAAGCGGCCGCAGTTTCCACGCCGGGCGGATCGATGCCGCCTTGCTGGAAGCTTCCTTCGGGAGCGGGAATGACTAGGCGCGTGGCCATCGTGACCGACGGGCCGGGCTGGCATGGCGCCCGGCTCAAGCGCGCCTTCCAGGCGCGGGGGCTCAAGACCTGCTACGTGCGACTTGCCGAGTGCCGGCTCGATCTCGCCGCCGCCTGGCATGGCATCGTCATGCCGGGGTTCGAGCGCCAACTGCCCGAGGCGGTGTTCGTGAAAAGCGTGCCCGGCGGCACCCTGGAGCAGGTGGTGTGGCGGCTGGACGTGCTCCACGCCCTGCGGGAAGTGGGCGTTCCCGTGTATAACGACGCCCGGGCCATCGAGCGCACCGTGGACAAGGCGATGACCAGCTTTCTCCTGCGGCGGGCCGGGGTGCCGACCCCGCCCACCTGGGTGGTGGAGAGCCGGGAGCAGGCGCGGGCGGTGCTGGACAAGGAAGCGGCCGCCGGCCATCAAGTAGTCATCAAGCCCTTGTTCGGCTCCCGGGGGGTGGGGCTGCGCCGGCTGGGCGCGGGGACGGACATGCCGGATCTGGCCGAGTACCATGGGGTCGCCTACCTGCAGCGCTACATCGACTCGGGAGAAGGCCGTTGGCACGACTACCGGGTTTTCGTGGTCGGCGGCGCGGCGGTGGCGGCCATGCGCCGCTGGGGGACGAGCTGGGTGAGCAACGCCGCGTGCGGCGCTCGTTGCGAAGCGGTGGCCCTGGAGCCGGCCCTGGCCCGGCTCGCCTGCGACGCCGCCCGGGCGGTGGAGGCGGACTACGCGGGGGTGGACGTGATCGTCGACCGTCAGGGCGATCCCTACGTGATCGAGGTGAACGGCATGCCGGCGTGGCGCAGCCTCCAGGGCGCCACCGGCGTCCCCATCGCCCGCTTCCTGGTGGACGATCTCGTCTCCCGCCGCTCAAGCGTCCGGCTGGAGGCGGCCGGCTGAGCATGGACGAGCCCGTGTCCCGCGCTGCCCAAGTCGCTCGAGCCCTGATGGGGGCCTGCCTCGCCGACGTGCGGGCCCTCAAACCCGGCAACGTGAGCGTGTACTCGGACGGGCACGGCATGATGGCCGAGGACTTCGTCCTAAGCGCCCAGGCCATCGTGGCCCCCCTGACCGCGCCGGGACTCAAGGTAGGAACGCGCATCCTGCGGGCGGTCGAGGCGACCCGGGCGGCGGTGGGCTGCAACACCAATCTGGGCATCGTCCTCGCCTGCGCGCCCCTCGCCCAGGCGGCCTTGGCGGCTCAGCCTGGAATGGCGCTGCGGGAGCGGCTCGCGGCGTTGCTCGAGCGCCTGGACGTGAAAGACGCGGAGGACGCTTACCGAGCCATCCGCCTCGCCAATCCGGGCGGCCTGGGCCGCAGCCCCGAGCACGACGTGCACGAGCCTCCCCGGGTCACGCTGGTGGCGGCCATGGCGGCGGCCCGCCATCGGGACGGGATCGCCCGCCAGTACGCCGAGGGCTTCCGGGACGTGTTCGACGTGGGCGTGCCCCGGGCCGCCTGGGCCCTCGCCCGTTGGCAGGGCGAAGAGTGGGCAGCCACCGCCGTCTATCTTGGCTTGCTCGCTCGGGAGCCGGATACCCACGTGGCCCGCAAGCTCGGGCCCGCCGTGGCGCGGGAAGTGAGCCTTGAGGCAGCGCGGCGGGATATGGAGTTGATGCGCTGTCACCATCCGCAAAGCCTCATGCCCACGCTCCTCGATTGGGACCGGCGATTGAAGCGCCGGGGCATCAATCCGGGCACCACCGCCGATTTGACCGTGGCGAGCTTGTTCGCCTTATCGCTACAAGCTATCCTCGACAAGGAGTTTGGCGGCCGCGATGCAGTCCCGTCGACGGCCGCTCCAAGCGCTGGACTTCGGTCCACTCTTCACTAACCAACGACAAAAGGAGAAACCCATGGCTAAGATCACCCGCACCCTGGTAGGCGAATCCTTGGTGGGCGACGGCAACGAGGTGGCCCACATCGACCTGATCATGGGTCCCCGCGGCAGTGCTGCCGAGTCGGCTTTTTGCCATACCTTGACCAATAACAAAGACGGTTTTACAGCGCTTCTGGCGGTGGTTGCGCCCAACCTGCCGGCGAAGCCCCACACCGTGATGTTCAATAAAGTCACTATCAAGAACGCCAAGCAGGCGACCCAGATGTTCGGGCCGGCTCAGCGGGGCGTGGCGATGGCGGTGGCCGACTGCGTGGAGGATGGCACCATCCCGGCGAACGAGGCCGATGACGTCTTCATTTGCGTGGGAGTGTTCATCCACTGGGAGGCCGCCGACGACAACAAGATCCAGGACTTCAACTACCAGGCGACCAAGGAGGCGATCAAGCGGGCGGTGGCTGGCGAGCCCAAGGTGAGCGACATCCTCGCCAAGCGGCGCAGCGTGATGCACCCCTTCGCCGCCCACGCCTGAGGGACGCGGCTCACAGGGTCTCGAGGTCTTCGCGGGTGAGGCTGCCGTCGTGTAGGGCGGAGGCGATGAGCGCCCCGAAGCCCCGGGCGGTGAGCGCTTCCAGGTCCCGCTTGCCGCGTACGCCCCCGGCGCAGTAGATCCGCGCCCCGGGGGCGCGGGCGGCAAGCGCTCCCGCGAGGGCGAGATCCGGGCCTCGTCGGGCGCCTACCCGGTCCAGGTTCAGGGCGATCACCCGGGAGGGCCAGAGTTCCGGACGCTCGAGCAGCTCGGCCGGGCCCAGTAAGCGCTCCCGCCGGAAGTCGAGGGAGAGGACGAAGGCGTGGGCCTCGCCTGCGAGGGCTTCCAGCAGACGGAGGTCGGGGAGGGTTTCGCTGCCCACCACCGGGGTGAGCCCGCCGGCGGCCAGGCGGCGCCACCGGGCGAGGTCGCGAACGCCCGCGTCCACCCACAGCTCCACCGGCGCGAGCTCCCGGCCCAGGGCCTCGAGCAAGGCCAGGTGGCTCCCCCGTTCCAGGATGGCGTCCAGGTCCGCGGCGTAAAGGGCGCGGAACGGGTGCAGGGCAGCCAACGCCCGGGCCACGTCCTGGGGGCGGCTTCCGGCGCATAGCCGGGAACGGAGCGGCGCGTAGCGCTCCCTCTGCCCGCGCCGGGCATGGACCACGAGGCCGTCCATGAGGTCGATGACCGGAACGATCTCCACCGGGGGATAGGGGTGCGAATCTTCCTGTACGAGCACGTGACGGGCGGCGGATTCATGGGGCAGCCGCTGCCTGCTTCCCTCGCGCGCGAAGGGGACAGGATGCTGCGCGCGGCGCTGGATGATCTCACGGAACTGCCGGGCGTGGAAACGGTGGTGAGCCGGGATCCCCGGCTGCCCTTCCCGCCGGGCGCCGCGGCGGTGCTGGAGCCCGCGCCCGGCGAAAGCCCCCGTTCCCTTTACCGGCGCGGGCTCGCCCTGGCCGATCTCGCCTGGATCATCGCCCCCGAGACGGGGGGCGTGCTGGAAGCCCTCGGCCGGGAAGCGCTGGCGCGGGGGAAGGGACTCTTCGGGTGCGCCCCGGAGGCGGTGCGGGTGGCGGCGAGCAAACGGGCCACCGCCCGGGCCCTCGCCCGCGCCGGCCTTCCCGTCGTTCCCACCTTCGCCCCCGGGGAGCCCCTGCCGGCCCTTCCCGGTCCCTGGGTGGTCAAGCCCGACGACGGCGCCGGCTGCGAAGGCGCGCGCCGGGTGCCGGACGTGGACGCGGTCCGCGCGGCGCTCCTCGAGGCGGGGACGGGCCCGGTGGCGCAACCCTGGATCGAGGGCGAGGCCGCCAGCCTCTCCTTGCTGGTTTTCCCCGAGGGCCGAGTGCGGCTCCTTTCCTGCAACCGCCAGCACATCGCGGTGCGGGGCGAAGCTCTCGCCCTAACGGGGGTCACCGTGGGTGCCTGGGCGGACGCGGACGGCCGCTTGGCCGCCCTCGCCCAGGCGGCGGTGGCGGCGATCCCGGGACTGGCCGGTTTCGTGGGGATCGATTACGTCCAGACGCCCGCGGGACCGGTGGTCCTGGAGATCAATCCCCGGCTCACCACGTCCTATTGCGGCCTGCGCTCTGTGCTGGGGATGAACCCGGCGGCCCTGGCCCTGGGTCTTGTCTCCGAGGCCAGCGAAGAAAAGTCAGGCAGGATAGACCGACTAACGGGAAAGGGGCCGGTTCGCGTTTCCCTGGAGCCCGTCGATGCCTGAAGCGGCGGTCATCGGCTGGGACCTGGGCGGGGCCCACCTCAAGGCCGCCGCCGTCGCTCGGACCGCGGGCGAGCTGGCCGTGCTGGACGCGGTGCAACTGCCCTGCCCCCTGTGGCGGGGCCTGGATTACCTGGCGGCAGCGGTGGACCGGGCCCTCGAGCGTCTGGGCGCCGCCCCGTGCCATGCCCTCACCATGACCGGGGAGATGGCGGACCTGTTCCGGGACCGGGCGGAGGGGGTGGCGCGGCTCGCGGACTTCATGGAGCGACGGCTGAGCGGACGGCGCACGCGCTACTTCGCCGGTGTCGGTTTCGTGGACGCCGCCCATGCCAAGGGCATGCCCCGGCGCGTTGCCTCCGCCAACTGGCTCGCCTCCGCCCGGTTCGTCGCGGGGCGGCTCGAGGCGGCGCTCTTCGTGGACGTGGGCAGCACCACCACCGACCTAGTGCCTGTGGCCGGGGGCGAGGTGCGCGCCGCGGGCGAAGACGATTTCGAGCGCCTGGCTTCGGGCGAGCTCGTCTACACGGGGGTGGCGCGCACGCCGGTAATGGCCCTCGGGAGGCGCGTGCCTTTCGAGGGACGCCGGGTGCCCCTCGTGGCGGAACACTTCGCCACCATGGCCGACGTGCACCGGCTGGCGGGCGCGCTGCCCGAGCACGCGGACCAGTGGCCTGCGGCCGACGGGGGAGAGAAGACCGAGGAAGGCAGCGCCCGCCGGCTCGCCCGCATGATCGGGCGCGACGCCGCCTCGGCGGCGCCCGCCGCCTGGCGCCGGCTCGCCCGCCGGCTCGCGGGATACCAGCTGGCCCAGATTGAAGCTGCCGCCCGCCGGGTCCTGGCGGCAGCTGGCGTCGAGGCCACGGCCCCTGTGGTGGGCGCAGGGGTGGGCCGCTTCGTCGCGGCCCGGCTGGCGGCGCGGCTCGAGCGGCCTTACCGAGACTTCGCTGGCTTGTTCCATCGAATCCGCGCCGATCCGGAGTGGGTTGCCGGGTGTGCCCCGGCCGTGGCGGTGGCTTGCTTGGCGGCCGAAGAAGCAGAGGAAGCGATCCATGTGGGTAGTTAAGCTGGGCGGCAGCCTCGCCGGAGAGGCGGTGCTCAGAGACTGGCTGGAGACGCTGGCTCGCTACGGGGGCGGGCAGGTCATCATTGTGCCCGGGGGCGGTCCCTTTGCCGACCGGGTGCGGGAGGCCCAGGAGGCGTGGCGCTTCGACGACGGGATCGCCCACCGCATGGCCCTGCTGGGCATGGAGCAATACGGCCTCATGCTAGCGGGCATCTGCCCCGATCTGGTGCCGGCGGCGAGCCGAGAGGAACTGGTGGGGGCGCTGCGGTCGGGCCGGGTGGCCGTTTGGTTGCCCGCCCGCATGGCCCTCGCCGCCGAAGAGATTCCTGCCAGTTGGGACGTGACCTCCGACAGCCTGGCTGCCTGGCTTGCCCATTACGTGAGCGCCGAGCGGTTGGTGTTGGTCAAACCCTTTGCGCCCGCCCAGGCGGAGATCGCGGCGGAGGAAATGAGCCGCAGCGGCCTAGTGGACCCCTCATTTCCGGCCTTCGTGCGCTCGGGGTGCTTTCAGACGCTGGTGCTGGCCAAGCAGCAGCATGATACCTTGGGTCAGCTCCTCCTCGGCAGCGTGTGCCGGCCGACGGGGATATTGGTCGACCGGGATTCTTAGCCCTTCTCGTACACGCTGTGGCCGAAGCCCCAAGGGCCGCCAGAATCGCCTACACGGCCGCAGCCAGGCGGGCTCTCACGGCGGCGACTCGGGCGGGATCGATTTCCCCGGTGCGCTCCCCCTTCCCGCACAGGGCGCCGCGAAAGCCCAGGAAGTCGGGGGCGAGGGCCTTCAAGGGGCCGATGTCCTCCTCCGTCAAAGAGCCGGCCAAGCCCACCGTCAACCCTTGGGCGCGGGCCGCGCCCACGAAGCGGGCGAGCGCTTCCTCGTCCAGGTGGGTCCTCAAGCCTCCCCGGGTTTTGTCCGCTGTATCGAGCATCGCTCCCGAAAATCCGGCAGCGGCGATCTCGGGGAGCCACGCCCAGTCGGGGGCCTGGTCGGCGAACAGGACCGCCACCAGGCGGCAGCCTCGGCGGGCGAGGGGCTCCAGGGCCCGTGCGCATGCCAGGGACTGGGACGAGGAGAAGAGGCCCACCTTGATGTAATCCACGCCGCTCGCAGATGCGCGCTCGGCAGCGGCCCGCAGGAGGGCCGGGACCATGGGAAGGTCCCCCAGGGTGGCGCTCACCGGGCGCCGGCCCGCCACGAAGCGGGCGAGCTCCGCCACGGTCTCCGGCGCAAGAGCCCCCAGGGCGCCGCGGCGCGGCTCCTTGAGGTCGATCACGTCGGCCCCACCCGCCAGGGCGAGGGCGGCTTCTTCCCGGGAGCGCACGCTTGCCAGCAGCGCGGTCATGCCGGGCGCTCCGCTTCCCGCCGGGCGTCGTGGGCGGCAATGGCCTCCATCAGCCAGCCCCACGCCTCCCGCTCGGCGGGGCCTGCGGTCTTCTCCACCGCGATGGCGAGATATTTCACCTCGGCCTCGATCTTGTCCCGGGGCAGCAGGTGCAGGCGCGACACCAAGATGGCCGCTTCCAGCACGGCGGCTTGGGCCCGGTTGAAGCCGCGAAACGGGCGATGATTTTGCAGGTGGACCCGGCGGCAGTAGAGGCGCGGTCGCAGCGGGTCGTCTTCCGCCCGCACGAGCTCCAGCTCCGCGTGGGCCAGGGCCGCGGCAAGGCGCACGCCGGGAACCCGGTCGGCGGGCGTGAGAGGCCAATCCCGCCGCCCGGTCAGGCAACCAGCGAAAATGCGCACGTCATCGCTGTAGTTGACCACGGCGCAGCCGCTGGCCAGCACGTTCTCCAGGGTGGTGGAAGGTTTGAAAGGCGCGAGCACCAGGTTGTCCTGCTCCTCACGGATGCCCATGGGAGCGATGTGGGTCGTGCCCGAGGGCGAGCGGGTCGTGACGATGGTCTCGAAGATCATGGGCCGCTTCCCGCCTTCTTGGGTTTTTCCAGGGTGGCACCGGGCGCATGGTAGGCGCTTTTGTCCTCGGGGGCCCGCTCCACCGCGCAGCCCCAGTCCAGCTCCTCGTCCTGGGCGTAGCGCTTGCCCAGTTGCCAGGCGATCTGGGCCCGGGCCAGCTCCACTCCCAGGTAGAAGGCGTGGGCCCCGTCCCTTTCCACCCCGAGCCGGGGAAAAAAGGCGTAGGGGTCGGTGGCGGTATGGAAGCCGTCGCGATTGTACACGTGGATGCCTGATTCGCTCACCTGCACGCGAAAGCTCGGGTCCTTGACCGCCCGGGCGATCTCGGCGATTTCCTCCATCGTGTCCGGAAACGGCCGCCGGGCATGGACGGTGAGGAGCGCTTCGGTGAAGTCCCTGGGCAGGCTCGCGCTTTCCCGCGCCGCGTACATCAGGCGCCGGGCGACATCCGCTTCCTTGACCGCCCGCCGGCAGTGGGGACTCACCTGGGTGGTGAGAATGGCGGCTACCCGCAGCTCCGAGGCGACGCCCAGCAGCACGGCGTTGATGCCGGTGGTGTCGGCGTCGGTCAGCTCGGTCAAGTTGCCCACTCCCATCAGAATGGGCACGTCCGGATGGCGGCGCCGCAGCTCCCGGTAGCGCATCAGGGAGTCGGTGAATCCGAAATGGATGGGGTCCAGGATGGGATCGGCATAGAATGGCCGATCCCGGGCCTGCATCTGGGCAATCGCCCGCTCCAGGGAGGTGAGGTCCCCCGGGCGGGAGGGAATGAGGACCGGCACCGAAGCCACCTGGTCCGCCACCCACAGGGTCTCTTCCTTGAGGCTCAGGAGATAATCGGCCCCCGCCTCCCCCCCGCGCAGGAGCTCCTGGGGTTCCATGGAGTCCACGCTCACCCGGAAGCCTTCCGACTTGAGCGCCTTCACCGCCTCGGCCAGATGGGGGAAAGGCGTCTCGGGCAGGCAGCCCAGGTCGATCACGTCCGCGCCGTCCCGGCGGTAGCGGTCGGCCCGGGCGAGGAGGGCGGAGATCGGAAGGAGCGGTGCGTCCACGATCTCGGCGAACACCAGGATGTCATAGCGGTCCAGGTCCGGCTGCAGGCCCTTGGCCCCGAAATAGCGGGGAATGTCCTTCAACTCGTCAGGGCCCCGCTTGACCGGCACGCCGTAATGGCGGGAGAGCGCCTCCAGGTCGCCGCGGCAGCGGCCGGGCACCATGATCCAGTCCGCCTTCACCGGCTTCGGCAGCCGGCGCCGGATCAGGTCCGCGGTCATGAGACCGGCTACGTTGATCCCGATCTGCACCACCTCAAAGATGAAGGGCGCGGGCTGCATGCCCTCGAGCACCTTGTGCAGGCTTTTTTCCGCCAGCTTGCCGGTCAGGAAGAGAATATGTTCAGGCATTGGAGTCTCGCTTCCACCGCCCGGCGCAGCTCTTCGATCGTGGTGGCCACCGTGGTGTGCTCGAAGCGCTTGAGCCGCTCCGTGTTCTCCAGGTCGATGCGGCGCGGATAGAGGGTGACCCACTCCTTGGGCGCTTCGGTGTAGACCTCGGGCTCGGCGTCGCAGGCGAAGACGATGCTCGGAATGCGCTGCTTGCCGGCCTGGGCGTAGATGTTGGTGACCAGGGTGTCGGCGATGCCGCAGACCAGCTTGGCTACGGTGTTGGAGGTGGCCGGCGCGATCACCACCGTGTGGTAGAAGCCGTGGTAGAACAGCCCCACCGGCGCGGCGCTGGCCGTGTTGTCGCGGAAGAGGCGAAAGCGCCGGCGCAGGTCTTCCAAGTCGACGTTATACATATGCAGCACCTCCTCCGCCGCCGCCGAGAGGTAGAGGTCGGTGTAGGGCAGCCCGGAGGCGATCTCCAGGGACTCCCGCAGGAAGTGCCCCGAGCCGGTGAGCGCCCAGGCGAACCTGGGCAGGGGATCCCGTTTCATGGGCGGATCCCGGCCGGGAGGGGCGCCCGCCTGGAGGCGCGCTCGGCCGCGGCGAGGAGGGCGGCGATCGACGACACGGAAGAAAAGCCGGAAGGGACGGTCAGCATCCGATCCACCAGCGCGGTGGAAACCAAAAAGCTAGCATAACCCATGCCCGCGCCCCCTGGGCGGGGGCGCGGGCGCCAAGCCCGGCGTTCTAATTCTTGTCGCCGTTCAGGTTGCGGATGTTGAGCCGCTTCATCTTGCGGTAGATGGTGTTGCGGCTTGTGTTGAGATGCCGGGCCAGGTTGGTGATGTTCCAGCGGTGGCGCTCCAGCTCCTGGATCAGGGCGTCCCGCTCCGCGGCTTCCAGGGCGTTGAGCTTGGGGTCCCGCGCCGGAGGGGGCTCCGGGGGGGCGAGCCTCCGGCCGCCCAGGACTTCCACGGGCAGGTCCCGCACAGTGATGGTGTCGCCCTCGCACAGGGCGATGGCGGTGCGCAGCACGTTGCGCAACTGGCGGATGTTGCCCGGCCAGTCGTATTCCTCCAGCACCTGCAACGCCTCCGGATCGAGGCTGGCCCGATCGTTCCCCCCGGCCGCCTCCGCCAGCATGTGCTGGATGAGCTGGCGCTTGTCGGTGCGGCTGCGCAGGGGCGGCAAGGTCAGGGCGATGCCCTGGAGCCGGTAGTAGAGGTCCTCCCGGAATTCCCCCGCTGCCACCATCTCGCTCAGGTTGCGGTGGGTGGCGGAGATGAGCTGGATGTCCACCTTCACCGGGACCTCGCCCCCCAAGGGAAGCACTTCCCGCTCCTCCAGCACCCGCAGCAGCCGAGCCTGGAGGGGCAGGGGCATGTCGCCGATCTCGTCCAGGAACAGGGTGCCGCCGTTCGCCTGTAGGATCTTGCCCCGGCGCCCCTCCCGGGTCGCTCCGGTGAAGGCGCCCGGCTTGTAGCCGAAGAGCTCGCTTTCGATCAGGGTGTCGGGGATGGAGGCGCAGTTCACCGCCACGTAAGGCCGCTCCGCCCGGTTGCTGGCGTAATGGATGGCCTTGGCGAATATCTCCTTGCCCGTGCCTGTCTCCCCGTAGAGCAGGATGGGGATGTCCCGGTTCAGCACCCGCTTGGCGCAATAGACGTTGTGGGCCATCTTGGGATCGCCGAATTCCAGCATGTCGATGAGCTGGCGCGGCTGCGCTTCGGGGCCGCTCTTGGCCGGGGAGACGCGGCTCACGAACACTTCGCTTCCGCGGCGGGCCAGGCTCTCGGGTTGCTGGGCCACGGCGAAGAAACGGGAGCCGTGGCGGGCGCCGTACACCGGCACGGGATGGAAGGAGCTTTTGGCGCTGCGGGCCACCAGCTCGGGCAGCGCCGTGGTGAAGAGCTCGCCGATGTCGACGCCGAAGATCTCGGGCACGCTGCGCACGCCGAGCTGGAACAGGGCGCTGCGGTTGGCGGCAAGCAGCCTCCCTTCGGAGGAGAAGGCGAGAGCCCCCTCGTTCAGGGTGTAGACGAACTCCGGCCGGCTGTGGAAGCGCACGATGTAATCGTTCTTATAGGCGCTCATGAAGGCCTGGTTCTCGATCATCTGGGCCGACATGTTCACCAGCGCCACCGCGTACTGCTGGGGCAGGGCCGACTGGCTGGAGACGTCCAGCACCGCCCGCAGGTTCCCCTGCCCGTCGAAGATGGGGCCGGCGGAACAGGTGAGGCTGATGTTGCGGGCGAAGAAATGCTCCGTGCGGTGGATGACGATGGGGCTCTTTTCCACGAGACAGGTGCCCATGCCGTTGGTCCCCTGCTCCCGCTCGCTCCACACCGCGCCCTCGATGAGCCCCATGCGGGCGCCCGCCTTGGTGAAGATGGGATCGCCCACCAGGCTCAGGATTACCCCGTCGGCGTCGGTCAGCACCACCGCGAGCTGGGAGCCGGCCAGTTGCTGGTACAGGTTGGCCATTTCCAGCTTGGCGTGGGGCACGATGTCCGACAGGCGCTCGATGCGCTCCTTGAGCTCGGAAGCATTCACCACCAGGGGGGGATTGGGGCTGGCGGGGTCGAGCCGGTAGTCTTTCAGGCAGCGGATCCACGACTGGGTGACCCGGTTTTGCAGGGCGTGCTCGCCAAGACCGAGGGAGACGGTGGAGCACACCGATCGAACGTGTTTTTCGATCAGACTGAGGTCGGCCATATCCTCCTCCGCGCTGTCTGGGTTCCAGGGAAGCTTTGTTCCTGGAATCCATAGCGGTTTGTTTTATCGGTCGCGAGATCTGGCGAAAAGGCGAGTTAAAACCAGAACCTGCTCTACCATTCCTATGGGTAGCCACGCGGGTATTACAAACATAGCATCCCGCACCCCGTTTATCCATAGGCGGGCAAAAGTTCTCCCTTTAAACACGAGATAAGGGATGTTTTGCGCGCAGGAGCCGTCCCGCGTCCCGGGGAAGCTTTCTGGCATACTGGGCCGCTCACCACCCAGTTCCCCGGCCACGAGCCATGAGCCTGAAGCTGCGCCTGAACCTGCTCCTGAGCGCCCTCCTGGGGGCGGTCCTCCTCGCCAGCGCCTTTTTCGCCATGCAACGGGCCCGGGAGGACGTGCGGGCGGAAATCCAGTCCACCATGGACCTTTCCCAGCACATCCTGTGCGCCGGCGGGATCGGCGCCGGACCCGCCCTGGATCCGGAAGCCCTGGCGCGGGTGCGCCACTTTCGGATGGAACTCTACGACGCCGCCGGACGCCCAGTATACACGAGCCGGGACCGCCCGGACCCCGACCGGGGTGGAGCGCCCGAGTGGTTCGCCGCCGCCTTAACCCGCATGGCGCCCGCGTGGGAAGCGGTGCGCTGCCCCTGGCGGGCGGGCGAGCAGGCGATGGGCGAGCTGGTGATCCGCCCCGATCCGTCTTCCGAAATCCAGGAGGTATGGGAAGAAAGCGCGGGGCTCGCCCAGCTCGCGGCTCTCATCTTTCTGGGGGTGAACCTGGCCGTCTATGGCATCGTGGGGCGGGCCTTGCGCCCCGTGGACCGCATCCTGGAGGCGCTGACCGGGCTGGAGCAAGGTCGTCTCGAGACCCGGCTGCCCCAGTTCCCCCTGCCGGAGCTCGCCCGCATCGCCCGGGCTTTCAACCGCATGGCCGAGGCGCTGGAGCAGTCCATGACCCGCAATCGCCAGTTGAGCCGCCGGCTGCTGGAAGTGCAGGAGGACGAGCGCAAGCGCCTTGCCCGGGAACTGCACGACGAGCTGGGCCAGTACTTGAGCGCCATTCACGCTGAGGCGGCGGCGATCCTGAGCCAGGCGGAGCAGGTGCCGGCGTCCGCCCGGGCCAGCGCCCAGGCGATCGTGGAGGCGTGCCGGGCCATGATGGGCATCGTGCGCGGCATGTTGGCCCGGCTGCGCCCGGGAGCCCTGGACGAGCTGGGGCTCGAAGAGGCGCTGCGGGAACTGGTGGCCGGCTGGCGCCGGCGCCATTCCACCGTCGCCTGCACCCTGGAGTTCTCGGGGGACGTGGAGGACTTGGACGAAGGGGCGAAGGTGTGCCTCTACCGCCTGGTGCAGGAGGGGCTGACCAACGTGGCGAAGCACGCGGACGCCCGCCGGGTGGAGGTGCGGCTCGCGCGGACCGGAGGCAGCGGGCCGGAGGATCGGGTGAGCGTGGAGGTGCAGGACGACGGCCGGGGCCTCGCCCCGGACGCCTTCCAAGCTGGCCACGGGCTCCTGGGCATGCGGGAGCGGGTCGAATCCCTGGGAGGGCGGTTCACGGTGGAGAGCCTCCCGGAGGGAGGCGTGCGAGTGGCGGCTGAGTTGCCCGCGGGCGGGAGGGCTTGAGATGGACGCCGTGCCCGTGAGGGTGCTGCTGGCCGACGACCACGCGGTGGTCCGGGCCGGCTTCCGCCGGCTGCTGGAACAGCGACCGGAGATCCGGGTGCTGGCCGAGGCGGCAAGCGGCGAAGAGGCCTACCGGCTCTACGGGGAAATCCAGCCGGACGTGGTGGTGATGGACCTCTCCATGCCCGGCATGGGCGGCCTGGAGACGATCCGGCGCATCGTGTCCCGCGACGCCGCTGCCCGGGTCCTGGTCTTCAGCATCCACGAGAGCGAAGCCTTCGCCCTGCAGGCGTTGAAAAGCGGCGCCTTGGGCTACCTCACCAAGGCGGCGGCGCCCGAGGTGATCGTGAGCGCCGTGCACGCCGTGGCCCAGGGGCGCCGGTACCTCGGTCCCGACGTGGCCCAGCGGATCGCCTTGTACGCCGCGACGGGGGCGAATGACCCCCTGGCGTGCCTGAGCGCCCGGGAGTTCGAGATCTTCCAGCGGGTGGTGGAAGGGCATGGGCCCGAAGCCATCGCCCGGGACCTGCACCTCTCCGCCAAAACCGTCGCCAACTACACCACCCAGATCAAGCAGAAGCTGGGGGTCACGAGCCCCGTGGAGCTGGTGCGGCTCGCCCTCAAGCATCACTTGATCTCCGGTTGAGCCGCACCGGCGCTCCTCTGCCCCCGTCGGGAAAATTTCCCGGTGGGTTTTAAGCAATATCCGCACGCGGGCCAGTTCCCCGGGTTGCTAAGCTCCAGGCCGCAGGCTCGACGAAGCCGGCGATTTCGGTCACCAGGGGGGAGCATGACAAAGAAGAACGCGCTCGCGGGCTGGCTCGCGGGAACGATCGGGGCGCTGGGGGTGGCGGGCGTCGTCCACGCCGAGGAGCGGGCGACCCGGCTGGAGGCGCCCACGGTGGAAGTGATCGGCACCACGCCCTTGCCCGACCTGGGCGTGCCCCTGGAGCAGGTTCCCGCCAACGTCCAGGCGGCGACCGACCGGGAGATCCAGACCCAGAACCCCCTGGACCTTTCCGAGTTCATGGTGCGCAACTTGGGCAGCGTCCACGTCAACCAGGCCCAGAACAATCCCTTCCAGCCCGACGTGACCTACCGGGGCTTCACCGCCTCCCCCTTGCTCGGCAACCCCATCGGGCTTTCGGTGTTCGTGGACGGGGTGCGGGTGAACGAGGCCTTCGGCGACACGGTGAACTGGGACCTGATCCCCCTGTCGGCCATTTCCACCATCAACTTAATCCCGGGCTCCAACCCGGTGTTCGGCCTGAACACCCTGGGCGGGGCGCTCGCCATCCGCACCAAGTCGGGCTTCGACTACCCGGGTACCACGGGCCAGGCCTACGCCGGCTCCTTCGGGCGCAAGGCCTTCGACGTCGCCCACGGGGGGCATCGGGACCGGGTGGACTGGTTCGTCACGGCCAACCTCTTCGAGGAGGATGGCTGGCGGGATTTCTCCCCTTCCGAGGTCAAACAGTTCTTCGCCAAAGCGGGCTGGGAGGACGCCACGAGCGACCTGGATTTTTCCTACACCTTCGCGAAAAACGAGCTGGTGGGAAATGGCCTCGTCCCGGAAAGCTTCCTGGCCCAGCGCCGGGAGGCCATCTTCACCCATCCCGACGAGACCCGGCCGGAACTGCATTTTTTCAATCTCAAGGGCAGCCGCTGGTTCGGCGACAAGACGCTCCTCTCCGGCAACGCCTACTACCGCAAGCTGGACCTCGGCACGTTCAACGGAGACGCGGAATTCGACGACGGGGGCACTCCCTTGGACCCCACGGACGACGGTTATGAAGCGGAAAACCGCGCTACCCGCACCGCGAGCCGCGTCCTGGGCGCCACGGTGCAGTTGAGCCTCCTGGGGGAGCTTGCCGGGCGTGCCAACCAGCTCACCCTGGGCGCCAGCGTGGACCGGGGCCGCACCCGCTTCCGCCAGCTCGAGCAGGAGGCGGACTTTACCCCGGACCGGGGCACCGTGGCCACCGGCCCCTTCGAGCTGGATACCGCGGTGACCGGCCGCAACACCGCCTATGGCCTCTACTTCACCGACACCTTGTCCCTCACCGGGAAGCTGGCCTTGACCCTCTCGGGCCGCTACAACCGGGCAACAGTGCGGCTACGGGACGACACGGGGCTCGCGCCGGAACTGGAAGGCCGCCACACGTTCAACCGCTTCAACCCGGCGCTGGGGCTCACCTTCAACCCCCGGCAGGGACTCACCCTGTACGGGAGCTACCACGAGGGCTTCCGGGTGCCCACGCCCGTGGAGCTCACCTGTGCCGACGAGAACGATCCCTGCGCCCTGCCGGTGGGCTTCGTCGCCGACCCGCCCTTGGAGCCGGTGGTGGCGAAGACTTGGGAGGTGGGGGCCCGGGGCCGCTTCGGGGGGAGCCTCAAGTGGAGCGCGACGGCCTACCGTACCGAGCTCAAGGACGACATCCTGTTCGTCTCCACTGGCGTGGGCCTGGGCTTCTTCACCAACGTGGACAAGACCCGCCGGCAGGGTATCGAGCTGGGGCTCGCCGGCCAGGCAGGACCCTTCGAGTGGTTCGCCAACTACGGCTTCGTGGACGCCACGTTCCGGTCTGCGGCCAGCCTGTTCAACCCGGTGGCGAATCCCCTGGACCCGGCCCAGCCGGCCACCATCGACGTGTCGGAAGGAAACCGGCTGCCCGGCATTCCCCGCCACACCCTGAAGCTGGGCGGCGTCTACCGGGTGAGCGAGCGCTTCACCGTGGGCGCCCAGGCTCTCTACGCCTCCAGCCAGTTCCTGCGGGGGGACGAGAACAACCAGCGCGGCGAGCTTTCGGGCTACACGGTGGTGAACCTGAACCTGGACTACCGCCTCTCCCGCCACTGGGTGTTCTTCGCCAAGGTGGACAACCTGTTCGACGCCCGTTACGAGACCTTGGGGGCGTTCAACCGCAACGCCTTCGATCCGGCCACCGGCCAACCCTTGGATCAACTGGGGCCCGTGGAGCGCTTCGTCGCGCCGGGCGCCCCCCGGGCTGGCTGGGTAGGGGTGAAGTACCAGTTCGACGTCCCGCCCAGGCACTAAGGAACCCTAGGCCGCAGCGCTCACCGGTTTGTCGTAGGCCTATCCTCCCCTGGGGCGCTCGCCACCACGAGCGCCCGCTTTTTTTGGGGCTCCCGCTACACCCTGTTTCAGGATTGGGACACTGGATCGGTCCAGGGAAACCCCGCGGCAGGGCGCTTCGGGTTTCCCCATGGGGAAGGGGCGTGGCATGATTCCTGCCTCCGGCAGGAAAAACGTTCCAAGAAATCCTCGGGGAGGAGAAATCGGGTGTCCGCGTTTATCCCTCGTCCGCCGAAGGCATGGCGGATCGCCGCCTTGCTGCCCTGGTTCGCCGCAGCCGCCTGGGCCGAGAATCCGGCTGCCACCCTGGAAGCGCCCACGGTGGAAGTGGTGGGTACGACACCCCTGCCCAGCGTGGGGGCTCCCCTGGAACAGGTGCCGGCGGCGGTCCAGGCCGCCACTGGGGAGCAAATCCGGCGGCAGCAGGCCCTGGACCTTTCCGACTTCATGGAGAGGAACCTGGCCGGCGTCACGGTGAACGCCGCCCAGGCGAACCCCTTCCAGCCGGACTTGAGCTTCCGGGGCTTTTCCGCCTCGCCGCTTCTGGGCACGCCCCAGGGCCTCTCGGTGTTCGTGGACGGGGTGAGGGTGAACGAGGCCTTCGGCGACACGGTGAACTGGGATCTGATTCCCCGCTCGGCCATCTCCAGCATCAACCTGATTCCCGGCTCCAACCCCCTGTTCGGCCTGAACACCCTGGGTGGCGCCCTGGCGGTGCACACCAAGTCCGGCTTCCAGTACCCGGGCTTCGCCGCCCAGGCCCTGGCGGGCTCCTGGGACCGGCGAGCAGTGGAGTTCGAATACGGAGGCTTCCGGGACCGGGTGGATTGGTTCGTCACCGGCAATCTCTTCGATGAGGACGGCTGGCGGGAGCACTCCCCCTCGAAGGTGCGGCAGCTCTTCGGCAAGCTCGGCTTCGAGGACGACGTCATGGACCTGGACGCGAGCTTCACCCACGCCGACAACACCCTGGAGGGGGTTCAGGCGCTGCCCTTGTCGATGCTGGGCCGGCCGGAGCAGGCCTACACCTGGCCCGACCGCACCCGCAACCGGCTCAATTTTTTTAGTCTCAAGGGCAGCCGGGTGTTCGGCGAAGACAAGATCCTCGCCGCCAACGTCTATTACCGCAGGCTCTACAGCGACAACTTCAGCAGCAACGTCAACGATGAGTTCGACCCCGTGACCAGCCCCAACCCGGCGTTCAACGACCTGAGCGTCACCGATCAACGGGGCTATGGCGGCTCGGTGCAGTGGACCCTGCTCGGCCGTCTCCTCGAGCGGGCGAACCAGTTCACCCTCGGCGCGAGCCTGGACCGGGGGGAGACCGACTTCAGCCAGTTCGAGCAGGAGGCGGCGTTCACCCCCGACCGGGGCACGGTGGCCACCGGGGATTTCGAGCTGGAAACCGACGTGAACGCGGTGAACCGCTACGCGGGGCTCTACTTCACCGATACCTTGTCCCTGACCGAACGCCTGCACCTCACCGTCTCGGGGCGCTACAACCGGGCCCGGCTCAGGATCCGGGACAAGACGGGACTGGAGCCCGCCTTGAACGGGGACCACACCTTTTCCCGCTTCAATCCGGCGGCGGGGGTGGCCTACAACCTGGTCCCGAGCCACACCCTGTTCCTCGCCTACAACGAAGGCATGCGGGCTCCCACCCCGGTGGAGCTCACCTGCGCCGACCCTCTGGCCCCGTGCCGGCTGCCCAACGCTTTCCTGGCCGATCCGCCCTTGAAGGAGGTGGTTTCCCGGACCTGGGAGACAGGCCTGCGGGGCCGCGTCGCCGGCCGCCTGGGCTACAGCTTGAGCCTCTACCGGACCCACCTCCAGGACGACATCCAGTTCGTGAGCAGCGGCGGGGCCATCAACGCCGGGTTCTTCCAGAACGTGGGGACCACCCGCCGCCAGGGGCTGGAGCTTACCCTGCAGGCGGATTGGGGCCGGTTGCGGCTTCTGGGGAGCTACAGCTTCATCGACGCCACTTTCCGCACCCCCTTCCTGCTGAACAGCCCCAACAATTCCTCGGCCCAGCCCATCCAGGGGCCGAACGACATCCAGGTGCGGCCCGGCGACCGCATCCCGGGCATTCCCCGCCACGTCCTCAAGCTGCGGGCCGAGTATTCGGTGAGCGAAGCGTTGTCCCTGGGCGCGAGCCTCCAGGCGGCGAGCAGCCAGTTCGCCCGGGGGGACGAGAACAACCAGGACGTCCACGGCCCGGTGCCGGGCTACGCGGTCCTCAACCTGGATGCTCGTTATCGCCTGTTCCGCCGCTGGGAGCTCTTTTTCAAGCTGAACAATCTGCTGAACGAGCGCTACGAGAACTTCGGCGTGCTGGGGGAGAACTTTTTCCGCGGCCCCGGCAACACCTTCGATCCGGGGAGCGCCGCCCCCGAGCAGTTCCGCTCCCCCGGCGCCCCCCGGGCGGCCTGGGTCGGGCTGCGTTACGCCCTGGGAGGCGGGGCGGGGGGAGGGGACGACTGAACCGGGAACGAAAAGGGGCTGCCTCGCGGCAGCCCCCGAAAGACGAGAGAGCGGAGAAAATCAGCGGTTGGCGATGTACAGGGTGACTTCGAAGCCGAACCGCATTTCGGTGAATTGGGGCTTGGTCCACATGGCGAATCCTCCTTGTCCTGCGCCAGAAATTTCAGCTTCCAATATAAGATCGAGACTCCAGATCTTGTATTGGGAAAAGCCTGGATCGGGCCTAAGGATTTTCATGAGCTAAGGCTCCAGCAACCCCGCCCGCAGGGCGATCAGGGTGAGTTCCGCGGCGTTGGAGGCGTTCAGCTTCTGCTTGATGTTGTACAGGTGGGTGCCCACCGTGCGGGGGCTCAGGTACAGCATTTCGGCGATCTCGGCCACGGTCTTGCCCTGGGCGAGGAGCAGGAACAGCTCGAATTCCCGCGGGCTCAAGACTTCCACCGGGTTGCGGGTTCCGGTCACCTGCTGGATCGCCAGTTGCTGGGCCAGGGCCGGCTCCAGATAGACCTTGCCGGCGGCCACCTGCCGCACCGCCTGGATCAGCTCCTCGGGCGCGCTGCGCTTGGAGAGATAGCCCAGGGCCCCCGCTTCCAGGACCCGCTTCGGGTGCAGGGTGTCGTCGTGGGCCGAGAGCACCAGGATGCGGGCGTCCTTGTCCTTGGCGAGCAGGCGCCTCACCGCCTCCATCCCCCCCATGCCCGGCATGGAAAGGTCCATCACCACCACGTCCGGCCGGGCCTCCGGATAGCGCTTGAGCGCCTGCTCGCCGGTGTCGGCTTCCGCCACCACCCGGATGTCGGGCGTGCTCTCCAGCAGCAGGCGGAAACCCATGCGGACCACCGCGTGGTCGTCCACCAGCATGACCTTGAGCGGGGAAGCGATCATAAAAAACAGTTTAACCCGCCGCCACCGCCGCCTGGACGGGCAGTGGAATCACCGCCCGCACCCGCACGCCTGCGCCGGGATGGCCCTCCACCGAGAAGCGGCCTTTGAGGGCCTGCACCCGCTCCCGCATGCCCAGGAGCCCGTAGCCGACCCGGACGGAGGCGCCGCCATTGCCCATGCCCCGGCCGTCGTCCTGGACCGTGACCTGCACCGCTTCCTCCCCGCTTTCCGGGTCGATCCCGCGCACCACCTGCACCTCGGCGCGGGAAGCGCCCGCGTGCTTGACCACGTTGGTCAGGCACTCCTGGACGATGCGGTAGACCGTGATGTTGACCTCCTCCCCCAGGTCCTCCAGCTTGCCTTCGAGCTTGAGGGAGAAATACACCTCGGGGTGGGCGGCTCGCCAGGTCTCCATCGAATCCTGGAGCGCCTCGGGCAGCCCCAGGTGGTCCAGAGCCGAAGGCCTGAGGTTGCGGATCATGCGATGCACCAGGTCGTAGAGGTGCCCGGCGATGGAGACGATGGTCTTCGCCTGCTCGTGGGCCTGGAGGTCGCTCTGGGCGGTGCGCTGGGCGATGGTCATGCCGATGGTCTTGATCGCGGTGGCGCACTGGCCCAGCTCGTCGTGCAATTCCCGGGCGAGGCTGCGGCGCTCCTCTTCCACGTGGCGCTGGATGAGCTGGGTGAGCCGGCGATTTTGTTCCAGCTCCCGGGCGATCGCCTCGGCCCGCTTTTTCTCGGTGATGTCCCGCAGGCTCACGATCTCGCCGAGCACCTGGCCGTTAGCGGGGTCCGTGAGGGGCGCGGCGGAGAGGGTCAAATCCAGCACCCGAGCGTCCCGGGTGAGCCACCGGGTCTCCGCGTTGTCGATGCGCCCGCCCCGCAGCAGCGCGGCCAGCGCCTCGGCTGCCTCGCCCTCGCCGGGCATGAGGACGCGGGCGGGCCGCCCCAGGATCTCCCCGGCGGCGTAGCCGAAGAGCCGCTCGGCGGCGGGATTCCAGAAGGTGATCTTTCCCTGGGGGTCCAGGATCATGGTGGCGTCCCCTGACTGCTGCACGGCAAGCGCCAGGCGCTGGTTCTCCGCCATGCTGCTCTCCAGAGCCTGGGCCATGCGGTTGAAGGTGTGGCTGATGGCGGACATCTCGGGCAGGGCGAAATCGGGGAGCCGCGCGTCCAGACGGCCCTGTTCCATCCGCGAAAGGCCCTCCAGGATGGTCTTCACGGGCTTCAACGCCCGCTCCACCAGCCAGAACACCAGCACGTTCACCAGCACGAAGAAGGCGGCGGCGATCCAGGCCAGGCTTTTCAGGTCGTCCCAGGCGTCCAGGGTGGCGCGGGAAGGATCCGGGATCACCTCCAGGAAGCCCCCCTGGAAACGCAGGAAAACCAGGGACTCCTTCGGGCTCACCAGGCGGCTGAACCACTGGGGCGCGTAGCGTCCCGCCTTGTAGGTGGAAGGAGGCGAGACATAGACCAGGTCGCCCAGGCTGTTGTAGCAGCGGATCTCGTTGGAACGCACCCGGCCCAGGGAGTTGAGGAAGTTGAGCATCACCTGGAGCTGGGACTCGGAGTGGGGCACGAACCGGCTGGTGTAGATGACGGTGGTGAGCAGTTGCACGGTGACCCGGGTGGCGGCCCGAACCTCCTCGCCGATGGACTTGCGCATGTTGTCCAGCATCATGGCGCCGCTCGCCACCAGGAACAGCACCATGAGGGTCGTGCACAGCAGGTTGATGCGGGTTCTCAAGCGCATGAGGCAGACTCAAGCCGCGCCTTGAACGCTTCCCCTGCCGCGAGCATGGCCTGGCCTATGGCGGGAGAGCCGGCGGAGTGCCCTCCGCCTTCCACCAGGATGAGCCGGGCCTCGGGCCACGCTGCCTTGAGCCGGAAGGCCGCGACGGGCGGACAGATCAGGTCCAGCCGGCCCTGCACCAGGGTGCAGGGGATGTGACGGATGTTCGGGACCCCGCGGAGCAGCCCGCCCGGGTCCAGAAAACAACCATGGACCAGGTAGTGGGTCTGGATCCTGGCCTTGGCGAGGAGTTTCTCAGGAGGAGGGGGCTCGCTGGAGACCGGGTCCACGAGGCCCATGGCTCGCTGCTCGTAAGCCTCCCAAGCCCGCGCTGCCGCGAGGGCCAGGTTCCGGTTCGTTCCGTGCAGGGCCCGATGGTAGCGCTCCAGGAGGCTTTCTTCCCCGGGCACGGCGCGGGAGAAGGCCTCCCATGCGTCGGGCAGGAAACGGGCGAGCCCCTGGAGGTACCAGTGGACTTCTTCTTCGGTGCCCAGGAAGACGCCCCGCAGCAAGAGCCCCGCGCAGGCGGAAGGATGAGCCCGGGCATAGGCTAGGGCGAGGGTCGCCCCCCAGGAGCCGCCGCACACCAGCCAGCGTTCCACGCCCAGGTGGGCCCGCAACGCTTCCATGTCCTCCAGGAGAAAAGGGAGCGAGTTCTCCTGGACAGCGCCAAGAGGGGTGCTCTGGCCGCAGCCCCGCTGGTCGAAGAGCACCACCCGGTAGAAGGCGGGATCGAAGAAGCCCCGGCTCGTGGGGTTCGAGCCGCTTCCCGGGCCGCCGTGCAGCACGATGACCAGGCGGCCCCTGGGGTTGCCGCTTTCCTCGTAATAGAGGCGATGGAGGCCCCGGGGGAGCCAGCCTCGGGCGTGGGGTTCGGCATAGGGGTAAAGCCCCGTCATCCCCGTTCCTCCAGGCGGAAGTGGATGGGGACGGTGACCTCGTACCACCCACGCAGGCTCGAAGGCGGGGGCTGGCGGGAGAGGGCCTTGCGCACCATGTCCAGGGCCTGGCGGTCCAGCACCTCGTGGCCGCTGGATTCCGCCACCTTCACTTCCTGGACTTGGCCGTTGGGGCCGATGCGCACCAGGATCTGGGCGGTTCCCTGCCAGCCCCGGACCCGGGCGATGCGCGGGTACTGCCTGTGCTCCGCCGCCGCGGCGCTCAGGCTGCGCTCGTACCCCTGAAGGGTTTCCCTGTCCCGCAGCAAGGCGGCCTGGGATTCCGCCGGCGGCAGGGGAGCGGGGCTCAAGACCGGTGCCGGGGCCGCTGGCTCGGCCGCGGGGGGCAGGGCCGCCACGGGACCCGGCGACTCGGCCGGCGGGGCGGGGGGTTCCACGGGAGAGGCCTGCACGGGTTCTTCCGCCAGCGGGCTCGCAGGCTTGGCCTGGGCGACGGGCTTCTGCGGCGTGGGCTTCCTCCGCTCCACCGGCCGGGCCTGAGGAACGGAGTCCGGTTTGGGTTTCTCGGCCGCCAGCGGTCGGGGCGGCGGGGGCGACGCCTCCTCGATCTGCACCGGCGCGACGGAGACCAGTTGAACTTCCAGCACCTCCACCGGCTTGGGCGGGGTCGGGGAGGGGGCGGGCACCAGGTAAACGGTCAGGCCATGGGCCGCCAGCGACAGCATCAGCGCCAAGAGGAGTCGCCGGTTCGAGTTCGAATCGGACGGACCGGAGAGATCCTCGGGCAGCAAGACGTCCTCGGGGCGTTGTTCGGCTGCGTCTCGCCCGGCCATTTCACGAAGTCGCCCCTGGAACGAGGCCACGCTGTGCAGTGTCATCGGGTTGGGGGTCAGCCCGGCCAGTCTCACGAAGGCGTCCTCCAAAAGAGGCCGCCCTGGGCAATCGTGAAATAATCCAAGCTAGCCTAGTGCAACGCCTGACCCCGGTAAATAAAGCGGTGAAAGATCATGAAAATCATGAGCCCCGGGTCACGATTTCCCGACTGCCGCAGGCCCGAGGCTGCGCCGAAGATTAAGTCCGGGAAGCCTTGGGGGCAAGTCCCGGGGCGTTCCTCCCGGACGCCGTCCGGGTTGTTTCCATTCCAACATTGAAGGAGGTTTCCACGATGGCTTGGACCAAACCCCAGTTCAGCGACATGCGCTTCGGCTTCGAAGTCACGATGTACATCGCCAATCGCTGAAGCGTTTCCCGCTCTCCGCGGGCGGGCATGACGTCCATAGCCCGCGCGCAGGGAACGTGCATGCCGTAACATTCGATCGGGCGGCAGGGGGACCCGGCCGCCCGATCGCGTCGGAACTCGTTCGAAAGACGGCGTCCTAAGGCAGAAGAAAAGCCTTTGCCAGGAGCCCTTCGCTCCATTCCACCCGGGCGGACCGCGGGCTGGAAATAATCTACGTAAAGAAAGGAGAAAGGATGAAGCGTCGTTTCCCTATCGGCCGGTTCCCTTTGCTGCTGTTTCTCCTACCGCTCTGGAGCTGGGCCGTGCCGCTCGCCTACGTGCCGAACGAAGAGAGCGGCACCATTTCGGTGATCGACACGGTAGAGGACAAGGTGATCGCCGAGATCCGGGCCGGGAAGAAGCCGCGGGGCCTGGCGATCAGCAAGGACGGCAAATACCTTTACGTGAGCGATCAGCCCAACAACGCGCTGGTCATCGTGGACCTGGAGAAGCGCGCCGCCGTGGGCCAGGTCGCCCTGGGCGAGTCGCCGGAGGGGGTGAGTGTCTCGCCCGACGGCCAGTGGGTGGTGGCGGCGGTGGAGTTGTCGAACAGCGTCGCCTTCGTCGATACCGCCACCAACCAGAAGCGCTTCAGCGTCAAGGTCCAGGGCAAAAACCCGGAGCACGCGGTGTTCAGCCCGGACGGGAAGTGGTTGTACGTGAGCGCCGAGGAAGCCGAGCAGGTGGACGTGATCGACGTGGCGAAACGCGAGCAGGTGACCGCCATCCCGGTGGGGCGCCGGCCGCGGGGCATCGGCTTTCTCCCCAACGGCGGCCGGGCCTACGTGGCCTGCGAGCTGGCGAACGAGGTTTACGCCATCGACGTGGCGAGCCACAAGGTGCTGGCCGTGATCAAGGCGGGCAACTACTCCAATGGCGTCGCCGTGCGCCCGGACGGGAAGAAGGTGTACGTGTCCAATGGCAGGGACGCCACCTTATCGGTGATCGACACCGCCGAAAACCGCATCGTCGCCACGGTGCCGGTGGGCAAGCGCCCCTGGAACATGGCCATTACGCCCGACGGAAGCAAGCTCTACGTGGCCAACGGGCGCTCCAACTCGGTGTCGGTGATCGACACGGGTACTGACAAGGTTTTGCGGGAGATCCCGGTGGGAGAGCGGCCATGGGGCGTGGTAATCAGATAGCGGCGGGCGCGCCGCGGGCATCCCCCGGAGTCCTCGAGCGCGGCGGCGAGCGCTATCACTGGATCGCGATCCTGCTGCACTGGGGGATCGCCGCCCTGATCTTCGGCCAGTTCGCCCTCGGGTGGTACATGGTGGACCTGCCCAAGGGCTCGCCGGAGCGCTCCTGGTTCTTCGCGCTCCACAAATCCATGGGCTTGACCATCGCCATGCTCATCGCGGTGCGCATCGCCTGGCGCCTGACCCACCCGGCCCCGGCCCTGCCGGCGTTCCTGCCGGCGTGGAAGGCCCGCGCGGCGGCCATCAATCACCGCCTGCTCTACCTGTGCATGGTGCTGATGCCCCTCTCCGGCTATCTCTCTTCCTCCTTCACCAAGTACCCGATGAAGTTCTTCGGGCTGCCGTTCCCCAAGCTGGGCTGGGAGCACGAGCTGGTGAACCAGGTGTTCACCACCCTCCACGTGACCACGTCCTACGCGTTCATCGTCCTGATCGTGCTGCACGTGGCCGCGGCGACCCAGCACCTCCTGCGCCGGGACGGGGTGTTCAACCGGATGCTGCCGTGAGAGCGGTATTCCCCCCGGCGCAGCCGGGGGGAATCGACCCGAATATGCCGCCTCACGCCTTCGGGAATTTGTACGGCAGCGAGCGGGCCCGGAGGAACTCTCCCTCGGTGTTCTTGCTGTAAGGCATCTGGAGCTGCCGGGCCTTCATCAGGCTGGCGTACACCTCACGGCTGTTCTTGTCCTTGGCGATGATGTCCCCGATCACCTCGCCCACCGCGTTGCCGATGGCCACCAGGGACTCGTCGTCGATTACCTTCACCTGGACGCCGTGCTTGGTCACGTACTCTTCGAGCTGAGGGCCGCTGTACCAGACGAACTCGCTCAGCATGCGCACGTTGGTGGCGTAGGCGCACTGCTCCACCAGCAGCTTGTTCTCGGCGGAGAGGGCGTCCCAGGCCTTGCTGTTGACGAACAGCTCCAGGGACGTGCCGGACTCGTGCCACCCGGGGGTGTAGTAGTACTTGGCGTAGCGGTAGAAGGCGAGGGAGGCCTCGCCATAGGGGTTGTTCCATTCGACCCAATCGACCGCCCCCGAAGCCAGCGCCGCCGTCACCTCGCTGCCCAGCACGTTGACCACGGTGGCGCCGAGGCGCTGCATGGCTTCGGCGGCGATGCCGGGCATGCGCATTTTCAGGCCCTTGAAGTCGGCTAGCGACTTGATCTCCTTGCGCGACCAGCCGGGGGCCTGCACGCCGGTGTTGCCGCACAGCACGAACTTACAGCCGAGCTGCTCCCGGTAGACCTTGTCCGCGAGCTCCTTGCCGCCGCCGAAGTAGTACCAGGCATTGTATTCCTGGGCCGTGAGGCCGAAGGGGAAGTTGCTCAGAAACTGGGCGGCCAGTGCCTTGCCTTTCCAGTAGTAAGGACAGCCGTGGCCGGCTTCCACCGTGCCCCTGCCCACCGCGTCGATCGCCTCCAGCGCCGGCACGATTTCGCCGGCCGGATAGAGCTCGATGGTGAACTTTCCGCCGGAGGTCTTGGTGACCATGTCGGCGAAGTACTGAGCGCCGGTTCCCAGGCCGGGAAGGTTGCGCGGCCAGGTGGTCACCATGGTCCACTTGATCCGGTTCTGGGAGATGGCGGGCGCCGAGAAACCCGCGGTGGCCGCCGCCGCGCTCGCCACGGCCACGCTTTTCAAAAACTTCCGGCGTTTGACGTCCTTCATGTTTCCACTCCTCCTGCAAGGTTGGCCTCTTCGCCCTTGCGCCCGACGCAAGGGGCCCTCCGTCTCTCAGCGCTCCGGGTTGTTTGCATGGACTTATTGCGGCCGCTTCGCGAGATCATCGGCCGCGGGGAGAGCCGCCGAATCGAGATCGAATCCTAGTATCGGCGAGAGGAAATATCACCTCAAACGATATTTTCCGATGGGCTCGAATTGAAAAACACGATCATTTTTCGGCGTCCGCCGGACAAAGACCCGGGGCTCCGGCGGAATCGCCCGTGCCGGTGGTATGGGCGGGAAATCCCGGCCAGGAGATCAATCGAAGATCACGCCGGGCAGCCAGGTGGCGAGGGCGGGGAACCAGGCGAGTATTCCCAGCCCCACGAGCTGCAGGACGACGAAGGGAACGACCCCGCGATAGATGTCTACGGTGCGCACCTGGGCGGGGGCCACTCCGCGCAGGTAGAACAGCGCCCAGCCGAAGGGGGGCGTGAGGAAGCTCGTTTGCAGATTCATCGCGAACATCACCCCTAGCCAGATCGGGCTCACGTCCATCATGAGAAGCGCCGGGGCGACGATGGGAACGACGATGAAGACGATCTCGATGAAGTCGATGATGAACCCGAGGAGGAACACCACGATCATGATGAGCAGCATGGCGGTGAAGAAGCCGCCCGGCAGGTTGGTGAAGAATTCGGTCACCATGTGGTCGCCGCCGAGCCCCCGGAAGGTGAGGGAAAACACCGAGGCGCCGAGGAGGATTCCGAACACCATGCAGGTGATGCGGGTGGTGACCCGGACCACTTCCCGCAGGACGGACAGGGACAACTGGCGCTGGAGCAAGGCGAGCAGGGTGGCGCCGACGGCGCCGAAGGACGCCGCTTCGCTGGGCGTCGCCAGTCCCCCGAGGATCGAGCCGAGGACCGCGACCACCAGGAAGGCCGGCGGGATGAGCGCGGTGGCCACCTTGTAGGCCAGCGCCCGCCGCGTGACCGTCTCGTCGTAGAGGGGCGGGCACTTTTGCGGCCGAAGAAAGGCGACGACGGTCAGGTAAGCCAGATAAAGGGCCACGAGCACCAGCCCGGGGATGAAGGCCCCGGCGAAAAGGTCGATCACCGAAAACGGCTTGACCGCCACGATGCCCCGGGCGAGCTGGGACTCCGAGTAGGTGCCGGCCAGCACGTCGCCGAGCAGCACCAGGGCGATGGACGGCGGGATGATCTGCCCCAGGGTGCCGGAGGCGCAGATGGTCCCGCAGGCGAGCCGATGGTCGTAGCCGGCCCGCAGCATGGTGGGCAAGCTGAGCAGGCCCATGGCGATCACCGTGGCGCCGACGATTCCGGTCGAGGCGGCGAGCACCGCGCCGACCAGGGTCACGGAGATTCCCAGCCCGCCGCGCAGCCGCCCGAAGAGCTGGCCCAGGGTGACCAGCAGGTCCTCGGCTATCTTGGACCGCTCCAGCATGACGCCCATGAAGACGAAGAGAGGCACCGCGACCAGGGTTTCGTTGGTCATGACGCCGAAATAACGCGAGGAGAGCGCCGAAAAGAGGCGCCAGTTGAAGACCTCGAACCCGATGCCCAGTGCAGCGAACAGGACGCCGACGCCGGCCAGGGTGAAGGCGACGGGATAGCCGAGGAGCAGCACGCCGCAAATAGACACCAGCAGAAGAATGGCCAGGATCTCTCCGCCGCCCATCGGCAAACCTCGTCAGTGAGTCGGGTTAAAGAGGCTAGACGATCTTGTTTTCATCGAACTGCTTCCCGTACTCATGGGCGCCTTTGAGCACCATGATGCTGCGGATGACGACCGCGATCCCCTGGATCAGCAGAACGACGACAAAGACGAGCAAGAAACTTTTGAGCAGGTAGAGGGCCGGCAGGCCGCCCGCCTCGCGGGAGGTTTCCAGCCGCTCCCAGGAGACGGCGACGTACGGGTAACAGGCCCACCATACGGCTCCGAGAAAGGGAAACAGGAAGAACAAGGTTCCCAAGAGATCGACCCAGGCCTTGTAGCGCAGGTTGGCCGAGCGATAGAAGATGTCCACCCGCACGTGGCTGTCGTAGAGCAGGGTGTAGCCCATCCCTACCATGAAGACGATGGCGTTGAGCCAGACGTAGGACTCCTGCAGCCATATCCAGCCGAGGCTGAAGACGTAGCGAAGAATCGCCACCGTGAAGCAGACGCCCACGACCCCCAGCATGAGCCAGGAAATGCTGCGCCCCAGGAAATCGTTGAAGCCCTCTATCCACGAGAGGACCCGTCTGATCTTCACCACCTTGATGGCTCCTCCAAAGGCTGTGACGTGAAAGTCCGCGCTGTTCGAGCGTCGCTCGCCTCTTCGTCAGGGGCGCAGGCTGCGAGCTCCTGGCTGCTCGTGCACCAGAGCAGGCACGACAGGCGGTATTGCCGCAGGATGGAAGCCCATGCCCCCGGTTTTTATCGGCTGCGGGATTGCTGCGAAATCATCCTGCAAAGAAGGATGATTATCAACACAAGTGCTTTTTTCGGATAAGTTTCTATCGCATTTTTTGATAGAAGCCGTGCCCTCCGACGCAAAGCGGGGAATTTTTATGCGGCTCGACTGCCGAGGGACGGGGTCTTCTTGAGGCGTTTCTTGCTCAGGGATGAAGGGGGCGACGGGACCCGGGCCGGAGTGGTGTTGCGGCCGGATTCCCGGCCTGCCCGGTCGAAATCGCTGACCCGTGCGGCAAGTTCCGTGACGAGCTGCGCCAGAGGCTGGAACTCGTCCATGGGATACATGGCGAAAAACTCCACTGGCGGCATGCCGCCCGTGGTGTGAACGATTCGCAGCGACCCCGCTTCGATCTCGCGGCGGTAGCAGCGCGGCGGCAAGAGGCTCACGCCGATGCCCGCCGTCACGAGGGTGGCGGCCACCGTCATGGAGTTGCACACGATGATCCTCCGGCAACGCACCTTGTTTTCCTTCATCCAGGACTGGATCCGGGCGTGGTGGTAGGACTGCCGGTTCAGGGTGATGAAGGGCCAGGGCTGCAGCTCCCTCGGGGCGACGGTGTCGTCGGGAATTCCCAGTCCCGGGCTCGCCATCCATTCCAGTTGTACGGAGCCGAGCGACTCGGTGACGTAATGGGTGCCGGGCGGGCGTCCCAGGGCGAATACCACGTCGAGGGAGCCGTTGCGCAGCTTTTCCGTCAGCTCGAAGGACAGGGCGACCTCCAGCTCCAGCATGACGTTGGGGTAGGTCTCCTGGAGGGTGCGGATGAAGCGGGGAAGCCAGGTGGAGGCGATGATCTCCACCACGCCGACCCGGATCAGGCCGCTCATCGCCTCGGGTGGGGTGATGCGCCGCTGCATTTCGGCCGTCAGCTCGATGAGCTGTTCCACGTAGGGCACCAGCTCCTTGCCCTTCGGCGTCAGGCGCGCGGTGCGGTGGGACCGGTCGAACAGCTTCACCCCCAGGGATTGCTCCAGCTCCTGGATGCGCATGGAAACGGTGGATTGGGTGGCGAAGACGCGCTCGGCGGCGGCGCTGAAGCTGCCGAGCCGTTCGATCCAGTAGAAGGTTTCAAGCTGTTTGATATTCATCCGTCGACCTCATGAGCTCAGTCGGAACCCGGCGGGCTCGAGGGCGGCGGATCCCGCTCCTCCATGGCGCCGCGCAGTCCCCGGGACAGGGCATCGGCCAGGGCCTCCTCCTCGATCTCGATTTGCAGGGCGTTGTTGAACTGGTTGAACAAGTTGCAGATCGAGATCCTGAGGGTCAGCTCGACGATCTGCCGCTCGGTAAAGGCCCGCCTCAATCTCGCGAAGACGTCGTCCCGGATACCCCAGGCCCGTTCGACGACCAGCCTGGCGTAGTCCCGCACCAGGACGTCGATCTCGTCGAAACCCGGGGGAGAAGGCTCCAGGATCCGTTCCACCGCTTCGGGGCGGATGCCCAGATCCACCAGGACGGACCCGTGGTGGGCGATGCAATAGGGGCAGCGATTGATGCGGCTCACCGTGACCACCGCGATCTCCACGAGCCGACGCGGCAGGCTGCCGCTCCCGCGCCATTCCACCAGCAGCCCGCAGAGGTGACGCAGGGCCGGCGGGGAATGGGCGATGATTCTGACCTGGTTGCCGAAGCTTCCGTATTCGGCCGTGAACAACCGGTAAAGGGGTTTAAGGTCGTCGGGCACCTCTTCGATCGGGACGTCTCGAACGCGGGCCATGGGTCTTCTCCCGGTCCATCCAGCGGTTTGAAGATGTCCTGCCCTCCGAGGGGCCGGGCACACCGGCTCGTTTCCAGGGGAGACGGCGGGCGGAGCCGTCAGGCAGGGCCTGAGTTCAAGATTAATGAATGGAAAATATCAAGAAATATCGCTTTTATCAATAATCGACCCTCACTTATAGTTCGTGCATCCGCCTTCTGCCAAGAAGGCGGCTCCGTGTCGGATTTTCGATTCCCTTACGAGGAAGGACGGATGGGGCAGGTAGCGGCGGCTTTTCGCTCTCTCGGCGAGGTAGAGGGTATGACACAAGCCCGTGAAGATGCCGGGACGAGGAACGCCACCGCCCAACGCCAGGTGCAGGTGCGGGCCATCATGCTGGAGGCGGAGGGCATCGCGAGTTTCGAGCTGAGGGATCCCCAGGGTGAGACGTTGCCGGCCTTCACCGCCGGCGCCCACATTGACGTCCATGTCAAACCGGGGTGCGTGCGCCAATACTCCCTGTGCAACGATCCCAAGGAGCGGCACCGCTACGTCATCGCCGTGCAGCGGGAAAACGACGGGCGCGGCGGTTCACGGGCCCTGCACGAGGACGTCCGAATCGGGGACCTCCTGACGATTGCTGGACCGCGCAACCATTTTCCCCTGACCGAAGGGGCCCGGCGCCATTTGCTCATCGCCGGCGGCATCGGCGTCACCCCGATGATGGCCATGATCGCGGAGCTCGAGGCCCGGGGCGAGGATTACCGCCTTTATTATTGCACGCGCTCTCGAGAAAAGACGGCGTTCCTCGACCGCCTCGGGCCGCTGGTCGCGGCCGGCAAGGTGAAGGTCCACCATGACGGCGGAGACCCCGCCCGCGGGCTCGACCTGGGCACGTTGCTGCGCGAATGCGAGCCCGGCACCCACCTGTATTACTGCGGCCCCCCGGGTTTCATGGAAGCGGTCAAAACGGCTTCCGCTCACTGGCCGCGGGAGGCCCTGCACTTCGAGTACTTTTCGCCTCCCGCGGACGCTTCGGCCCCGGGATCCGAGAACCGCCCGTTCCGGATCAGGCTGCTTCGCAGCGGCCGGGAGCTGGAGGTGCCCGCCGACAAGACCATTGTCGGCGTTCTGCGGGAGAACGACGTCTTCATCGAAACTTCCTGCGAAAACGGGGTTTGCGGAACCTGCCTGACGCGCTACGTCGACGGGGAGCCGGATCATCGCGACTTCGTCCTGGACGAGGCCGATCGCAAGGAGTTCGTGCTCGTGTGCTGCTCCCGATCTAAGACCCCCGTGCTGGTGCTGGATCTGTAGCGCCGGCGTGGCACGGGGGAGGGCGCCCGGCGGCCGTTGATGTACCCGGTTGAAATCGGAGTGGCTGACTTCGCAAGAGGAGTTGAAACTCATGGAATCGTATCAGTACGTCAAGGATTGTTGGTACGTCGCCGGGCTGTCCCACGAATTCAAGCCGGAGACGCTGACGGGGCACAAGATCGCGGGCCAGCCGCTGGTCATCTGGCGGACCAGGACGGGCAAAGTGGTCGCTTTCGACAATCGTTGCTGCCACAAGCGATTTCCCCTGTCCGAGGGGCGCCTGCTGGAAAACGGTCTGCTCGAATGCGCCTATCACGGGCTCTGCTATGACGAACAGGGCAGGTGCGTGAAGATCCCGTCCCATCCCGACGGGCATATACCGCCCCAGGCCAGGCTCCGTCCCTTTCCGGTGATCGAGCAGGATGGCCTGGTGTGGGTCTGGACCGGCAACCCGGAACGCGCCGCCCTGTTCCAGCCGCCGCGCACCCCGGAAGTCGCCGACCCGGCCTGGGAATCGATCGATTCCGGACCGATGCACGTTCCGGCGAACTACTTGTTGCTGATCGAGAACCTGCTCGACATCACCCATTTCTATCCGCTGCACGACGGCAACATCGGCGACTACGCCAACAGTCTCTTGCCGATCGAGTTGGTGGAGGGGGAGATCGGAGGCTACCGTTTCGTGAAGACGATCCGCCGTGCCAGCAACTACGTCCAGCCGCCCTATTTCGTCGACTGGTTCCATTACGAGGTGGTCGACCGGGAGCACACCCACTGCATGCTGAGCCCGGGCCTGACGCGGGTGGAGTTGCGGGTGGCGCCTCCGGGAAAGCTGGGCACCGGCATGGACCGGGGATACGTGCTGTTGCACACCCATACGCCAGTGGACGACCGCAATCACGTGTGGCGCTGGTGCGTGAATTGCCGCGCCGACCATATGTCCCGCGGCGATCCCGCCAGGTCGGCGGCCCGGCGCATCGCCGAGATGTTCCCGGACGTGGTCGCCCAGGATCGCTGGGCCCTCGAGAAGCAGCAGCAGATGTTCGACTATCCCGACGACGGATATTCGGAGCTGTTCCTGAAGTCCGACAAGGCGCTGCGTCGGGCCCGCCAGGTGCTGGCCCAGATGCAACACGAGGAGATCCTGGCGGTGAAAGGCAAGGCAGCGGCCTCTTCGATGGGCGCGCCGGCGCTGACGAAGCGAGGATAGAATGTGATCGCCCGAGCGGGTCCGCTCCCGAGGAGGCGGAGGGCGGGCGGCGGGGCACGCCTTGACGAAAAAGCGTGGGAGGGCTCGTGTCGATTCACAAACCGTTGGCGGGGTTGAAAGTCCTGGAGTTCGGTCAGATCGCAGCCGGCCCCTTCGCTGGGTCCCTGCTCGCCGACCTAGGCGCCGACGTGGTGAAGGTGGAGCGTCCCGACGGCGGCGACGGCATGCGGGCGTGGCCGCCCCTGTCCGCCGGGGCGGAAGGGATCGCGTTCAGCGAGAATTTCGCCTCCTTGAACCGCAACAAACGCAGCCTCGCCGCCGACCTGAAAAGCGAAACGGACGTCGCCCGCCTGCGCCGGCTGGCGGCCCGAGCGGACGTGGTGATCGAGAATTTCCGCCCAGGCGTGCTGGTCCGTCTTGGCCTCGGTTACGAAACGCTCAAGGCGGACAACCCAGGCCTGGTCTATTGCTCCATCTCGGGCTACGGCCAGAGGGGGCCCTACGCGGAAAAGGGCGCCTTCGACGTCACCATCCAGGCGGTGAGCGGAGTGATGAGCGTGACCGGGGAGGAAGGAGGGCCGCCGGTCAAGTGCGGGGTACCCATCGGCGATTTCTGCGCCGGGCTCTACGCCGCCTATACCATCCTGGCCGCCCTGGTGCGCCGCAGGGAAACGGGCAGAGGCGCCTTCATCGACTGCTCCATGGTGGGAAGCCTAATCGGTGTGGCTGCCCTGCAGACTAGCGAATACTTCGGCACCGGCAAACCCCCCCGCCGCCTGGGCTCGGCCCACCCCCGCAATGCACCCTACCAGGCGTTCCGCGCCAAGGACGACTACTTCGTCATCGCCGCCGGCAACGACAAGCTGTGGTGGGAGGTATGCGAGGCGGTCGGCAAGCCCGATCTCGCCCACGATCCCCGCTTCAAGAGCCAGGAGCTGCGGGCGCGGAACCAGGCGGCGCTGGTCTCGATCCTGCAGCCCCTGTTCGCCTGCCGCACGGCGGCCGAATGGCTCGAGGAGATGGACCGGCGCGGCGTGCCCTGCGCCCCCATCAACGACTACGCCCAGATCCTGTCCGATCCCCATATCGAAGCCATGGACCTGGTGCAGCCGCTTACTTTGCCGAACGGGGTCCGCACCCGGACGACGGCCTACCCCGTCTTTCTTTCCGACTACGCTTTCGAGATCTCCCGGCCGCCGCCGTTGCTAGGCGAACACAGCGACGAGGTCTGCCGCGACTGGCTCGAAGAGGTCGTTAAGCGGGTTTGACGTCTTTGCCGCGCTTCGGCGGTGGGGGTGTCAGGGCGGCGATCTGCCCCAGAAGCTCGCGCAGCGGCCGGGTTCGCGATTCCGACGTGGCGCCTGTCGCTTCCGTCGCCGCCTTCACTCGGGCCCAGGCGGCGTCGTCGAAAGTCCTTTCCGCCGCCGGGAAGAGCGTGTTCTCCTCCTCGCTCATGTGCCGGCGCAGGTCGTCGATCAGCGCGCGGGCCATGGAGGCGGCCAGTTCGCGCGGAAGCTGAGGATGCTGCCCGCTCCAGAACAGGACCGTGCGCAGACGCTCGGCGCGCGCCTCCAGGTCCGAGTGCTCGGCTGCGATCGCCTCCGCCGACGGGGTGACGGGCGCATTGGCCTGCCCCAGCGCCTTGTAAACAGCTGCCTCCACCGGGCGATGGACCGTCTTCGGGAATTCGGCGACGTAGCGAAGGGCCGCGTCGGCCAGGTAGGGATCGAATCTGCCCCCCCGGCCGAAGTCCTCGACCGCGTTCTCGAGCACCTGCAGGATCGTGCGCATGTGCGCGTGCTGTTTTCTGAGCGTGTCCAGAATTTCGGCCATCCCAGCCTCCATCGGGAAAACGGTTTCCTTATACCGCTCAGCGCCGGCGGAGGATTTGATCTAGCTCAACCTTTCTTGCCGGCCGGGGCGGGCGCTCGCGCCCCATGGATCCCCACCCCATCCGGGGCGAAGGCCTGATGTCCTCCGGCGGCGTCTACAGGGCGGCGCTCATGGGCCAAGCGGGCTAGATGACGCCGGCATCGCGCAACCCCTCGATCTCCGTCCCGGTGAAGCCGGCCTCAGCCAGGACCTCCTCGCTGTGCTCGCCGGGTTGCGGTGCCGGTCGTTCGACCGAAAACGCGAAATCGGTGAGGTGCAAAGGGCAGGCGAACTGGACCGGCCGCCCGCCGACGTCGCGTACGATCATGCCGCGGGCATTGAAGTGGGGATCGGCGAGGGCTTCCTCCAGGGTGAGCACGGGGGACACGCAGCAGTCGGCGTGGCGGAAGCGCTCGACCCAGTGGGCGAGGGGCCGGGAGGCGAAGATTGCAGTCAGCTCGGCCTTGACCCGGGCGCGTTCCTCAGGATCATCCGGCATCTGCTTGGGCTTCAAGTCGGGGCGCGCCAGCGCTTCGCACAGCCGGTCCCAGAACTTGCGCTCCAGCGCCCCCACCGCCACGTAGCGCCCGTCGGCGGTCGGGTACACGTTGTAGCAGGGCAGCGCGCCGCTGATCGTGTCCTCGCCCCGGGGCACGGTGCGGCCCCGGCTGAGCAAGGCGAGCATGGGAAAGACGGCGTGGGCCAGCACCGCGTCGGTCATGGAGGCGTCCACCAGCCGGCCGCGGCCGCTCGTGCGCGCGTCCAAGAGCGCCGCCAGGATCCCGGTGGCCCCCATGAGGGCGCCGCCGAGCATGTCGGCGATCTGCAGGTTGGGGATCACCGGAGCGCCTCCCGCGGGGCCGATCTGGTCCAGCACCCCGGCATAGCCCAGGTAGTTGACGTCGTGGCCGGCCAGGTCCCGGTACGGTCCGTCCTGGCCGAAGCCGGTGATGGCGCAATAGACGAGCTTCGGGTTCGCCGCCGCGAGCTGCGGGTAGCCTACCCCGAGGCGCTCCATGACCCCCGGACGGAAGCTTTCCACCACCACGTCGGCCCCTCGCGCCAGGCGCAGGAAGGCCTCGCGCCCGCGGGGATGCTTCAGGTCGAGCCGCAGGGCTCGCTTGTTGCGGTTGAGCAGCGTGAAGAAGGAGGAGGTTTCGCCCGGCGCGGCGTTGAAGCTACGCGCATAGTCGCCCTGCTGCGGGTCCTCCACCTTGACCACGTCGGCTCCTAGGTCGGCCAGATAGAGGGTGCACAGGGGCCCAGGCAAAAGGCGGGTCAAGTCCAGCACCCGCACGCCGGCGAGGGGTTTGGGGCGGGAAGTCACTGGGTCGATTCTTCGCGCCTTAACATTTTGGTTCAGAACTACAGCCACGCCGCGGCCGGATTGGTGCTCTTGGTGATCGCCACCGCCACGATGTAGAGGAACACGACCTGGGCCGCGATCCAAGCGATCACCCGGTCGCGCTTGGTCTCGCCGTGCTTCAGTCCGTACATCCCGAGCAGGATATAGAGAATCAGTGCCACCACTTTGGCGGTCACCCAGCCGGCGACGAACGGGTACTGGGCGATCATGATGGAGAGGGTGACGCCGGCGGCGAGGAGCACGGTGTCATTCACGTGGGGGACGATCCTGACCCATCGCCGGTTAAGCATCGGCGAGTCGACGATCATCCACAGCCCCCTTACGAAGAACAGCCCGTAGCTCGCCACCACGCAGGCCACGTGCAGATGTTTAATCCAGGTGTAGGCCATCGCTGGTTCGGATCACGGAACAGGAAGGCGGGATGCCGGGTTCGATTTCGATATGGTTTGAGCGGCACTCCCGCGGAGCATCCGGCGAAGCATTATCGTCGGCCAGCGCCGCCCCTGGCAACCGGGCGAACCTCCCGCCTCCCTCGGCGAAACAGGCGGGCTTGGCGGGGGGACCGGGGTATGATTTCCTTCGTCTTATGCCCCTGCCCGTGGAAAGATCCGCCGAAATCCTCGAGTTTCCCCGGTCGCCGGACGAGCCGGCGGCCCGGGAGGAAGAGGCTCGCCCGAACCGCGCGCCCATCGCCTGGTTCCTGGCGGGCTCTGCCCTGCTGCACGCGGCGGCTTTGCTGTTTCCGGTGCCCCTGATCCACGACGAAGTGCGGCTTCCCGCGGTGCTCTCGCCCCTCACGGTAACCGTGGCGCCCGTGCCGGAAGCGGATGGCACCGATGAGCCCCGCCCGGAGCCGGAAATCGAGCCGAAGGCGCCCCCGGTTTCCTCCCGCGCCCCGGTACGGCTCCGGGCTGAAGCGGCTCCGACGCCTCGGTTGTCTCCGCCGGCAACCGCCCCTTCGGCCCCGGCCCGCGACGCGCCGCCCGAAGCCCTGCGGGCCGATCCGCCCCAAATTCCCCAGGCCGATCCGCCACCTCCTTCCGGTGCCAGCGCGCCTGCGCCCGGGACGGTCCCGGCGGTTGAACCGCAGGTCTCGCGGCCGGTCCCGCTGGAGACGACCCCAGGGGGCGCGCCGGAGAAAACGCCGGGCTCCGCCCGCCGGGCGGCCCCGGAGACCACGCCGCCCAGTTACACGGCGGATTACCTGCGCAATCCGCCGCCCGAGTACCCCCTGTCCGCGCGGCGGCTCGGACAGGAAGGGTGGGTGGTATTGCGGGTGAAGGTGGATCCGTCCGGCGCCCCGGCGGAAGTCCACCTGGCGAGAAGCTCGGGCGTTATATCCTTGGATCAGGCCGCCCTGGAGGCGGTGCGGCGCTGGACCTTCGTTCCCGCCCGCCGGGGGGAAGAGGTCGTGGCGGCCTGGGTGGAGGTGCCGATCCGGTTCCAACTTCGTGACGCCAGGAAATGACGCGAATGATCCAGAAAAGATCGATGCGCACGCTCTTAGGGGCCGTGGTCTTGCTCGCCTTGTCCGGCTGCAGCCGGATCGACCTGGCCTACAGCAACCTGGAGCTGCTGCTGCCCTGGTACGTGCAAGGCTACGTGGAGCTGACCGACCGGCAAAGCGCCCTGATGCGCACCCGGGTGAAGGAGCTCAAGCGCTGGCATTGTGCCGACGAGCTGCCCGTCTATGCCGCCTGGGTGCGCCACGTGGGCGAGGACATGACCCAGGGCGCCACGGTGGAGCGGTTGGAGGCCCGTTACGGGGAGTTCCAGGCGGCTCTGGAGCGGCTCTACGCCCAGGCGGCGCCCCATCTCGCCGAGCTGCTTTCCAGCGCCAGCCCCGAGCAGGTGGACGCCGCGGTCGCCAGCCTGGAGAAGCGGGACGAGAAATTCCGCACAAGCTGGGTGGAACTCTCCCGCCCCGAGCTGGAGGCCAAGTACGCCGAATGGATGAGGAAGCACCTGGAGCGCTGGATGGGGCCCCTCACCGAGGCCCAGGGGCAGCGAGTGGACGCCTGGAGCCGGGCCCTGGTTCCCACCGCGCGGGAAACCCTGGCCTACCGGCAGCGCTGGCGCGAAGCCCTCGCCCAGGCGTTGAGAAACCGCGATCGGCCGGAGGAGCTGCGGCGGCGATTGGAAGAGCTGCTCACCCGCCCGGCGCTCCTGGAGCCGCCCACCCGGGCCCAGGACCTGGCGGCCAACCGGGCCCGCACCTGGCGCTTGCTGGTGGAGGTCGGGGAGACGATGACGGCCGAGCAGCGGGAGACCTTGCTCCAGCGGACCGGCGCCCTGGGCCGCGCACTGGAGCGCATGAGCTGCGGCCGGCAGCGCAGCCAGGCCGGCGCCCCGCCTCCTTCGCCTTCGGGATGAAATGAAAAAGGTGCTCCTGGTCGGCGTCCAGCCCGCCGGTGCGGCCTCCCTGACGGCCCGGGTGTGGGAGCACCTGAGACAATGGTTTCCCGGGCGGGTCGTCCTGGGCACCCTGGACCTGCACCAGGGGACGCACGGGGAGCGGCTGGCACAGGAGATCCTGGGGCGGTGCGGCGCGGTGGTGGCGGTGATGGAGGAGGAGTCCGGCGGCGCCGCCGGCTTCCTCCGGAACCATTTCGACGGGGGCGGCCTCCTGGCGGCGGCCATCCAGCGGGGGTTGCCGGTGGTGGTGGTGCTCCCGGCCGGCACCGCCTTGCCCCCGGAATCTCACCTGCCGGCGCCCCTTCGTCCCCTGGTCCAGGCGAGGAACGTCCAGGTGCGCAGCGCCCATCTGCGGAAGGACCTGAACCTGCTGGTGCGCCAGCTCTATCCCCTGCTGGGCGAGCACTATCCCGGACGCATAGAAAGCTGGCTGGCTTCTGCGGCGGGCCTGCCGGCGTACAACGAGCTGCAGCGAGCCGTGTTCGCCTTCGTCACGGTGCTGCTGGCCGCCATCGCCCTGCTGATCGGGTTGCGTTCCTACATCGGCGAGATCCGGGCTGCCCTCCTGCTCGGGGCCGTCTGGCTCACCTGGTCTATCGGAAAGCAGTCGGCGAAGCTCGCCTGGGTGGCCCACCTGGGAGCGGTGGCGGCGATCATCTGCGTCGCCCTGGAGTTCTACGGGATCCTGTCTCCTCGTTGAGGGCTCCGGGCTTTGCGCCGGACGGCGTCACCGGGGCGGTTTGACGATGATCTCGATGGACTGGTCACGGGGCGTAGGAGACGCGGTAAATCGCGCCAGCGAAATCGTCGGACACGAGAATCGAGCCGTCGGGAAGCTGGGCCACGTCGACCGGACGACCGATATACTCGTCCTGCTCGGTGAGCCAGCCTTCGGCGAACACCTCGGTCTTGTCCGCAGTCCCGTCCGGCTTGAGGGAGGTGAACATGACCCGGGCCCCGATGGGCTTGGTGCGGTTCCACGACCCGTGCTGCGCCGAGAAGATGCCGCCCTGGTACTTCGCCGGGAACATCTTGCCCGTATAGAAAACCATGCCCAGGTCCGCCGCGTGGGCGTCCATCTCGACCTGAGGGAACACCACGTCCGGCGGCGGCGTGGAGTCCCTGTATTCTTCTGTGCGCACCTTGCCGCCCCCGTACCAGGGGAAGCCGAAGTGCTGGCCCGGCTTGGTGGCCCGGTTGAGCTCCCCGGGCGGGATGTTGTCGCCCATCCCGTCCACCTGGTTGTCGGTGAACCAGAGGGTCTTGTCCTTGGGATTGAAGTCCATGCCCACCGAATTGCGGATGCCCCGGGCATAGACTTCCCGGTTCTTCCCGTCCCGGTCCATGCGGATGATGCCGCCGATGCCGACCCGGTCGTAGAGGGCGAGTTTCTCTTTCGGGGGCACGTTGTAGGGCTGGCCCAGGCTCACGTAGAGCTTGTTGTCGGGGCCGATGCGGCAGACTCGGGCGCCGTGGTTGTAGCTCTCCTCTTCCACCGGGATGAGCTCCCCCTGGCCTACCACCTTGAAGGCGGCGACATCGGGCCCTTCGTAGAAGAATTCGGCGGCCGGGAACACGACCACGCGGTTATGTTCGGCGACGAACAGAAAGCCGTCCCGGGAAAAGCACACCCCGTTCGGCACTAGCATCTCCAGGGAAGGAGCGAAAGGCTTCACCTCGTCGGCCACCCGGTCTTTGTCCCGGTCGGTCACGGCCCAGACCCGGGTCTTGCGGGTGCCGACGAACACTACGCCGGTGGAGGGACCCACCGCCATGTGGCGGGCGTCGGGCACCAGGGCGTAGAGCTCGATCTTGAAGCCGGGCGGAAGCTTGATGCGTTGCAGGTTTCTCTTGATCGCCTCGGCCTTGGAACCCGTCTGGGGGACGGTCTGGATATCCAGGGGCGTGCCGGTGGTGCGAAAGCTGGAGAGCCTCTCCAGGTTGCCCTGCGCCGCCGCGGGACCCGCGCAAGCCAGCACGCCCGCAACCAGGGCGGCGGGTAAAACGTGTTGTTGGCCCATCTTGGCTTCCTCCTCGGTGGTTTGACGCGCGCTTCCATTCTAGGAAACCTTGCCGGCCCGGCAAGGCGGTTTATCCTTCAGAAAACACTCCGTGGCCAGCGCAGGAGTGGGGAGGAAGGCTGCGGAGGCAGGAAAACCAGGGGCACTAAGGGCTAGCCCCTGGGTCGCGCCGGCAGGGGCAGAGAGAAGGCTACGATGGATGGCTCCAGGGCCTCGATCAGGGTGAGCCCCGGCGCGCTCACCGTCATCGTCCGGCCGGCGGCGATGAACCAGTCGTCCGGGTCGCCCTCCTGGGTCATCCACAGAAGGCCGGAGACGCAGGCGATCCGCACCCCCTGACCCCTGCGCAGGCGCAGGATCTGGCCTTTCTCCAGGAAGAGGTCCGCGTTGCTCGGACGGGCGCCCATGCAAGAATCATAGGCAGCCGGCCTGCCCGATAACAGAATCAGAAATTCCGTTTTGCTTGCGAAACAGTTCGGGAGCCGGGAAACTGTGCTGGAAGGCGGTCCGGGCAACTGTGTCTTTGACGCGGTCCCGGCCGGGTCCATGATCGAACGGGCTCATGACGAATGGGATTGACGGGGCTCAACCGATGCAGCCGCCGCTCTACGAAACCGTCGCCAACGAAATCGCGGCGCTGATCAAAGCGGGCACCCTGCGCCCGGGGCAGCGGGTGCCGTCCGTGCGCCGCCTCTCGGCCCAGCGGGAGGTGAGCATCTCCACCGTGCTCCAAGCCTACCGCCTGCTGGAAGACCGCAAGATCATCGAGGCCCGCCCCCAGTCGGGCTACTACGTGCGCCATCCCGGATTGCGACTGGCCGAGCCGCAGCGCTCGGAGCCGCCCGCCCGCCCATCCAAGGTGGGCGTGTCCAACCTGGTGGAAGCGCTCCTAGAGGCCGGCAAGCGGCCTGAGATCGCGCCCCTCGGCACGGCGTGCGCCGCGCCGGAACTCTACCCCGCGGCCCGGTTGCAGCGCATCGCCTCCTCCCTCGCCCGGCGCAAGCCCCGGCTGATCTCCGCCTATTCCCTTCCGCCGGGCAACGACCGGCTGCGCCAGGCGCTGGCCCGCCGCGCCCTGGACTGGGGCTGTAGGCTAGAGCCGGGCAATCTCATCGTCACCAGCGGTTGCACCGAGGCGGTCAACCTGTGCCTGCGCGCCGTCACCGAGCCGGGGGACACGGTGGCGCTGGAGTCCCCCACCTATTTCGGGCTGCTGCAGATCGTGGAAAGCCTGAAGCTGAAGGCCCTGGAGATTCCCACCTGTCCGCGGCGCGGCCTGTCCCTGGACGCCCTGGAGCTGGCCATGCGCTCGGGCCAAGTGAAGGCGGCGGTGGTCATGTCCAATGCCAGCAATCCCCTGGGCGCCACCCTGTCCGACGAAAACAAAAAGCGGCTGGCCGGGCTTGCCGCCGCCCACCGGGTGCCGGTGATCGAGGATAACGTCCACGGCGAGATCTACAACGGCACGCACCCTCCTAAAGTGGCCAAGTGCTACGACCCGGACGGGTGGATCCTGCTGTGCGGCTCTTTTTCCAAGACGCTGGCGCCGGGATTCCGCATCGGCTGGGTCGAGCCGGGCCGCTATCGCGACCGGGTTTATACCCACAAATTCGTCGCCAGCATGGCCCAGCCCGAATTGCTGCAGGAGGCGCTGGCCGAGTTCCTGGAAAGCGGGGGCTACGACCGCCACCTGCGGATCCTGCGCACCCGCCTGGCGGCCCAGGTGGGCGCCCTGTCGGACGCGGTGGCCGCCTCTTTTCCCAAGGAGACGCGCATCACCCGGCCCGCCGGCGGCTTCGTGCTGTGGATCGAGCTGCCCGAGGGGGTGGACGCCATGACCCTTCACCGGGAGGCGCTGGAACATGGGATCGGTATTGCGCCGGGGCCCATGTTCACGGCATCCGACCGCTACCGCCACTGCATCCGCTTGAACTGCGGCCATCCCCTGACCCGGCCGCTGGAGCAAGCGGTGATGCGGCTCGGAGATCTGGTCCGGCATCAGTTGGAAGCAACGCGCCACAAAGCCCGGGTGCCGGCGTGAGTCTCAGCGGCTGACTTGGTTGCGCCCCCGGCGCTTGGCCCGGTAGAGCGCCTTGTCCGCCGCCCGCAGCACCTCCTCGGGGCTGGTGTAGCGCTCGTTCGGCTCGGCCACCCCGACGCTGACCGTGACCGAGACGTGGGTGTCCGGCGCACGTCGGCCCCGCTCTCGCCGTCCCGAACGCTCGCTCGCGGGGCGGTCCTTGCCGCGCACCGCCAGTTTGTACCCAGCGATCCGGGCCCGGAGCGCTTCTAGGTGGGGCAGCGCCTCCCGGAGGGTCACGCCCGGAAAGAGCACTGCAAACTCCTCTCCGCCGAAACGGTAGGGGCGCCCACCCCCGCCCACTTCCGCCAGGCGGGCAGCCACCATCCTCAGCACCTGGTCGCCCACGTCGTGGCCATGGGCGTCGTTGAAACGCTTGAAGTGATCCACGTCCACCATGGCCACGGCGTAGTGGCCGCTCAGGCTCATCAGGCGTTCGTTCAACGCCCGGCGGTTAGGCAGCCCCGTGAGTTCGTCCCGGAAAGCCATCCGGTAGGAGTCCTGGAGCAGGCTGGCGAACAGGATGAGCGCCGCGGCGGCGGCGAACGCGCTGGCCGCCGTCGGGTGGGCCAGGGTGTAGGCGAAGCACGTGAAGGCCGCCAGCGCCCCGGCGAGTCCAGCCTCGTTGGGGGAGCCACGGCCCACGAGCCGGACGGCGATCGCCAGGAAGGACCCGGCGGCGGTCAGAACGCCGAGTTGGGGAATGGGGGGCGAGCCGGGCAGGGCCAGGGCAAACAGCCGCTGTTCGAGGAGGTTCAAAAGGTAAAGATCCTGGGCGCGAGCCAAGGCCGCCACCAGGGCTACCTCGCCCAGGATCAGCACCAGGCGGCGCAGGCCCCAGACGTTGAAGATGCCCCGCTCGGGAAGCCACGCCAGCAAGGCCAGGTTGACGGGCACGAGGAGGCAGATGCCCAGGTAAACCGTGCGCGCCGCCACGCTCCCCAGGTCCGGGACGATGATCAGTTTGTAGCCCAGGTAGGCGGCCGCGAGGGTGAGGGCGACGAAAAAAGGCCGGCTGCGGTTGAAGCCCAGGCTGGTCAAGGCGGTGACCGCGAGCATGGCGTAGGCCCCGTAGTTGCGCAGCGCCGCCACGGCAGGGGGCAGCTGCCCGCCGTAGCGCACCAGCAAAAACGCCCCGAGGATCGCGGTGGCCGGGACAACGACGGCAAAAAGGGCCCGATTCAGGGCGGCGGTCAAGGTCGGCTCGGAGAAGGAAGCTGCCGGGAAGATCGATGGGAATTATAGCCCGGGCGCCGCCCCCCGCTTGCCCCCGGCGCCGACCGGCGGCCGGCGCCCGGCGGCCGGCGCCCGACGGCCGGCGCGAGGATTTTTTCGGATTTTGTGGTAATTTCTTACGTGGCGCGATTTTTGCAACCATGCGTCGTAGCAGAGGCCTGTCGTGACCTGGATTCTGGCGGTAAATCTGGCCGGGATGCCCGACCGGTGGCTGGAGGTAGAGGACGCCATCACCTACCACGCCAAGGGGATGGTGGCCTGGTCGGTGGGAAACTTGGTGTGCACCTACCACGGCGGCGTTTCCCGGCTGACAGGGGTGCGCTCGGAGCTGTCCACCCGCTCCATCATTGCCATCAAGGGCACCGACTTCATGCCCAGCCGGGAACGGGAGCCGGCGTTGACCAACGCCGCCCTGTTCGCCCGCGACCGCTACCTCTGCGCCTACTGCGGCCACCAGTTCCGGGAACGCCAGCTTTCCCGGGACCACATCATTCCCCTATCCCGGGGCGGAAGGGACCGGTGGATGAACGTGGTGACCGCCTGCAAGGTCTGCAACGGCAAGAAGAACAACCGCACCCCCGAGGCGGCGCGCATGGGCCTGCTCTACGCGCCCTATGTGCCCAGCCGTTTCGAGCACCTGATCCTGCAGAACCGGCGCATCCTCGCCGACCAGATGGAATATTTGATGGCGAACGTGCCCAAGCACAGCCGACTGCATTCCTAAGCGGGTCGGCCCCGCCGGCCAAGGCGCTTCCGTCTTTCGCGCGAGCCCGATCAACCCTATGCCGCGACGGCGCGGGTCGCCGCGGTGCGGGGCGCCGTCTCCGCCGCCTGGGCGAGCGCCCGGTTAACCCCCGAGACGATGGCCTTTAGCGACGCGCTCACGATGTTGGCATCCACGCCCGCTCCGTGGAGGGCCGGGCCGTCCCCCAGCTTGAGCTCCACGTAGGCGGCCGCGGCGGCGCTGGCCCCGGCGCCGATGGCGTGCTCGTGGTAGTCCAGCACCCGCACCTCCTCCTCAAGGGCATGCACGAAGGCGTCGATGGGCCCGTTGCCCCGCCCCCGCAGGGTGCGGCGGCGACCCCGCTGCTCCAGCTCCACCGTAATCTCCACTTCGCCCCCTTCCTTTTCGTTCACGTGGTGGGCGAGGTAGCGGTACGGATCCGACGCCTCCAAGTACTCGCGGCTGAACAGCTCGTGGATCTCCCGGGCAGTGACTTCCTTGCCCGAGGTGTCGGTGAGCCTTTGCACCACCCGGGAGAACTCGATCTGCAGCCGGCGGGGAAGCTGCAGCCCGTAATCCCGCTCCAGGAGGTAGGAGACGCCGCCCTTGCCCGACTGGCTGTTGACCCGGATCACCGCCTCGTAGCTGCGGCCCACGTCGGCCGGATCGATGGGCAGATACGGCACTTCCCACGGGGCGTCGGGCCGCTGCACCGCGAATCCCTTCTTGATGGCGTCCTGGTGGGAGCCCGAGAATGCCGTGTACACCAGATCGCCCGCGTAGGGGTGGCGCGGGTGCACCGGGAGCTGGGTGCAGTACTCGACGCAGCGGCGCACCTCGTCGATGTCGTCGATCTGGAGCCCGGGATGGATGCCCTGGGAATACAGGTTCAGCGCCAAAGTGACCAGGCACACGTTGCCGGTGCGTTCCCCGTGGCCGAAGAGGCACCCCTCCACCCGGTCAGCCCCGGCCATCAGCCCTAGCTCCGCGGCGGCCACGGCGGTGCCCCGATCGTTGTGGGGATGCAGCGACAGCACGATGGATTCCCGGCGCGCAAGGCTGCGGTGCATCCACTCGATCTGGTCGGCGTAGACGTTGGGAGTGGCCACCTCCACTGTGGCCGGCAGGTTCAGGATCAGCTTGCGCTCGGGCGTGGGCTCCACCACGGCGGTGACGGCGTTGCACACCTCCAGGGCGAAGTCGAGCTCGGTGGCGGTGAAGGTCTCGGGACTGTACTCGAAGCGCCATTCGGTTTCGGGCCGCTGCGCAGCGAGGCGTTTGATCAGCGACATGCCGCGCACCGCCATGTCCACCACCCCCCCCTTGTCCTGCTGGAACACCACCCGGCGGAACACCGGGGAAGTGGCATTGTACAGGTGGACGATGGCGCGCTTCGCCCCTTGCAGCGCCTCGAAGGTGCGCCGGATCAGGTCCTCCCGCGCCTGGGTGAGCACCTGAATCCACACGTCTTCCGGCACCCGGTCCTCCTCGATCAGCCGCCGCACGAAGTCGAAGTCGGTCTGGGAGGCGGAGGGGAAGGCGACCTCGATTTCCTTGAAACCCAGCCGCACCAGCAGCTCGAACAGGCGCAGCTTGCGCTCCACGCTCATGGGCTCGATCAGCGCCTGGTTGCCGTCGCGCAGATCGGTGGACAGCCAGATGGGCGGCGCGCTGATGACCCGGCCGGGCCAGGCCCGGTCGGGAAGATCGACCGGCTTGAAAGGTCGGTATTTTTTCGCAGGTTCCTGCACCATGGTAACGCTCCTGGGTTTCCGTCGTCGAAAAAGCTTCCCCGCCCCGGTGGGGCGGGCCGTTACAACGCGAATGGGGAGATGGAAGTCGTCAGCGCCCGAGCAGGCGCAGCAGCAGCCCCGCAAGCAGGAGGCTTGCGGAAAGAGGAAAAGCGAGAGGGCTGGTCGAAAGACCGAAAGCCCGGCTGCCGATCAGAATCATGACGCGATGATGCCCCAAAACGGGGCGGCTCGGCAAGCCCCCGGGCCCTGCCCGGATAGTTCAAGAAGCTAGCGGACGAAGCGCAGGTAGAGGCAGGCCGCTCCCATGACCGCCACCACTGCGGCGCAAAGGGCCGCGCCGAGCCCGAGGGCGCTGCCCAGCACGGTGATGAGCGGTGGCTCGGCTCCCGAGGCGGCCCGGGAGACGATCTGCAGCAGGGCCAGCAAGGCGGCCAACATCGCGCTCCAGCGGACGGTGTAGGCGAGCAGAAGCCCGAGCTGGGCCCGGTTGTGCCGGTAGGCGGCTGCGCGCTCCAAGGGCGAGCCCCGCAACACGTCCCGCAGCAACCCTCCTGGCCAGGGAAAGCGCTGGATCAGGGATTCTCTGGGGGAGGCGAGGACCCGGCGCGGACAAGTCTTCATTTCTTCATGGTGGACTTCCGGCGCTTGCGATGCAAGACTAGCCCGGATGCTTCATGAGGGACTCGGGAGGATGAAGGACCCGAGTAGCCTGGCGAGACAAATTGCCCCTAGGGCTCAAGCCGCAATACGGTGATTTTGCGCATCGTACGTTCAGGTCTGGGGCGTCTTCGTGAAATATCCAGGCTATTGTCCCGCGGGCTCCAGCCGGGCGAGGACGCCGTTCCTGGCGTCGGTCAGGACATAGACGTAGCCGTCGGGACCCGTGCGTACGTCCCGGATTCGCCCCAGGTCCCCCTTCAGCATGCGCTCTTCTTCGATCACCTGCTCTCCCCGCAGCCTGAGCCGCACCAGGGTCTGGTGCTTGAGCGCTCCCACGAACAAGTCTCCTCGCCAGCGGGGGAACTTGTCGCCGGTGTAAAACGCCATGCCCGAGGGCGCGATGGAGGGCACCCAGTAGTGGATCGGCTGGGCCATGCCGGGTTTGTGGGTGCCTTCGCCGATCCTGGTGCCGATGCCGTATTCGACTCCGTAGGTGATGATCGGCCAGCCGTAGTTCACGCCAGCGCGGATGACGTTCACCTCGTCGCCCCCCTGGGGTCCGTGCTCATGGGTCCACAGCTCGCCGGTTCGGGGATGGAGCGCCGCCCCCTGCACGTTGCGGTTGCCCAGGGAATAGATCTCGGGCCGGGCCCCCGGCCGGCCCACGAAGGGATTGTCCTTCGGCACCCGACCGTCCTCGGTGAGCCGCACGATCTTGCCGGCTAGGTCGTCGAGCCGCTGGGCCCGCTCCATCTCGCCCCGGTCCCCTAGGGTAATGTAGAGGTGGCCTTCCCGGTCGAACACCAGGCGCGAGCCGAAGTGGCGCCCGCCCCCCGATTTGGGCGTCTGGCGGAAGATCACCTCCACGTTCTCCAGGCGGTGGCCGTTGAGCCGCCCCCGCGCCACTTCCGTGCCGATACCTCCGTCGCCCCGGGCGGAGTAGGAGAGATAGACGAGGCCGTTGTCGGCGAAGCGGGGGTGCAGGGCCACGTCCAGCAGTCCCCCCTGGCCGTAGGCTGCCACCGTGGGCACCCCGTCGACGGGCAGGGGATCCAGGGTGCCGTCCGGCGCGACCAGGCGCAGCCGGCCGGGGCGCTCGGTCACCAGGAAGCGGCCGTCGGGGAGAAAGGCGAGCCCCCAGGGATGGTCGAGCCCGCGGGCGAGGGTGACCACCCGGAACGAATGGGCCTGGGAATGATGAACGTCGTCCGCGCCGGCGATTTGGGCGCAGAAGAGGGCGGCAGCGAGGAGGAGGCAGCCTATGGAACGAATCATGCTTTCTCCCTGATGAGCAGGACGAAACCGGCACAACCGGTTGGTGGGCGCAAAGCGAACCGAGTTCCAAAGTGCCGAAATTCGTAAGTCCCGACCGGTGCGGTCAGCCGACGGCGCGGCGGTTCGTTAAGCTTAAAGTCTCGATTTGGCGAAAAGGAGGGTGTACGTGGAGAAAAGAGGCGCAATGAAGGGTCGCGGGGCCGCGGCGGTCCTGCTGGCGGCCGTGCTGGCGGGGGTGGCGCCTTCACCGGCCTGGGCGGACCCACCCCCCTGGGCCCCGGCCCACGGATGGCGCAAGAAGCACGATCCTTACTACGTGGGCTATTCCGGCCACAAGTGGCCCCGGGATTACGGCATCCTCTCGGGCCGCTGCAACCGGGAGGCCATCGGCGCCGTGCTGGGGGGCACGGTGGGCGCGGTGGTGGGCTCCCAGGTGGGCAAGGGCGAAAGCAAGGTGGCCGCCATCATCATCGGGGGCGTGCTGGGCGCGGTGATCGGGGCGAGCATCGGCCGGGAAATGGACCGGGAGGACCGGGCCTGCTTCGGCCACGCCTTGGAGCTGGCGGCGGACCGCCAGACCGTCACCTGGAGCAACCCCCAGGGCGTCACCTACGCCGTGACGCCCCTCAAGGGCTTCACCCACGAGGGCCGCAAGTGCCGGGAGTACGAGAGCGTGGTCACGGTGGAAGGCAGGAAGGAGAGGGTGCGCGGCAAAGCATGCCAGGTGGGTGAGGGGGAATGGCAGGTGATCGGCTGAACCCGCCATCCCCTCTTCCAGCGAAAAGCCCGGCTCCGCGCCGGGCTTTTTTGGTCCTGTCCCATGGGGAGACGGCGAGCGTCGCCGCCGATACGAAGCTCTAAAACGCTCGTGGAACCCTGGGTGCCGCGATCCGCCTTTTTCTTCCTCAGCGGGCGGCCCCCGCGTGGTGCTCTATGAAACGCCGCAGCACACCCCGCAGGGCCTCGGCGCGCCGGACGTCGCCGCTCGCCTCGGCCTGCTGGATGTCCTCGACGATCATGGCCCTGATGAGGTGTTCCCCTTCCGGGGTCTGGGCCAGGTGGTTGCCCAGCTCCAGGGCGGCGATTTCCGGGATGTGCTCGTGCTCCGCGATGGCGAGGATTTCCTCTTCGGTGAGCTCCGAAAAACCGAGGCAGTCCTGGAACGAGATCATGACACCTTCCGGGGAATGGGCCGATCCAGAGGGTGGGGACTTCGCGGAAACGCCAGCCGCCCCATGGCAGCCTAATGCAAGAGCCGGTTGCTGAGCGATCACTTACGCGCTCCCGCACTTCCGGTCGTCGTTTTTCCGGCCAGGGAGCCCGGTCCGGGCATAGAATGCCCCCACGGGCGAGCGCGCCCCGCTGCCGCATACGTCGATGCTGACCGCCGCCTACCGCTGGGTGGACCGCAACCTCCTCTCTTTGGGCCGGGAGATGCGGCTCTCCTACCTGCCGCCCCTGATGGTGTACATGGCGGCGGGAATCTCCGGCCTCACGGACATCGTGGGCGCCTTCTTCGTCAAGGATTACCTGGGGCTTTCCGCCGCGTTTCTGGCCGCCCTCGGGTTCTGGGTCAACATTCCCTGGGCCCTCAAGATGCCCCTGGGACACCTGGTGGACCTGGTGTGGCGCTGGAAGAGCGCCCTCGTTTACCTGGGAGCGACCCTCATCGCGGCGAGCCTCCTCATCATGGTGGGGCTGATCGGCCATCGGGAGGCCCTGGTCGCCCTCATACCGGCGGAGGCGTGGTACGTGCTTTCCGCGCTCCTCGCTCCCGTGGGTTATGTGCTCCAGGACGCGGTGGCGGACGCCATGACGGTAGAGGCGGTGCCGCGGGTAGACCCGGACGGACGGCCCATCGACCCGGCTACTCGCAAGGGCATGCACACCACCATGCAGACCCTGGGGAGGGTGGCCATCATCGGCGGCGCCGTGCTGGTGGCAATGGTCAACCTGTACGTGTTCTCCGGCACCCAGGCCCTGCCCATGGAAGCCAAGGCGCAGATCTATTACCGCGTCTACCTGATGGCCCTGGCGATTCCCGCCATTTCGGTGGCGGGCGTGGTGATCCATTCAGTGCGCAAGCGCCGCGACCTGCGGCGGCTCACGGCCCAGGGCTACGGCAGGGAAGCGGCGGAGGAGCTGGTGCTGGGGCCCGTCGCGCGCCCGGCCCCCAACGGGTGGATCCTGGGCGGAGGCTGCGCCTTCGTCGCCTTCACCGTGGGGCTGGGCCTGAGCGATGTGCCCTACAACCAGGAGCTGATCTTCGCTGGTTCCCTCGCCATCGTCCTGTTCCTCATCGCCAGGCTCACCCGGGAGCTCGATCCCTATGCGCGCGCCACCTTGATCGGCACGGCGGTCGTGATCTTCGCCTTCCGCGCGGTGCCGACGCCGGGCGCCGGGCTCACCTGGTGGATGATCGACGAGCTGGGCTTCGACGAGCATTTCCTGTCCGTGCTTTCCCTGATCGGCAGCACCCTCACCCTGGCGGGCATGTTCATCTTCCGCCGCTTCATGGCGGAGCGCTCCATCGGCTACGTGGTGGGTTTCCTCACCATCGCCGGGACGCTCCTGGCGCTGCCCATCGTCGGCATGTACTATGGACTGCACCGGTGGACCGCCGCCGTGACCGGTGGCCTCGTGGACGCCCGCTTCATCGCCCTGGTGAACACCGCCCTGGAATCGCCCCTGGGGCAGATCGCCATGATTCCGATGCTCGCCTGGATCGCCAACTCGGCGCCCGCCAACCTGAAGGCCACCTATTTCGCCGTCATGGCCTCGTTCACCAACCTGGCCCTCTCGGCGGCCCAGCTTGGTACCAAGTACCTCAATCAGGTTTTCGTCGTCACCCGGGAGGTGCGCGATCCCGCCACCGGGGCGGTCCTGGTCCCCGCTGACTACAGCGAGCTGGGAATGCTCCTCGTCACCCAGACCTTGATCGGCCTGGCGTTGCCTTTCGCCGCCCTCGCCCTCGCCCGGCTGGCCCGGTGGCGCACCGGGTAGGTGTTTTTCCGACAGGCGCCGGCGGCGGTGCAAATGTTTGACACGGCAGCGGGAGTCGGCTAAAAAGGCGGCGTGTTCGCTGCAAGGTTTGCACCACCGGTTGGCGGTTCGCAGTCTTGTAGGTCCGACATGGGAACGCGGTTACGGCCGCGGGTTTGGTTTGTTTTTTTGGAAAGGATTGTGTAATGGCCACCGGTACGGTGAAATGGTTCAACGAGGCGAAGGGCTACGGTTTCATCACCCCCGACGGGGGCGGTGAAGATCTTTTCGTCCACTTCTCCGCGATCCAGGGCAAGGGCTTCAAGACCCTGAAAGAAGGGCAAAAGGTATCCTTTGACGTGACCCAAGGCCCCAAGGGCAAGCAGGCGTCCAACGTCAATCCCGCCTGACGACGCAACCGTTCGAACGCATCAAACCCCGGCATGATCGTGCCGGGGTTTTTGTTTCTTGGAAGACTTAACACCCCGTGGTTTCGGTCTGCCGCCTCCAGGGTCAGAACCCTAGCGAAACGCCGGGGCTCACTTCCGCCCTCCGGCGGGCGGCCGGCGAGGTGGAGCAGGGGCCCCATCGGCACGATGGGGATGCGACCCGAGTCCGGACGCAAAGGGCCGCCGGCCGCTACAGCTCCCCACCGGGGGGCTCGCGTCCGCCGCCTCTTCGACCGCCTTCTCTCGCGGAGCCCGTGGGTGGTGGTGCTTCGGTCGAGCGTTTGGGTGTCGGCGGGCTTTTCGGGCGCTCGCTTGCCGTTGATCCCCGCCTTCGGCGTGGGCCCTCACCGGGGGGCTCGCGTCCGCCGCCTCTTCGACCGCCTTCTATGGCGAAGCGCATGGGGAATGGAGCTCCGGTCGAACGCTTTCGCGTCGGCGGCTTTTCGGGCGCTCGCTTGCCGTTGATCCCCGCCTTCGGCGCGGGCCCTCACCGGGGGGCTCGCGTCCGTCCCGTCCGTCCCTTAGGACGCGCCTCATGGACTCTCAGGGGGCGGCCGTGCAGCTCTTTGCCGTTGAGGCTCCGGATCGCCGCGAGGGCGTGTTGCTTGCCGGGCATTTCGATGAAGCCGAAGCCGCGGGAGGCGCCCGTGAACAGCTCCCGCATCACCTGGGCGGATCTCACGTCACCGAAGGCCTTGAACAATTCGGTCAGCTCCGCCTCGGTGGCTTGGGGTGGCAGGTTGCCTACAAAGATATTCATCCGGAATTCCTCCTCGGTTTGAGTTGGATGGAGACCGATCAGGCTTCGCTTCGGGACGAGGCGTTGAGCAGCGCGGGGGTTGGCCGGGTGCTGCGCCCCGCGCGGCGTCTCCTTTCGGCCGGCATCGCAGAAGCGGCGCCGGAGCCCGATGGCGGGTGGGCATGGGAGACAAACGGGCTTTTGCCACTCCCATGGGCCGCCCCATGAACGCCGGCGTGACTTCGTGCCCGGCCGCGGCTCGCGGTTGCGCGGGTGCCCCGAGGGTCACTGCCTGGGCGCTCACCGCGGAAGCCCGCTACAGCGTGGTGCGGGTGAGCGCCGGCGGCCGATTCGCTGCTGGCGGATCCAGCGCGAGAGTCTCGGCGAGCCTCGAAGCTCGGCACTCGATGGCGCTCCAGGCGGCGGTTGAGCAGCTTCTCGATGGCGCCGAGGAGGGGTTGCTCGCCCGGAGTCATGAGGGAAACGGCTTCGCCGCTCGCGCCCGCTCGGCCGGTGCGGCCGATGCGGTGCACGTAATCCTCGGCCACCTGGGGCAGGTCGTAGTTCACCACGTGGGGCAGGGCTTCGATGTCCAGGCCGCGGGCGGCGATGTCAGTCGCCACGAGTATGCGTATCTGCCCGTCTTTGAACCGCTGCAGCGCCCGCGTCCGCTGGGGCTGGCTCTTGTCGCCGTGGATCGCCTCGGCCTGGATCCCGTCCCGGCTGAGCTGCTGGGCCAGCCGGTTGGCGCCGTGCTTGGTCCGGGTGAACACCAGCGCCTGGCGCCAGTTGCCGGAAGCGATCAGGTGGGCCAGGAGCGCCCGCTTGTGCTCGACGGACACCGGGTACACCCGCTGAGCGATCTGTTCGGCCTCGGCGTTGCGCCGTGCGACTTCCACTAGCGCCGGCGCGTGCAGAAGTCCGCCGGCCAGCTTGCGGATCTCATCGGTGAAAGTGGCGGAGAAAAGCAGGTTCTGCCGCTTCGAAGGCAACAGGGCCAGGATGCGGCGGATGTCGCGGATGAAACCCATGTCCAGCATGCGGTCGGCTTCGTCCAGCACCAGGATTTCTACCCGGGACAGGTTCACCGTTTTCTGCTGCACGTGATCCAGCAGCCGGCCCGGGGTGGCCACCAGGATGTCCGCGCCCTGGCGCAGCGCCTGGACCTGAGGGTTCAGGTTGACGCCGCCATGGATGAGCGTGCAGCGCAGCGGGATGTATTTTCCGTAGGTGCGCACGCTCCCTTCCACCTGCGCCGCCAGCTCGCGGGTGGGCGTGAGGATCAGCGCCCGCACGGGATGGCGGGCCGGTGAGGTGGAGCCGTTGGCGGCGGGGGCCAAGCGCTGGAGCAGGGGAAGGGTGAAGCCGGCGGTCTTGCCGGTGCCGGTCTGGGCGGCGGCGAGCACGTCCCTGCCCTCGAGAATGAGCGGAATGGCCTGGATCTGGATCGGTGTGGGCGCCGTGTAGCCCTGTTCCTCCACCGCGCGGAGGAGCTCAGCCTGCAGGCCGAGCTGTGCGAACGATCGGGACAAAAGGATCTCCTGGGATCGGCCTGCTGCGGCTTCACGCCGTCAGAACCGGTTCAGGCAGATGCGCTGTTGCGTTGATGGAATTCGAGGGAGTTCGAAGAACAACCGCGAGGAGATTGCGACGCTGACCGGATGAACTGGCGCCGAATCCTGGCCGGCATTATACACGGTTTGCGCCGGCGCGCGGCGCTTCCCGCCGGCGGCCTCCGAGGGCGAGGAAACCGCGTCAGGCCAGCCGCTGCCCAATGAAGACGGCGCTCAGGCCCATGACCAGGCCCGCCGCGAACAGCAGCACCCATTCCCCGTGGCGGTCCCAGGCGGTGAGACGCCTGGGACCTGGATCCAGCCTGAGCTCGCGGCTGCGGCGCAGGTAGCAGGTGGAGACTAGCAGCATCAGCGCGCCGAACAGGATGGTCCCGGACCAGACGAGAAAGGCCGCTTCGGTGCCGACCCGGGAGAGATCGGGCCGTTCGGTCATCAACACGTAGGCGAGGGTGGCGTAGCCCCAGGCGAGGGGATGCATGCAGCGGGCATAGGTCGGAAGCCGCCGGGCCGCCAGCGCTTCCACTTGGGCCGCGAAGGATGGCACCCGGGAGTCCCGGGTTCCCTCGACGATTCCGTAGCCGCCGTGAAAGCGCAGGCGGGCGGTAGGAGCGGCCGTACCGGCCAAGGCCAATTCCAGCGTCAGGCCCTCAAGGGAGGGGCTCGCAGACGCCTTCAGCGCTTCCGGCCCGCTCAGACGCCGGTCCCCCTGATGCCAGGTGGCCGAGAAGCCGTGTTCCTCCGCCAAGCGATGGATTTCTTCCAGTCCTTGCCCGTCCACCTGGAACGCCGGAAAGCGGCGCCGGTACGAAGCGGCCGAAGGTGCTGGGGCGAAGGAGCGGGCTTGCAGGGTTGCCATGGAAGGGGCCTTGTCGAATCTCCGGATACGGGAGAGGGGATTGCGGGGTCACCTGCGGAACTCTGCGACAAAATCGACCCACGCCTCTTGGGCCGAGCAATCAGCGTGCCGCCCTGCGGAATCAACGGCTTGAAGGGTTCGCCCGGCGGGAGTGTAAAGCCCGCCGACTGGGCCTTGGCGTTTCAGGAACGGCTTCGGCCGGCGCCGATCCCCTCGAAGGGCGCGCTCGGGGCCGATGCCGGGCTCGCCGCCTGGGCCGGGCGGCGCGAAGCTCCCCGCCCTTTCCGGGTCGACGGGTCCGGGCGGTTTTCTACCCGGACCAGGTTGAACTGGCGGGTGAGGCCGGAAACTTCCAGCAGCCGGGTGACCTCCGGCGCGCAATCGAGCACCCACAAATCACCCTGGCTCGCCCGCCGGCGCAGGTACAGCAGCAGTCGTAGCTCGTTTTCGTCCACGGCGGTCAGGTTGCGCAGGACGATGACCACCGCCTTCCACCAGATCCGGGGAATCCGGTTATAGGCTTCGACGCATTCGTTCCAGGAGTCAGAATCGATCTGGTCCTTGAACTCGACGACGACCGGCTCGATGTCGTTGCCCACTTGGATGCGCATCGACATGACACCCTCGCTTTCTGCCGCCTGGCCGCGGCGATCCCCTTTTTCTTTATAGCCCAGTTCGGGATCGGCTGCTGGAACGGAAGTCCTTGATATTACGACCGACGCTCAAAGTGCCGGCGCGGGCAATCGGAGGCCGCGGACCGCCTCGAGGGATTCGGCGCTCAGGGTGATGATGTTGAAGCGCTGACGGAACGTCGGCGAGTCGAACAGGCGTAGCAGGTCCGGATGGCAATCCTCCAGGCACAACTCGCAGTCGGTCGCCTGGACGCTGAGGTAGGCCAGCCATTGCAGGGATGGTTCCAGGGCCCTTTTGTCCTGGAAGTGGCGCAGCACTACGATGAGGGGCCCTTTCCACCAGCCGGTGGAAACCCGGTTGAGCGCCTCCGCCAGCTCCAGCTCGAAGGCGCTTCCGCCCTTGCGCCCATCCAGCTCGATGACGATCGGCTCGCTGCGGCACAGCCTCTGGTCGAAATGCATGATCTATCCTCCTTCCTGCCGGGCCAACCCGCGTTTCGAGGCAGACGGCGCGGGCGCCGCTTCCGGCGAGATGGCTCACGAACGAGATACGAGCCAGAACCGTGCCAGAGACTTTGGCGGGCGCGGTTCCGAGCCGGACCGGGTATTTCCTAACGGATTGGACCGAAGACAGGGGCGAGATCCGCTCCTGCCTGGATGCTTTCGGAAAAATGGGCCGACAAAACGCCTGCTGCGATGTCGGCCGGATTTACAAATGGCGGTAATATTCCGGCATGCATCACGAAGTCAGGAATTAAATCTCTGATCCGTCTGTAAAGGTTCGGCTTGGCATGAAGGCTGCATTTTTTAATTTCGGCGACGTCTCTCGAAAGACGCGAGATGACGGTCAAAAGAGGCGACTATGGCAACGGGCTTCGGGCGCATCGCGCGATCGGTGGCGATCGCATGCTTTGCCCTGTATACGGCAACGGCCGGCGCGGCGATCACCAGTCTCTTCGTCTTTGGCGACAGCCTGGCGGATGCGGGCAACAACGCGGTTGTGTTCGATAGCCCGGCGCCGCCGGACATGCCCCGCACAGCCACGCCCATTCCGGACCCGAGCTTTATCCCCACGTTTCCCTACGCCTCGGACCGCTATTCGAACGGGCCGGTCTGGGTGGAGCAGCTCGCGGCGAGCCTGGGCCTGAGCGCCCAAGCCTCGCTTCTAGGCGGAACCAACTTTGCCTTCGGCGGCGCGCGCACCGGTCCCCTCGGCTCCTCTTTCCCGTTCAGCTTGCTCGATCAGATCGGCTTCTTCCTCGCCGGGACCGGCGGAATCGCGCCGTCCAGCGCCCTGTACGTGATCGTGGGCGGCGGCAACGACGCGCGGGATGCGTTCGAGATCGCAGCCGGCGGGGGCGATCCCACGGTGCTCATTTCGGACTACGCGGATAACATCGGATCCATCCTGACCCAGCTCGAGACGGCCGGTGCGCGGAAGTTCCTGCTCGCCAACGTGCCCGACATCGGCAAGTCGCCGGCGATCCGGGCGCTCGACGCCATGTTTCCCGGCGTGGCGACGCTTGCCACGGGGCTCGCCATGGCGATGAACCTGGCGCTCGCGGCGGAACTGACCACCCTGCCGGCGGACCTCCTGGGCGGCGTGCGCTTCCTGGACCTCTTCGGTCTGGTGAATGCCGTCGTCAGCGAACCCGGCGCCTTCGGCATTACCGATGTCACGTCGGCCTGCGCGGCGAGCCTCGCATGCATCGCCGACCCGAGCGGTACCTTCTTCTGGGACGGCATCCATCCCACGACGGCGGGCCACGCCGCCTTGGCGCACGCGGCCCTCGCCGTGATTCCCGAGCCTTCGACCGCGGTCCTCGCCGCGGTCGCGCTGGCGCCGCTCGCGCTACGCCGCCGCGGACGGACGCAGGCTTTCTGCCCGCACAGGTACCGGAACAGGGAGCGTGACCGGGATCAGGCCGTCGGCTCCCGCGCTTTCTGCCTGCACGCTATTGGCCGAGCACCTGAAGCAGTTCCGGAGAAAAGTTCTTCTTCTGCGCGGCATTGAAGCTGACGACGGCCGCCTGCCAGCGTTCCCATTCGGGGGAACCTTCCTGCAGCGCGAACAGCTTCATGCCCTTTTCCTGGGCGACGCCCAGAAACTGCTGGTAGCTCTGGATCATGAAGTTCTGGGCGGCGTTGCGCGCCTGCGCCGCCGCCTGCAGGATGATCTCCTGCTGCTCCTTGGAGAGGCTCTTGAACCGCTTGAGATTCATCACGTAGCCGTGGATGTAGGTGCCGAGCACGCCGTTACTGGCCATGACGTGTTTCGCGACTTCGTAGTGCTTGAGCCCCACCATGCCCTGGAGCCCGCCCACCGCCCCGTCCACCGTGCCCCGCTGGAGCGCCTGGTACACCTCGCCCACGGAAAGCACCACGGGGGACGCGCCCAGGGACTGGAGCAGCTCCGCGTGACCCTTGGATGTGGCCCGGATCTTCCTGCCTTTCAGGTCCTCCGGCCCGCGCAGCTCGAAGTTGGTGGAAACCACCGGCGGCCCGATGTCGAAGATGCACAGGATCTTGGCGCCGTTCTTCTGAAACTCCCGGTCGAACCAGTCGAAAATCGGATTTCCTGGAACGAGCCGCTCCCGCGTCCCTTGCATGGAGAGGGGCCAGAAGGGCATGGTCGTCACCGACACGTCGGGAATGCGCCCGGCCCAGCTATCCAGCGTGGTGAGGGCGATGTCCACCGTGCCGGTGGGCACGGCGTTGGGCACGAAGTTCTGCTTCACCATCTGGTCGTCGGGGAAGTATTTGAACTTGATCGCCCCGTTGGTCCTCTTTTCCACCGCCTCCATGAACGGCTGGGTGAACAGCTTCACCTGGGGGTGGCTGGAGGTGCCCCACGTCGCGAGGGAAAGCGTTTCGGCGGAAGCGCTCAAGGAAGCCGCCGCCAGCGCTGCGGCAGTCATAAAGCTCTTAAGCTTGGGTGTCATCCTCGCTCCTCCTCTCTAGGGTTTGCTCACTTGCGCTTCAGCAATTCGATGACTTTGCGCTGCGGATCGACCCGCACCCAGTCGCCGGTCTTGATGCACTCCCCCGGCGGGCGCGACCAGCCCTCGGTGATGGTCATGTGGGCGAACACGGCGCCCTGCACCATCACCGGATTGGTGATGCCGAAGACCAGCGCCTTGGGGGCGATGCCCTTGTGCTTGATGTCGTAGAAGGCCCAGCCGGCGGCGATGCCGCCCTTGGCGGTGGGAAAGAAGCAGATCTTGTCCTTGATCAGGGTCCCCTCCAGCTTGTGGCCGGGCTTGGTGATCACCCCGCTCCAGCGGTCCAGGTCGTAGCGAGGGCTGAACCCCTCCTCCGACACCACCGCCTCCCCTTCCACCACCTCGCCGAAGGCGCGGTTGACTCGAATCGTTTCCAGCACTTCGCTCATCGGATCCTCCCGGTCACGGCGATATCGACGCAATCCTGGGTGCGGCGCAGGATGGTGTTGAAGCGATGGGCGCCGATGATGTTCACGATCTTCGCCGAGTTGGAAATCATATTGGTCCAGCCGTTGCGCTCACGGAGCTGGGACAGGTTCTGCAGGATGTAGAAACACACGCCCTCCATGAGGGTAACGCCAGCCGCCTCCAGTTTTTGCACATAGCCCAGCTTGCGCGCGGCCGAGAGCACGCCGTTGCTCGAGGTCACGAACACCTGGGTCCCAGGATGCACCTTCTTGCCGTCGAAGCGCTCCGACAGGTCCTTGACTTCCCACAGGGAGAGCTGGGGACCAGAGAACACGATCAGGTCGCAGCGCCCGTCCTTGAGATCGTAGGATTGATACAGACGCTCCAGATCCGCGTTAGTGATGGTCATCACCGTGTGGGGCTTGTTGCCGCCCAAGGCCGCTTCCACGCTCGGCGCCTCCGGCGTAACCCCCACCATGTGGAACATGCCCATGGAACCGTAGCTCGCCAGGGCACAGCCCAGGTGCTTAAGCTCGTCGGCCACCGGGGTGCGCTTGAGCCCCGTGAACACCGGCACCTCGAAGTAATTCTGGTGCGGCTCGCCCACCAGCTTGCCGACGGCGCCCCAGTCGGCCAGGTCGTCCAAGTCCGCTTCCAGGTTCACAATGAAGGTGCCCTTGCGGTGGGCGTCGAGATGGAATCCATACTCCGGCACCCGCCGGGTGAGGGCGGCGGCCAAGGCCGCGGGCCCGCTCTCGAAGTTGGTGCGCGCCCCGAGCACCGAGTTGGCGTAGATCACGGTGCCGGTGTCACCCCAGGCCACGTGCTCGCCCAGGTGGGGCTGATACAGGGTCTGATAGTTGATGCAGGTGTCGGTGGTGGTGACGTTCATGCCGCGCAGCAGCCCGATCAGCTCCCGCTCCTCGGCCACCGCCTTGGGATCCTGCTGAAGCTTCTCTGTGAAGTCGAAATCAATGCAGCGGGCGTTGGTCGTGACGTTCACTGCGCAGCGTGCCTTCTTCTCTGCAGTGCACCTGAGCCAAGACAGGCCCCCTTCGCCCATCACCTCGATGTCGCCCATCATGTGCACGTTGGTTACTGGAACGAAGCGTCTTGCTCCGAAGAACTCACCCACCCGAATCTGGTATTCGAGCGCTTCCTTGACCGCGACGCCCAGGTCGCCGCGGAGCATGGCCCGCTCTTCAGCGGTCAATTGCATGGTGCTCACCTCCTATCGCTTGCGTTTGCGTTGAGAGACTGTCGCCGGTCCGCGGGGCGGTGGGACCACTTCCTGGATCTTGCGGGTGATGGCGAAGGGTCCGTGGACGCTCAGGCTGAACCGGTAGCTCTCGGGCCGGATGCTGAAGCGGGAGCATTCCAGCATCGCCCCTTCGACGGAGTAGGACACCCGCTCCATGACCAGCACTGGGCTGTTCGCCGGCAGCTCCAGCAGCTTCGCCTCCTCGGGTTCCGCCGTCCGGGCGAGGATGCTCACCTCGGCCCGGGTGACGCGCAGGCCCAGCAGCTCCTCCAGGATGGAGTAGATCGGGTTGCGGCTCGCCTCGTCCCAGGACACCCGCGCCGCCGCCGGCGGAAGCCACGCCCTCGCCAGCGCGAACGGATGACCATGCAGGGAATACACCCGCTGGAGGAACATCGCCTCGCGTCCGGCGGCGCCGAGGGCCAGCTCGATCGGCGCGGGCGCCTGCACCGGCTCGAACTTGAGGAGCCGCGTCTGCGGCGTGTGGCCCTTGTTGACAAGGGCGTCGTAAAAGCCCCGCAGGTCCTGTAGCTCGTGGCGCACCACCGGGGCCCCGACAAACGTTCCCTTGCCTTGCTTGGCCGACACCAGCCCCTGGCGCGCGAGCAGGGCGAGCGCCTGCCGCACGGTAACGCGGGAGACACCGAAGCGCGTCATCAAGGCAGGCTCCGAGGGCAGGCGCTCGAAAGGCTTGTAGCGGCCCTCGGCGATGTCCCGCGCCAGGCGGTCGGCGATCTGGACGTAGAGGGCGATGCTGCTCTCGCGTTCGATTTTCATGGGCAGACTACTCCCTTACCGCCCCTTAACAGCGACAAGCAAAGCGTCGCGAGCGGCCCGAGTGCGCGACAAAGCAATCGGGACGCGCAGCAGCTTTGCTAGCGTCCTATCATGTGCTGGGGCAGCCATAACGAGAGCGCCGGAAAGTAATACACCACGTACAGCATCCCGAGCTGGATTAGCAGGAACGGCGCCGCTCCCTTGGCCAGGTTCCACAGGGGTATGCGCGACACGCCGTGGATGGTGTACAGGTTGATGCCGACGGGCGGGCTGATCTGGGCGATCTCCATGGCGATGCAGGCGAAGACCCCGAAGGTGATCGGGTCCATGCCCACGTGCATGGCGATCGGGAAGAAGATGGGGATCGAGATCAGGAGCATCGCCGCGCTCTCGAGGAACATCCCGAGCACCAGGTACACCAGTATCATGAGCGTCACCGTGACGAAGGGCCCGGCGTCGTAGGCGGTGATCCACCCGGCGATGGTCTGGGGCACCTGCTCGAAGGTGAGGAAATGGGCGAAGTACTGGCCGAAAACCACCAGCATGAGCAGCATGCAGGTGGTCCGGGTGGCGGTGGAGCTCGCGTCCAGGAACCGGCGCCAGGTGAGCCGGCGCTGCACGAAGCCGAGCAGCAGCACGTACACGGCGGAGAGTGCCCCCACCTCGGTGGGCGTGAACAGCCCCGTGTAGATGGCGGCGATGATGACGATGGGCAGCAGCAGGATGCCGATGCCCCTGCGGGCCGCCTCCCGGCGCTGGCCGGGGCTGGGGGTATGCCTGACCACGATCCGCGGCCGGCTCGCCAGCACCACGTACAGCATGAAGAGGGACATCATCAGGATGCCCGGCAGGATGCCGGCGATGAACAGCTTGCCGATCGAGGTCTCGGTGATGACCCCGTACAGGATGAACGGGATGCTGGGCGGAATGATGATGCCGAGGGTCCCGCCCCCGGCGCAGAAGCCACCCGCCTGGGCTTGGGAATAGCGCTCCTGCAGCAGCAGGGGAATGGCGACGATGCCCACCGTGGCGGCGGTGGCGATGCTGGAGCCGCTGATGGCGGCGAAGACCCCGCAGGCGAGGATGGTGGCCGCGCCGAGGGAGTTCGGCACGTTGCCCACCCAGGCCTTGGCGAAGTCGAAGAGATCCCGCCCCGCCTCGATCTTCTCCACCAGCACGCCGGTGAAGATGAACAGCGGAATCGCCACCAGCTCGAAGATGGATGCGCTCTGCCAGACGATGTCGCCGAAGCTGGCGATCGCCAGGTCTATCCCCTTCACCATGACGAAGCCGATGAACGCCGCGAGCCCCATGGAGATGAACACGGGGATCGACAGCAGCATGAAGAGGAAGAGCAGGGTGATGGCGATCAGCCCGGCGGATTCCACGCCCGTCTCTCCTCACTCGAATTCCATGGCCTCCGCCGGCGCCTGGCGCAGCACCAGCATGGCGAGCGCCTGGAGCACCAGCGCCAGCCCGCCCAGGGGGATCATCATCTGGGGCAGGTAAAGGGGGACGTTGAAGATGGAGGCGGAGCGGATCCCGTTCACGAAGGAGTAGTGGGTCAGCATGCCGCCCGCCACCAGGATTACCAGGCCGAAGGCGAGGGTAGCGGCGAGGGCCAGGTCGTCCAGCAGGCGCTTCCAGCGGGGAAAGAGGGAGAATATGAGCTGGACGCGGAAATGGTTGCCCTGCCTGAGGGCGAAGGCGTTGGCGAGGAACGAGCCGGTGATGAGAGCGTACTGGCTCACCTCGAACACCCAGGTCGTGGGCGCGCCTGCCTTGCGGGCCAGGGCGTCGTAGAAGATGGGAAAGGCGAGCACGGCGATCACCGCCACCGCCGCCACGCTCATCGCCTGGCCGATGCGCTCCAACCGCCGCGCCAGCCCGTGCATGGACCTCCTCCTGATTCGGGCGCAAGCGCATCGGCCTCGCCCAACTTATATTAAGACGTATTAAGTCATAAAAGAGCGAGCCTGGCAAGGGGTGGGCATTGGCGCTCGGGATGTTCGCGGAAGGGAGATGCATCGGCGGCGCGGGGTTGAGTTTCCGGTCAAGGTTTGACGAACCATTGACCGCCATCACAGCTGCAGGGTGGCCTTGTCGCAGCGTTTGCCAGTTTCGTAGGGTGCGCCTTGGCGCACCGCTCGGGCGCCTCCGGGCGTGGCGTCGGTGCGTTTTGCCTGCCTGCCGCGACCCATGCGGCGCAGGCAGGCTTCGCTCTACGCATGCTGCCTGTTGTGGGATTGGGAAGGGGAGCGGGCCTGAGGAGGAGGCCAAGCATCGCCCTGCGGATCAAGCCCGAAGCCCGATCCGCATCAACCGGAGGAACGGGTGAATCACTCTCCGATGATCTTCACCAGCACCCGCTTTCTGCGCTGCCCGTCGAACTCGCCGTAGAAGATCTGCTCCCAGGTGCCCAGGTCCAGCTTCCCGCCGGTGACCGCCACCACCACCTCCCGCCCCATGATCTGGCGCTTGAGGTGGGAGTCGGCGTTGTCCTCGCCGGTATCGTTGTGGCGCCACTGGCTCACTGGCTCGTGGGGCGCGAGGCCTTCCAGCCAGCGGGTGAAGTCGGCGTGCAGCCCCGTCTCGTCGTCGTTGATGAACACCGATGAGGTGATGTGCATGGAATTGACCAGGCACAGCCCCTCCTGGATGCCGCTTTCCCGCAGCGCTTGGGCGACCTGGGGCGTGATGTTGACGAAGTCCGTGCGCGTCGGGGTATTGAACCAGAGTTCCTTGCGATAGGATTTCATGGACCGATTCCTAAGTTTCAGGCGAACCGCTGACTCCCTCCGGATGGAAGCCGATGGGACGCGCCGCCGATGTTAGCTGGCAGCGCGGGCGGGCTCAACGGGCGTCCCGGGGCAAGAACCCGGAGGCGTTTTACGAGGCCCTGGTTCAGCGGGTGATCGAAGCGGTGGAAAAGAGCCGGATCCCCCGCGCCCAGTACGGCACCATGCTGATCGACGAAGGCCACGACTTCCAGCCGGAGTGGCTCCAGCTCGTGGTCCAGATGGTGGACCCGGAAACCAACGCGTTTCTGCTGCTCTACGACGACGCCCAGTCGATCTACCACAAGGGTAAGCGGCGCAATCAGCCTGGCGGGCGCCGGCATTCGGGCCCGGGGGCGCACCACCATTCTCAGGCTCGACTACCGCAACACCGGGGAGATCCTGGCGGTGGCCTACGAATCCGCCCGGGACGTGCTTGCGCCGGAAGAGGCGGAAGAGGACGGCATTCCCCTGATGGAACCTTCCAGCGCCGGACGCCACGGCTCGCCTCCGGAGCTCGCCAAGCTGCCTAGCCTCAAGGCCGAAGCCAACTTCATCGCCCATCGGCTTCAGGCGCCGCACCGCCGCGGCCGGGCGTGGAAAGACGTGGCCGTGATCTATCGCTCACACTTCATCGGCGAGGAGATCACCCAGCGACTGCGCGCGGCGACGCTTCCGGTGGAGTGGCTGAACGGCAACCGGCGCAACCGCAACTTCCATCCGGCCGAGGACAGCGTCAAGGTCATGACCATGCATTCGAGCAAGGGACTGGAGTTTCCGGTAGGGGCGATCCCTGGCGTCGGCTTCAGGCCCTGCAGGGAGCAGGACCCCAAGGAGGAAGCGCGGCTCCTCTACGTGGCCATGACCCGGGCGATGGACGAGCTCCTCATCACCTGGCATCAGGAATCCGCGTTCGTGGCGAAGCTCGGTCAAGCCCGGGCTAGGCTGGCGGCCTAAGGGTCCCTCACTCCCACTCCCCTCCTTTCCTTTGCGAAGGGAAAAGCCAGGCTGCTTGCGTGCTTTTGCCAGGCTTCTTAAAGTTCACCGGAAGAAACTTGTCGCGATGCGGCTTCCGGTCAGAAAACCAGGTCCATCCGGGTTTGCCATGAGTCGCGGTTTGCGCTATGAAGCTTCTGCAGAGGGAGGGCTGTCATGCGCGATATACTGATCTTTACGGGCGGATTCTGGGGCTCGCCCGCGCCGTGGTTTGTGGGACATGTTGACCTCGATGTGGCGAAAGGGCGGGTGGATATTTGGCTGGAACATGAGCCTGGGGTAGCCGGCCGTGTCCCCGAGGTCAGCGCGAGCTGCCTGTCGCGATCACGCCGAGGAGCGGGTGTGGCGGCACCTGGATACCTGCCAGTTTGGCACTTAAGTGCATGCGCGCATTGCGCGGGTGGAGTGCCCGGAGCACGTCGTGGTGCAGGTGAGCGTGCCGTGGGCGGGTGCGCGCTCGCGTTTTATGCTTCTAATGGAGCGCTAGGCGATCGATGTGCTCAAGCAGTGTGCCACCATTGAAGGGGCTCGTGCGCTGCTGCGGCTCTCTTGGGACGAGCTGTGGGGCATCATGAGCCGGGCGGTGGCGCGGGGACGGACGCGCAAGCGCCCGCGCGCGATGCCGGTGATCGGGGTGGACGAGAAGGCGTTTAAGAAGGGGCACGCCTACATGACCGTTGCCTGCGATGCGCAGGAAGGCTCGATCGAATATGTCGCCCAGGAGCGCACCTGGACAATATCGTGATCTACTGCCCACATCGTGTGACCAACGCCGTGGCTGAAGGATTGAACAGCAAAATCATGGCGATCAAACGACGGGGTTGTGGATATCGCAATCCCGAACAAGACCGCCATTTACTTCTTCTGTGGTGTCCTGGACCTTTACTCACGCTAAACCCGGAAGAACCTGATTTAAATAACCCCGATGACGATAGCCCTTGGCGCCGGCGGCGCGAACGCCGCTACGGCCTGAAGCGATGGCTGACGCTCCTTTCTGGAAATTCCGCCGCATGCAGCCGGGGGAGATGAACATCGACCCGATCGAGAGCGAGTTCTTCTCCACCGAAGCCCTCGGCAGCCTGGCGGACGCTCTGGTGCGGGAGGCGATCCAGAATTCCCTCGACGCCCGCTCGCCGGGCGAGCCGGTGCGCGTACGGATCGCCTTTTCTCCGCCGGGCGCGTGGCTCCAGGGCGAGCGCGCGGCCCGCTATTTCGCGGGTCTGTGGCGGCACCTCGCCGCCGACAGGAGCGGCCTTGCCCGGCTTCCTTCGCCCGAAGAGCCGGTGGGCTTCCTGGTGGTGGAGGACTACGGCACCCGGGGCCTGCAGGGCGATCCCCGGCAGAGCGAGGATGAGGAGATCGGCCCCGGCGGCGCGCGCAACGATTTCTACTATTTCTGGCGCAATGTGGGCCGCTCGCGCAAGCAGTGGTCGGAGCTGGGCCGCTGGGGGCTCGGCAAGACCGTTTTTCCGGCGGCTTCGCGGATCAACAGCTTTTTCGCTCTCACGGTCCGCCGCGACGACGGACGCCGGCTGCTCATGGGCCAGTCGGTGCTGAGGATTCACAAGCTGGACGGCGCGCGCTATTACCCCTACGGCTATTTCGGCCGGTTCCAGGACGACTTCGCCCTGCCGGTGGAAGAGGCGGGCGTACTTGGCGCGTTCTGCCATGACTTCGCCATAAAGCGCGGTGACGAGCCGGGGCTCTCGGTGGTGATTCCCTATCCCGATCCCGATCTCAAGCCCGAGGCCATCCTGCCCTCCGTCGTCAGGCATTATTTTCTGCCCATCCTGGCGGGCGACCTGGTGGTGGAAGTGGCCCACGACCGGCGCACCGAGGTGCTGGATGCCCGCTCGGTGCTGCGCCTGGCGGAAAGCACGGGCTGGGCGGAGGGCCCGCGGCTCCAGTCCCTCATCGAGCTGGCCCGCTGGGGGCTCGACCTGCCCGAGGCGCGCTACGTGCGGTTGCCCGAGCCGCCCCCGGAGGCCGCCCCGCGCTGGGCGGGGGATGCCTCGGTGGACGCGGCCCTTGCCCCTTTGCGCGCGGCGTTCAACGACGGCCGGCGGGTCGCGGTGAGGGTGCCGGTGTGGGTCAAGCCGGCGGACGGGGAGGGCGCCCTGGCGAGCTTCGAGGTGTTCCTGGAACGGGACGATGCCCTCTCCGGCGCCGAGGAGCACTTCGTGCGGGACGGCATCACCGTGGCGGGGGTGCGCAGCGGGCTGCAGGGCGGGGTGCGGGCCATCGTCTGCGTGCGCGACCGGCGGCTCTCGGCGTTGCTGGGCGATTCGGAGAACCCGGCGCACACCGAGTGGCAGGAGCGCTCGCCCCGCTTCAAGGAGCGCTATCGTCACGGGCCCTTCACGCTGCGCTACGTGAAAAGTGCGCCGCGGGAGATCGTGCGCAGCCTCACCCGCCCGGCCCAAGGGCGCGATTTCCATCTGCTGCGGCACCTTTTCTTCCTCGAGGTTCCCACCGAAGAGACGGTGGTCACCAAGGACAAGCGCAAAGAAGAACGGATCGGCGTGGACGGTACCGCCGGGGACGGGCAGGTGGAGACCGTGGCGAAGGACCGGTTTTTCCAGTTGCAGAAGCTGCGGGGTGGTTTCCGCTTAACCGGCGCGCCCGGGGCCGGGGCCGTGCCGCGTTTCGTGGAAGTGGTGGCGGCCTACGAAGTCCGGCGCGGCAACCCCTTTTCCCTCTACGAGCCGTTCGACTTCGAGGTGGACCGTCCGCCCATCGACGTCCAGACGCGCGGCGCGCAGGCCGTGCGCCGGGAGCGTAATCGGGTGGTGGTGCGAATCGACGATCCCGGGTTCCAGGTGACGATGAAGGGGTTCGATCCGCGCCGCGACGTCCGGGTGAAGGTGCTGCGGCTCGAGGAGGCGCCGTGATCCGACGCCTCAACTACACCGGGCGCCGACGCATTCCCCGCTCCCACGTGACGGTGCGGCTCGTGCCGGCTGAAGACGGCGGATGGGCGTTCGACGCCGAGTTTGACCTGTCGGGATTCGGGTTTCCCTCCGCGTCCCGGGTGTTCATCGAGGCTTACAACGCCACGTCCTACATGCGCTTTCCCTTCGGCACGGTGGGCGAGCCGCTGATCCCGCCCGACCGGCGGCTCACCGATATCACCCCGACGCCCTTGCCCAAGTTCCGCCTGAAGGTGGTGGGCAGCGGGACGCGCAAGGGCCTGCTGCTGGCGGTGGCCGACAAGCTGGTGCCCCTGCGACCGGAGGAGGACCTGAGGCACAAGCAGTCCTTGTTGCCGGTGGTGTTTACGGACTTGGGAGAGCAGGTCTGGCGGCTGGACGTTTCCGACTGGCCGACGCTGGAGTTGAACCGCCGCATTGCCGACCTGGGGGAAGCCGCCCGCTCCGGAGATTCGTTCCTGGCGCTGGTGTATCCGGAGGTGGTACGCAGAATTCTGCACGAGATCGTGTTCGTGGAGGAGGTCACCGATCCGGACTGGGACGAAAGCGACTGGACCAGCCTGTGGCTGCGCTACGTATGCGCCCTGCCCGGCGTGGACACTCCGCCGGAGGGCAGCGGCGAAGAGGCGCGCCTGCGGCAGGAGGAATGGATCGACAAGGCGGTGCAGGCGTTCTGCCGGGCGCGGGGGGTGCGGGCGCGGTTCGAGCGCGCGGTGGCCAAGGCGAGCGGGTGATGGCGGAGCTGGCGCGGGCGCTCAGCAACCCGGGAATCGAGCGCTTTCGCGCGTATCTCGCCGAGCTGCGGGCCGGCGCGGCCGCGCCGCCGCCGGAAGCGCTCCTCACCGATCCGCGCTACTCCACCGAGCTTTCCGCCGAGGTGCGGGTCGAGCGCAAGCTCTTCGCCAGCCGCTGGGGCGCCGGCGAATACCTGTGGAACCGGTTGCAGCCGCTGCCGCAAGAGGAGATCGAAGCCAACCGGGGATTGTGGGCGTGGCTTTCCCTCTATTACTTCGATCAGGTGTGCCCGCATAGGCCCGACGGCTCCCGCAAGCCGGGACAGGATTATCGCCACGTGCCGGACTTCAGCTTCCGCACCCGCTACCGGCACCTGCTGTATGGTCCCTACGCGGTCTATCGGCGGCACCGGGGATACGCGATCCTGGTGCTTTCCGGTCCCCTGCACCGGGAGCAGCGTATCTACCGGGAAATCACCAGCCGCATCGACCTGATCGCGAGCCGGGGCGTGCTGGAAGCGTTGAACGCCCTCTATCTCGACCGCTCCTGGGGAATTCCAAAACGCGGCGCCCAGGCGGCCATTCCCAGGCCTGGCACCGTGCTGCGCTTCGTGCGGGTGCTGCAGCAGCTCGATGTGACCTACGACGTCTACGGCATGGCCGGGGACGAGATCCTCGAGCTTCTGCCCCCGGAATTCGACGAGTGGCGGGGAACAGGGGACAGTCCTATCCTGGACGCAGTGGCACCACGGCCCGCGATCGAATCCGAACGGGGCTGAGACAAGACGGTCGTTGCGGCGAAAAGAGAGGTGCCCGGGTCTTACCGTGTCATTTGCACTCATCGGTTTTTCCTCCCGATCAATCCGCCCCGCGGGCGCTTGGCATCGCTGCACGGGTGCGACAACCGGAGCTCATGAGGGAAAGGTGTCCACCTGAAAGCCAGCGGTGTTCGTCGACTCCCCTGTCCTGCCGCGTTTGCGCTGCGGGGGATGCTTGGGTTTAGCCCTGGCAAGGTGGCACAATAAGCCCCAAGCCCCCGCGCCGGGTTTCCGGTGGCAAGAGGAATAGAAGAAGAGCACCGGGGCCGAGATCCGAGACTCGTCTGTCGGCCGGCGTGTCGAGTCCGGGACGCAACCTCTATGGCCTCGGTCGTGCCCGCGCACGACTTCAGAGGTTCTTTACACCAGGGATCGTTTACGCCCATGAGAAACACGATCTGGTGGTTGACTCTGCTCGCTGCGTTGGCCGTCGTCATTGCGCTCTTCTATCCCTGGGGGGAAAAGAAGGTGCCGCAGGTTCAGCAGCCCAGTCCAGCGGCACCTCCGGCACCAGCGCCGACGCCTCGAGCCGAGGCGGAACCGCCCATCCGACATCCCATCGAACGCGCACTACCTTCCGGGGAGGAAGCGCCGCCGCAGCCGTCCCTGCCGCCCCTCAAAGAGAGCGATGGCGCGTTGCGGGAATCTCTGGCTGGTCTGTTGGGAACGAAACCGCTCGCGGATCTCTTTTATCTCACGGACATCGTGCGGCGCATCGTCGCCACGGTGGACAACCTGCCGCGAAAGCGAGTGGCTTCGCGCCTACTGCCGGTGAAGCCCCCCGCAGGGCAGTTCCTGGCGGCGCAGCAGGGCGACCGGTTGACGATCGGCGCTCAAAATCACCGGCGCTACGCGCCTTACGTGCGGCTCGCGGAGGCGGTAGACACCAAGAAGCTCGCGGCGGTGTACGTCCACTTCTACCCCTTGTTCCAGCAGGCCTACGAGGACCTGGGATATCCCGGCAAATACTTCAACGACCGCCTGATCGAGGTGATCGACCACCTGCTCGCGACGCCGGAGCCGAAGGAACCGATCGTCCTGGTACAGCCCCACGTGCTCTACCAGTTCGCCGACCCCAAGCTGGAGGAGCTGTCGGCAGGCCAGAAAATCCTCCTGCGCATGGGCCGCGACAACGCCCTCGTCGTCAAGGCGAAGCTGCGGGAGATCTGGCGGCAGTTGACCGGCCAGGAACTGCCCCGCTGAAAACCCGGTTACAGGGTGAACCGGAGCGAGCGCAGCAACGCCCCCGGCAGCCGGGCGCTGGCCTTGGAACGCTCTCCATAGGTGGAGGGGTCCAGCAGCAGCTCGGGAGCGCGAGTGAGGTCTGCCAGGTTCTCCCCCAGCATGCGGTAGATGGAATCGTCGAAGCGCATGGGCTCGACCGGGGAGACGATGCGCCCGCTCTCCACCCAGAAGGTGGCGAAACGGGTCATGCCGGTGATGCGGCCGGCGGGCCGGTCCGAGTAGTTCAAGTACCAGAGGTTGCCGACGGCGAGCCCCGTGTCCAGGGCCGCCAGGGCGTCCTTCTCGTCCAGCGTGCCGGGCGCCATGTCCAGGGACTGGGGCGTCTCGGCGGCGTTGGCCCCGTTGGTGGGAAGGCCGTACTCCCTGGCCGAGCGCGGCGACACCAGGGGCTCGCCGAGCCGGCCCCGGTCGATCAAGGTCACGGTGGCCGGTTTGATGAAGCCCTCCTGCTGGAACGGCGGCGCGACGCCCGCTTCGACCTTCTCGATCAGGGTGACTTGCGGCGAGAAGGTGGCCCCGTGCTCCATGCGCAGGAGCGGGCTCTGCCCGGTGGCTTGGGCTCGGGCCGAGAAGCTGCCCCAGCAGAGCAGCCCCATCAGCTCCTCCAGGGCCCGGGGCGCGAGATAGGCCCGGTATTCTCCCGGCTCGATCGTCCGCGGTGGGATCGAGAGGAGGGCAAGCTTCTCTGCCGCCTCCTCGAGTTTCGCTTCGAAGGCGGCGGGCTCCCAATCGAATCCGGCGTAGCCCGACTTCACCGCCTTGTCGCCGTGCAGGTAGAGGCTCCAATCCAGGTGGAAGCTCTCCACCTGGTGCCAGTTGCGCTGCCCGAAGGAGTTGGCGAAGCCGCGGTAGAGGGTCCCGGCGGCGTAGAAGCCCACCAGATCGCGCCCCCTCGCGGCGGCGACGACCTGCTGGGTGACCTCCGCGGCCGGCGCGAGACGGCCGCGGCGTTCCGTGCTGGTGGAGCGGGGCGTCTCGGCGATCATCAGCCACGGGTCTTCGGGAAGCTGGGGGAGGAGATCCCGCAGCCCCGCGAGGGCCGCCCGCGCCGCTTCCAAATCGCCGCCGTCGCCGGCTAGGGCCAGGGTAGCCGCCGCCTGGCGGGGTTTGCGCACCAGCCGCACCGTGAGGTAGCGCTGCTCCACGCTTCCCGCCTGGCGTACCTTGCCCTGGTTGAGGCGCACGAAATCCGAGCGTTCGCCGGAAAGGTAAAGAAGCAGGATCTCGTCCGGGGGCAGCGCCCGGCCCAGCCGGTCGGCCAGATCGAAGAAATGCGCTTTCATGCGCCTTCGCCGCCGAACACGTCCACGCCGGAGAACAGGCACGCTGGCGCCGCGTGACCCACGTGGATCGCTTGGTTGGGCTCGCCCTTGCCGCAGGTGAGCGTCCCATGCACCTGGAACGTGTCCGCGTCGCCCACCATGCGCAGGCTGCGCCAGAAGGCGCTGGAGACGCCCCGGTAGCACGGGTTCTTGACCACGCCCTTGATTTCTCCGTCCTCGATCAGCTCGCCCCACTCGCAGCCGAACTGGAACTTGTTGCGGGAATCGTCGATGGACCAGGACGCGTTGGTGCGCATCAGCACGCCCCGCTCGATGGAGCGGATCATCTCCGCCAGGGAGCTCTCGCCGGGCTCCACGTTGAGATTGGCCATGCGGTCGATGGGCGGGCGGTTCCAGCTCGAGGCCCGGGCGCTCGCCGTGCCGGGCAGGCCCGAGCGCCGTTGGGAGAGCCGCCCGCCGAGGGGGCGCTCCAGGATGCCGTTGCGGATGAGCCAGACCTTCTCCGCCGGCGTGCCTTCGTCGTCGAAGGCAAAGCCCGCGATCTCCCCGGGCACCGTCGGATCGTGGGTGACGTTGAGAAGGGGCGAGCCGTAGGCGTAGCGGCCGAACATGTCCAGGGTCACGAAGCTCGTTCCGGCGTAGTTACGCTCGTCCCCTAGGATGCGGTCCAGCTCCAGGGGGTGCCCGATAGACTCGTGGACCTGGAGCGCCATCTGGTCCGGCATGAGGAGCAGGTCCATCCGGCCCGACGGGCAATTGGGTGCCCCCAGGAGCCGCAAGGCCTCGTCCGCCAAGCGCGGGCCGCAGCCGATGAAGCCGCAGCGCTCGAAGGACACGAGACCGCCTTGGCTCGCATGAAGAAAGCTGCGCGCCTGGGTCTCTGTGCCCTGGTGCGCCGTGACCCGCCCGTGGGCGATCATGTAGCGGAACTGCTGGCGGACCTCGCCGCCCGTGCTGGTGAGATAGAGCGCGTCCACTTCCCGCCGCTCCAGGGCCATGTAGCGCTCGGCAATGCGCGGGTCGGCCTTCGCCCGCCGGCACTCCTCGGCGAGGAGGTCGTAGAGCTCCCGCGGGGAAGGCCTCTTGCCCGCTTCGTCCTTGAGCGCTCCCCTCGGGGCGGGCAGGTCCCGGGGATCGAAGCGAAGCACGCCGATCTCCCGAGTGGCCTCGGCCCACGCGGTGGCCTGGTCCAAGGCCCCCTGCAGCCCGGCCGGGGACAGGTCCCCCGTGGCGCAGTAGCCCCAGCCGCCGTCGGTGATCGCCGTGAGCATCACCCCGCGGTCCAGAGATCGATGGGGCGGCTCCAGGGTGTCCTGGCGCACGGCAAGCCATTCGGAGGACTGCTCGAAGTAGCGCAGGGACCAGAAAAGGGCGGACGAGCGCAGGGCGTGGAATCGGCTGCGAAGGGCGTCGGGGATGTCCATTCCGGATCGATACGTTAGCCTGAACGGCGAGGGCTTCGTCGCCCATATTGTACTTGTACGTCACCGCGTCCTGTGCCTCCGGGGGCATGGGCGTAGCACGCTCACCGGTGCTTTCGGTGCGTTTCGCTGGTGCTCGACGCACCCTACTCCCAAACCGTAGTGCGCTTCAGCGCACCGCTCCAAAGGTTCTCGTCTCATTGGCGGTGCGTTTCGCTACGCTCAACGCACCCTACCGGATTTTTTGAGATAGAGGTTTCCGCTTTCCGACGCGGGACCGGCTCCCGAGGATCGGCTTCGCGGCGGCGCAGGCGTTCCTCGAGGCCAGCGCCTGGGTAGCCCTGTGCGCCCGGGACCCGATCCGGCTCGAGAGCGCCGAAACCCAGCTTGCGGGCGACTGGTGAACGTCTCTTCTCAATCGATCCACAAGGGTCCCCGCTCCCGGGCCAGCCGCCAGGGAGCGCCGGGACGCTCGCGGCACAGGCCGAAAACGAAGGAGGGCACCCGCCATGGCAAGGTGAAGCGCAGGTCCACGAACCAGACGCACTGGGCTTCGCCGTCCTGGTCGATGCGATGGAGGGCGGGAAAGCGAGCGAAAGCGCGGAAATTCCGGAACGCCTCTTGCGCCCACGCCTCCCGGGCGAGGGCGCTTTCCCGGGCGTCGGAACCGAAACGCGGGTGCACGCGCCACTGGGGCGCCAGTCGGTATGCCGACGCCATGGGGGCGTAGCGATCCATCCCGGGTATCCGTTCCACCAGGCTGGGCCCGGGCAGCAGGTCCACCAGGGCCTCGTGGTAAGTCTCGCCGTGGCTCACGATCACCTTCCAGTGGAAGGGCGAAAAGGGCTGGGGCAGGGCGTGGGGTGTGGCGCTGACGAGCCCCAGGGTCTGGGCGTACGCCGCGCCGATGTCCGCCGCCCGCTGATGGAGCGCCGCCAGGAAGGCCACATAGCCGGCCAGGGCGAGCAGACCGAAGGCCGCCGCGGCCCGGCCCCGGGCCGGCAGCAACCACGCGGCGGCGAGCCCCGCCGCGATGATCCCGGTGAAGTACGGGTCGATCACGAAGGCGAGGGAAAGCGCCGCGCGCCAGCCGGAGACCGGGGCGAAGAGCTGGGTGCCGTAGGCGGTGATCACGTCTCCCGCGATGTGGATGCCGATGCCCAGGGCCGCCGGCCCGTAGAAAAGCCGCCAGGGCCGGTCGCATACCCGGCCTGCAACGAGGGCGATGAGAAGCGCCCATAGAGGCAGCAACAGGAGGGAGTGGGTGACGCCCTGATGGACGCGGCCCAGGTACCACAAGGTGTCCACCGCCCGCAGGGCGAAGTCGCCGTCGGGAAACGCGCCGGCGGTGAACCCCACCGCCATGCGCTGGCGCAGGCTCGGCGCGCCGGGGGAAGGATGGGCAGGCGCGGTGGCGCGGGCCAGCAGCGCCCCGCTCAAGGCGTGGGTCAGGGTGTCCACCGGCGCCCGAGGAAGCTCGACTACGGAGAGGGTTCGGTGCGGACGGCTTCGCCCGGTGTCTCCCTGGGCGGCGTCGGGCGGGCGAACACCCAGGAGGGCAGTCCCTCGGCCGCGGTCAGCAAGCGGTCCAGGAAACGGCTGGTGGAGGCCGAGTTCGCCGAGTCGTCGTGCATCCAGTAGAGGAAGGTGGCGAGGTAGATGCTCGTGGTCACGGTCTCCTCCAGCGCCCGGCTGAGGTAAGCGGCCTCCCGCCGGGCCCCCTCCCGGATCCACTGGACGGTACGGCTCACCCGCAGCAGTCCCCGCACCTGGATGTGCACGTGGCCGGGTTCCAGCTTTCCATAGATGATCTGTCGGGTCACCCGGCGGTGGGGCGCCAAGGCCCCGAGCCAGGCCATGATCAGCCGGTGCAGGCGCTCCCGCGGGGGAAGCGCCTGGATCTCGGCCCGAGCCGCGGCCCGCAGCATGGCCGCGTCCGCCCGGTCGAACCAGGCCTCGGCCACGTCTTCCTTTTCGCGAAAGTGCTGGCGCACCTCGTCCAGGGTGATGCCCAGCTCAGCGGCCACGTCGAACAGGCGCACGCGCTCCCAGGCGCTTCCCTCCGCCAGAGCGAGAGCGGTATCGACGATACGCTCCCGTAGATCGGACGGGTTTTCCATTTCGGCCTCCAGCGTTGCAAGACGAGGGATACGGTCCTTTCTTAGGATACGCTTCTCCCGCAGGCGGGGATGAAGGAAAAATGGCGCGGCTCGTGGGCGTGGACGGCTGTCCCAAGGGATGGGTGGCGGTGAGCCTGGGCGAAGACAGGCCCGTTCTGGACGTGGGTGTGCACCGCTCCGCGGCCGAAGTGCTCGCCGCCTATCCGGACGCCGCCGCCATTGCCGTCGATATTCCCCTGGGCCTCACCGAATCCGGCGCCCGTGCCTGCGATGGGCAGGCGCGGGCGCTCCTCGGGCGGCCCCGGGCATCCAGCGTGTTCCCCGCGCCGATCCGGCCCGTGCTGTCCGCCCCGACGCGGGAGGTGGCTTCCCGACTCCAGCGCGCCCTGGACGGGCGCGGCATCGGGGCTCAGGCCTGGGCCATCGTTGCCCGGGTGCGGGAGCGGGACGGCGCGGGGCTGCCCATGGCCATCTGGTACTAGCCCGGATATTCCTGTATAATTATCCACTCGTTAGGTGTGCGATAAGCACTCTCATAAGAGCCCCCTACCGGTTGACCCTCGGGGTTGACGTTGGTCGGGGGCTTTGCGTTTTTGAACCCGCAGCAGAAGGAGGCACCCTCATGGCCCGAACCTTAACCCCCGAAGAAGCCGCGACGATGATCATCCGGCGCCGTTTGCAGCAAGTTGAGGAGCGCAAGCATTCCCAGCAGCGCAAGGAGGCGGGGAAGCAGGCGCGGCGGGTCCCCGGTTCCCAGTCTTCCCGCTCCGGGCGTTGAGCCACCCTTGTCCCCGGCTTTGGCGCCGGCCTTGGCGCGCGTCTGGCACCTTTTGAGCGAAGGAGATTTCCCCATGGCAAAAGAAGAATTGTTGGAAGTGGAGGGCGTGGTGAGCGAAGTGCTGCCCAACACCCAGTTCCGGGTCACCCTGGACAACGGGGTCGACGTGGTGGCCTACGCCTCGGGCAAGATGCGCAAGTTCCGCATCCGCATCACCCGGGGCGATCGGGTCACGGTGGAGATGTCGCCCTACGACCTGACCAAGGCCCGCATCAACTTCCGTCACCGGGAGGGAGGCGCCCCCGCCCGGACGCCGGTTTAACAGGCTCCAAGCCGCTCGTCGTTTTCTCGCCGCCGGAGGTCCGGCGGCGTATCCTTACCTGCCCCCATCTCGGTACACTTATCGGCGCTGCGCCCGCCGGCGTCGGCGGGGCAGGGAGCGTCCATGAGCAAGCTTTCCCACGTGGGCCACGCCGACCAGATCCTGATCGAGATGGCGGCGCTCACCGTCATCTTCGGGCTGGCCATCGCGAGCTTCGGCATCGGGATGGCAAGGCCCGTTTCCCCTCCCGTGAAGCCCCCGGCCTCTTCCTCGCCGCCGGCGCCGAGGGTGGCGTCCCATCCGGCCGGCCATGCGTGCGAGGAGCGCGCCGGCGACGTGGGGCAACTGATGGGCTGCCTCCAGGCCGCCCTGGGGCAAGAGCAGGCCGCCCTCCAGAACGCCTACGCCCACTTGAGCCGTCTCGCTCCGGACGCGGGACAGGCGCTGGAACGTTCCCAGAAGACCTGGTCCGATTACGTGCGCGCCGACTGCGAGTTGCAGGCGGCGCCCTTCGCTGGAACGGAAGTGCAGCGGGCCATGCACCTCAACTGCGAATACGTGCGGACGGCGGCCCGGGTCCGGGCGCTGGAGGCGCTGGCCGCGGAGCTGGCCCAGCCCGCCGCCGGGAGCGGCGCACCCGGGAAGGACGCGCGCCGTTAGGACATTCTCAGGCGGCGACCACCGACACGCCGCTTCGCGCGAAGGCCGCTTGTTTCGGCGTCAGCTAGAAAGCCTGGTCGCCGCCTGCGCGGGGGTTCGGCGCGGTCTGTTTGGCGTTCAGGGAAGCGGCCACTCTTGCCCACGCTCGTCGATCAACACCGCCTCCTGGCGCTCCGGCTGCCCGCGCCTGGCGCGGATTTCGATCCCCTTGGGCTCCCGGGGCGGCGGGGCTTGCGCCCTCGCCTGGGCCTCCTCTTCCCGGCGCAGGCGCTCGATGGCGGCGAGATAGTCCCGTTTCGCCTCCGGCGTGAGGTGGCCCAGGGCTTCGTTGAGCCGCATTTCCGAGAGCAGGGATTCGATCCGGGGCGACACCGGCGCGGAGCGCACCGGCGCGCCGAAGCTGCCGGCAGGCCGCCGCGCCGCCTGGGCGAAGCGCTCCGGCCCCGCCACCAGCCGGGCGATGCCCAGGTGCCCGTGGCGCATGGCCCACGCGAGGGCATCCTCGCCCCGCTCGTTGACCGCTTGAGTGTCGGCGCCGCGCTCGACCAGCAAGCGGGCGAGCCCCTCGCGCCCTTCCCGGGCGGCCATCATCAGCACGGTGGAGCCGTTGGGCGCCCGGGCGTTCACGTCCGCGCCCCGCTCGATGAGTAGCCTGGCCACTGCCTCGTGGCCGGCGAACACCGCGTAGTGGAGGGCCGACCATTCGTGCCCCTCCCGGTTGACCCGGGCGCCCCGGTCCAGCAACCACCGCACCGCCTCCAGCCGGCCTTTCCAGGCGGCGTGCATCAGGGCCTGCTCGCCGAACCGGTTGGTCTTATGAAGGTCGGCGCCCCGGGACAGGAACAGGGCCATCATGGGGATGTTGCCCTCCCAGGCGGCGATCATGAGCCCGGTGCCGATGCGGTCGGCCATGAAGTCCGGTGGGAGCCCCGCGTCCAGCCAGGCGGAGGCCGCGCGCAGATCGCCCATTTCGATGGTCACGCCGAAGCGCGCCGGATCGGGCAGCTCCACCGCCCTAGAGGGGCCGCCGGCCAACAGGGCGGCCACCGCTGCGGCGGCGAGCCAGTTGACTGCGCGCTCAGGCAAAATCATCCGGGGCTTGCCATCCGGTGGGAAAGGTCTCCATAGTCGGGAAATGATGCCCGATTGTCAAAATGCGGTGGTAGGGCTCGCCCCGCGAATTCCACGGCGCCCCGGTGTGCCGGATCGGCTGGGGAGGGGCTGATGGATCGTCCCTGGGCGACGTTCGGCTGGGCGCTGGGGGCATCGGCCGCGCTCCATGTTCTGGTGCTGGCGAGCCTCGACCCGGCCCAGGTGGGCGCCGGGGGACGGTCCATGGCGCACGCTCCGGTCCTGACGGCCTGGCTCGAGCCCCTTCCCGAAACCGGCTCCCGGTCCCAGGAGCGCCCGGACCCGCTGAGGCCGCCGGGAGCGAAGCCGCCCCGGAAGACCGCTCCCCAACCGCAGCACCCCCAGCCTTCCAGGCGAGAAGGGCAGATGCAGGTCGAACCCCTTCCGGCGGCGCAACTGGCCGAGACCCTGGAGCGGCTGTCGGAGGTGCTGCTCTACCCGCCGGAAGCCCTGCGGCTGGGGCTAGAAGGGGAGGTGGTGCTCCTCCTGGAGCTGGGGGAAGGCGGGCGCATCGTGGAGGCGTCGGTCGCCAGCAGCTCGGGGCACGCCCTGCTGGATCAGGCGGCGCTCAAGGCCGTCGCCCGGCTTGGCGCCTTGAGCCCCGCATCGGCGGGCAAGGCCATTCTCCTGCCGGTGCGGTTTAGAATTTTGTAATCCTCCATGCGTTACCATCCTCTCTCCGACAGCGATCTGAACGTTTCCGAGCGGAGCGGAAGGTGCCGCTCTTCGGCAACGCCCGGTTCGATCCGACGAAGGAAAGACAGGCGACCCCGAGGCTGGAGCAGATCGAGGCCATGGATGCCCTGGTGCGGGCGGGCATTCGTCCGGTCCACCTGGCCATCGCCTTCGTGCGCAACCGCGTCCAACATCCTCGGGGCCACGAGGATCGACCAGCTCAAGGAAGAGCTGGCCGCCGCCGAAGCGAGATTGGATGAGAATCTGCTGGCGCAGATCGACTTCATCCACCGTCGCTACACCAGCCCGGCGGCGGGGCTCTGAGCCGGAATCCCCTTCGCGCCCACCACTTGGACGAGCTGAGCCTGCGGCAGTACGGCCGCAGCGAGATCGTGATCGAGCAACTGCTGGCGGAAGCGCCCGACGACGGCGAGCTCTGGTTCGCCAAGGGCGAGGTCTACCGGTTGCGGTGGGACGAGGGGGACGCCCAGCGAGCCCTCGCCGCCTACGAGCGCGCGGTGAACGCGGGCGGAGCGCCGCCCGAGGTGCACCGCTCCCTGGGTCTCGTCGCCCTCAAGACCGGCGACCGGGCGCAGGCGAAACAGGCGTTCGAGACCTACTTGCGCGTGAAGCGCGATGCCCCGGACCGGGAAGCGATCCACACGCTCCTTGCCCAGTGAGGCGGCTATGAAGACCCACAGCATCCTGCTGGTCGCGGCACTGGCCGTGGCCGGCTGCGCCGCTGCTCCCTATACGCTGGTGCCGATCGAGCGCCAGGTGGTGGGCGGCGGAATTTCCATCGAGCCCGGTTCGGCCTGGAACCGCGTCAACCATGTCCTCTACGAGGGCAAGCTCGACGTCAGGACCCTCGATGGGATGACGCTCAATTCCCTCATGTGCTTGGCGTATGGGCTGCTTGAGCGCTGCCCGGCGTTCGATGCGTACGACGCCCGCTGCACTGCCCGGCCGGCATTCGCGCGCGCGTCGGCGATCGACGGGGAAGCCGCGACGCCTTGAGGGCCCGCTCGGCTCACGGGGCCCGGGCGGGGACGGGACGGGATTGCGCGCCGGTGGGCTCGGCGCGCGAGGCGCGGCGCCACCACAGGGGCACCAGCGTCACGCCCAGGACCAGCGCCGCCGCCGCCACCGGCCATGGCACGGCGGGATGGGGCAGGAGCAGCCGTCCGGCGCCGTAGAGGCAGAGGAACAGGGAGCTTGCGGCGAGGAGCGCGGTCAGCCCGTCCCGCGCCAAAGCCCGCAGGGGGCGCGACGGGTCGTCCCCCACCTTGGCGGCGGTGGCGCGCCACCATCCGTGGGGCCGGACGCGGCGGTAGAAGGATTCGAGCGTTTCGGGATCGGTAGGCGGTCCGAGGAACGCCGCCGCCACTGCCGCCGCCGTGGACGCGGCCGCCATGATGCCCAGGTTGAGGGCCTCGATCGCCAGCTCGTTGCCCGCGAACCAGCCCTCGGCGCGGGCCTGCCCCCCCAGGTGGAGCAGCAGAGGCGCCACCAGGAGGGAGACCGCCATGGCGGCGAGCTCCGACCAGAGATTGATCCGCTCCCACAGCCAGCGCAGCACCAAGACCGACCCGACCCCCGCGCCGAACAGGAGCGCGATTTGCCAGGCCTGCTGGATCGAGCTTAAGTTCACCATGACGACGAGGGCCAGGGCGATGACCAGCACGTTGGAGAGCCGGGCGACCAGAACCAGCTCTCGGTTCCCCGGCTCCCGCTTGAGCCAGGCGCGGCAGACGAGCCGCTGGTAGAGGTCGTTGCTCCAGTAGCTGGCGCCCCAGTTGAGATGGGTGTCCAGGGTGGAGGCGAGGGCGGCGAGCATGCCGGTCAACATGAGGCCCAGGGCGCCGCTGGGCATCAGCTCGTGGACGCCCCGCACGAACATGAGTTCCCGCCGCGCCGCGAAGCCCGCTTCCGTCTTCGCACTCTCGTCGAAGGGGTACAGCACCAGGAGCCCCACGGCGATCACCAGCCACGGCAGGGAGCGCAGCAGGATCTGCAGCCAGGCGAAGACGATGCCGGCGAAGCGCGCCTCCCGCTCGTCGCGGCAGGCCATGGTCCGCTGGGCCAGGTAGCCCGTGCCGTCGCTGTTCACCTGGAACAGCCACTGCAGGCCGATGACGGCGAGGAAAGGCAGGAGAAGGGCGGGCCAGTCCGGGCCGCCCGTCGCCTCACCGGCGAAGCCCGGGGCGAAGGAGAGGATCCGGGCCGCCCGCTCTTCCCCGTAGAGGTGGACCAGACTCGGCACCAGGGCGCGAAGCCCCCCGGCCGCTTGCGCGATGAACCAGGCGAAGAGGAGGGTGCCGGCCAGGGCGACGGCGAATTGCACAATATCGGTCGCCACCACGCCGCGCAGGCCCCCGGTCGTGGCGTAGAGGGCGGTGAAGAGAAGGATCAGCGCGATGCTGATGATGTTGTTGGCCGCTGCCAGGTGCTGCGGATAGGCGGGAGCACTGGAGGACAGTTTCGGTCCCAGGCCGGAGCGCAGGACGAAATCGGCGAGGGGATCGTAGAGCGCCGCGGGCAGCCACCGGTGCCAGGGCAGGAAGAGCTCGGTGATGCCGACGGCGGCGGCGAGCACCCAGGCGAGCACCACGCAGTTGAAGATCGTGCCGTAGTAGATCGCCTTGAACGTCCGCAGCAGCAGCGTCCCCCGGCCGCTGTAGCGGATCTCGGCCAGCTCGGCGTCGGTGAGTACCCCCGCCCGCTGCCAGAGGGCGGCGAAGACGAAGGCCATGAGCAGGAAGGCCAGGGCGTAGATCCACAGCCGCCAGAGCAGAAAGACGCCCCCCGTGGCCACCAGGCCCGCCACCAGCAGGGGCGTGTCGGCGGCGAACTGGGTCGCCGCCATGCTGGTTCCCGCTTGCCAGCCCTTCAGGCCTCGCCCGGCGAGGAAATACTCGTGCAGGTCGCGGGAAGCTTTGCGCCGGGCCGCGAACCCCGCCGCGATGGAGTACCCCACGAATGCCAGAACGATGAACAGGTCGAGCATGATGGCCCGGCGGACTGCCGGTCCGCCGCAAGGTTTCCCTCCGCTTGAAGCCCGGTCCGTGGGGATTATCCCACGCCGCGCCCGGGAGGCCGGGACGGCCGGGGCTTCCGGCGGGCGCCGCCTTGCCAGTGTGGGGCAGACAAGCCATCATGCGCTCCTGCCGGCAGCGCGGGCCCGGCGGGTCGCGCGCCGCTTCCTGGACGGTACCTCTTTATAACCCTGGCATGTCCCCGTGACCGCCCGCTACGCGACGTTGCTTCGCACCGGCGCTCGCATCCAGGGCCGCCACGCCGAGCTGCAAGCCCTGTTCGAGCAGGCCCGCGCCCTCTGCCGGGAGGGCTTTCCCTTCGACGAGACCCGCAGCCTCGACCCGGTGCGGGCCCGCCTGACTCTGGGCTTCGTGGAAGGACTGCGGGCCGAGCTGCAGGAGGCGCTGGGGCTGCCGGCGGGGGCGCTGAGCCTGGAGCGCTTCACCGTGCAGGGAGCGGGGCCCGTCAGCCTCCACGACGACGCGCGCAACTATCCCGACGTCTACTTCGTGATCGTGGTGGCCCACTCCGGGCGGCTGGGGATCGTGGACCGGAAAAGCCGGGCGGCGCGGCACGCGACCGGCGAGGTTCTGCTACTCGATCCGCGCAAGAAGCACGCCCTGGTGCCGGAAGGTCTGACCGCCGCCGAGTGGCCCTGCGCCCGCACGGGGGGATTCGCCCGCGATCCGCAGGACCAGTTCCTGTTCCTGGATTTCGAGGTGCCGCGGCGCTTCCTGCGAGAGCGTTTCCGCGCCGGCTGACCCTGTAAAATGACGTCTCCCGAGCGCCCCATGGACACGCTGCTGCGCCACGAAATCCTCGCCACCCTGGTCATCCTGGCCGGGGTCCTGTTGGCCAACTTCGCCATTTCCTGGATCCTGCGCGGCCGGGTGCACATGTCCCGGGAGGCCAAGCTGCGCACCTCGGTCTTCTGGCGCAACGCCTCGTTCCTGATCGCCGTGGTGGCCCTCGTTTTCGTATGGGGCTCGGAACTTCGGGCCGCCGCCCTGTCCCTGGTGGCCTTGGGGGTGGCCGTGGTGCTCGCCACCAAGGAACTCCTCATCTCGGTGCTCGGCTACGTCTATCGCACCACCTCGGGGGCGTTCCGCTTCGGCGACATCATCGAGATCCACGACGTGAAGGGAGAGGTGGTGGACCAGACCCTGCTCTCCACCACGGTGCTGGAAGTGGGCCAGCAGCACCAGTTGACCGGGCGGCTGGTGCAGTTCCCCAACGCCTATTACCTCACCCATCCCCTCAAGAACCTGTCCCGGATCGGGCGCTACCAGATCGGGCTGCTCACCGTTCCGGTGGCCGCCGGCGAGGACGTGGAGGCGTTGAAGGGCGTCCTGGAGCAGGCGGCGCGGGAAGTGTGCAGCGCCTTCGTCGAGCCAGCGGAAGCCGCCATCCGGGAAATAGAGGGGGAGCGCTTCATCATGATGCCCTCGGCCGAGCCCCGGGTGGCGGTGGCCCTGCCCGACGTGGACAAGGTGCACCTCATCCTGCGCTACCCCTATCCCGCGGACCGGCGCATGGCCACCGAGCAGCAGATCATCGCCCGCTACCTGGCGTCGCTCCCCGGGCGGCGCCGGCCCTCGGGCGCAGGCAGCGCGGCCGGCGAGACGGCCCGCCTCGCCCCGCCCGGTTAGGCCCGGGCCCGCTCCCGCACCGGGACCGCGGGCTCGATGCGCGCCACCGGGGCGCCTTCCGGCGCCGGCTGGGCGCCCTGGCGGGCGGTGCGGCCGGCCCGGGCGGAGATGGCTGCCGTGAGCAGCGCCGCCCCATAGGGCACGGCCTGGGCGGCCAGGATCGCCGCCCAGAGGGAAGCCTCCCGCTCGGTGCCCAGGCCCCACAGGGTCAATCCCGCCCCCAGGCTCAAGGCGACGAGCATGAGCAGCTCCTCCCGCACCACGCCCAGCATGGCGGCGAAGCGCCCGTGGCGGTGGAAGCTCTTCGCCGTGCGCACGAACACCCCCCGCTTCCGGGCCAGGCCCTGGAACACGCCTCGGGCGATGGCGTGGGACAGGGCCATGCTGGCCAGCGACGCGCCCAAGATGTCGCGCCAGCCGCAGTCCACCCGCGCCGCGTACAGCACCGGGCCGAACAGGGCCTTGGCGGCGAAGAAGGCGAGCACCGGGACGAGGAAGAGGTCCAGGGGCAGGGTGAAGTGCTTGGGCGCCGCCAGCATGCCGATGGTCCAGAGGAGAGCGCTCAGGGCGAAGGCGAAGTGCAGGGCGTCGGCGAACCAGGAAAACCACCCGGTCAGGAAGTGGTAGCGCTGGCCGGCGCTCAAGGGGCTTTTGCCGGTCAAGGCGGACCAATGCCCCTTGAGGATCTGCATGGCGCCGAAGGCCCAGCGCAGCCGCTGGGACTTGAATGCTTTAAAGTCGGCCGGCGTGAGGCCCCGGCCCAGCACCCGGTCCACGTAGCGGGTCTCGTAGCCCGCGCCCATGAGGCGCAGCCCCAGCTCCGCATCCTCGCAGATGCACCACTCGGCCCAGCCGCCCACCCGCTCCAGGGCGCGGCGGCGGATCAGCGTCATGGTGCCGTGCTGGATGATGGCATTGCGCTCGTTGCGGTGGTGCATGCCCACGCGGAAGAAGCCTTCGAACTCCCAGTTGCACATGCGCTGGAAGAAGTTGGCCTCGAAGTCTCGGTGGGCCTGGGGCGCCTGCACCACGGCCACCTGGGGCTCCAGGAAGTGGCCCATTAGCGCCGAGAGCCAGGTGCGGCTCACCGCGTAGTCGGCGTCCACTACCCCCACCACCTCGGCGCGCGGGTCCGTCTGCTGCAGGGCGAAGTTGAGCGCCCCGGCCTTGAATCCCGGCCACTGGGGCAGATGGAAGAAACGGAATCGCGGTCCTGCCTTCTCGCACCACGCCTGCACCGGCTTCCACAGGGCTTCGTCCGGGGTGTTGTTGTCGATCACCAGCACTTCGAAGTTCTGGTAATCCAGGTGAGCCAGGCTATTGAGGGTCAGGATCACCATCTCCGGCGGCTCGCGCGAGCAGGCGAGGTGGATGGAGACGAAGGGTTGCGCCTGGCCGGGCGGAAGCTCCCGCGGGCCGAAGCTCCGCTGCCAGCGGTCGCGCCACAACGCTTCGGTGAACTCGAAGCCGTTGGCTAGCAGGATGGCCGCCATGGCGAGGAAGGCGGGCGCGAGCAGCGCCAGCATGGCCCAGTCGAGGGGCTTCAGGTAGAACTCGAAGGGCATGGCGGCGAGCCACACCAGGAGGGCGGCCGCGGCCTGGATCAATCCGGCGAAGAACAGCCGTCCTGGCAGGCGGAAGCGCCGGAAGGCGGCGGCGAACCAGAGCATGAAGGGAAAGGCTAAGAGGGAGGCGGCGAGGGCCTTCTGCGGCCAGTGGGGATCCTCGATCACCGGGCCGCTTAAGGGAAACTTGGGGGTGCGGTCGGCGTGGAACACGCCCCAATAGGCCCCCGCCCGTCCTTCCTCGGCCCCTTTCCACGGCTGGTCGAAGGCCTCCATCAGGTAGTAGTCCAGAGGAAGGTCCCGGGCGCGGGCGAGAAAGGCCCGCACGAACTGGGCCTGGTGGGCGGTGGAGGCGAGGGCCTGGCGGACCCGGTCCCCGTGGCTGGGCCAGCCCACTTCGCCGATGACGATGGGTTTCTTGGGGAACTTCCGCCGCAGCTCTTCCAGCCGCAGGAACACGAACTCCACCGCCGCTTCCACGGGCACCCCTTCCCAGTAGGGCAGCAGGTGTACGGTGATGAAGTCCACGTGCCGGGCCAGTTCCGGGTACTTGAGCCAGACGTGCCAGGGCTCGGCGGTGGAGACGGGGATCTTCAGCCGGCGCTTGGCCGCTTTGAGGTAACCCGCCAGCTCCTTCACGCCGAGGTCGCCCCGCAGCAAGGTCTCGTTGCCGATGATGGCCCGGTCTAGATTGGGGTGGATCTTGGCCGCGGAGACGAGGGCGTTGATCTCCCGCAGGTTGCGCTCCCGGTCCCGGCTCAGCCAGGCGCCGGCGGTGACCTGGAGGCCCGCTTCCCGGGCGAGCCGGGGGAGTATCGGGTTTTCCGTCGCGGTATAGACCCGGATGCGTTTGGTGTGGCGGGCGAGCAGCCGCAGGTCGGCGGCCACCTCGGCTTCCGAGGGATAACGGTTCTCCAGGGGGCTCTGGTGGCGCTGGAAGGCGCTATAGGCCATGCCCCGGACCCGGCCCTCGAATTCCGCCGGCGCGAGGGGCCGGTTGAAATAGGCCCACGACCCGTAGTTGAGGGATGCGATCAGCAGGGCGATGAGGGCGGCCGGGACAAGCGCGCGGACCGGCTTTCCGGCGGGTAAGGTCAAGGAGTCGGTCTTCACGATCACCCTTTGGCAAACAAGAGGCCCGGCATCTCTGCCGGGCCCCTCCGTATGGTTCTTTTCCGTGACCCGCCGCCACGGCGGGCTGGCTTTTGGCTTCGCTGCAAGCGCCCTGGCGTCAAGCAGGGTCCATGCCTGCATGCCAAGTGCTTATGCCGCGCGCACTTGCGTCTGGCTCTGGCGTAGAACCAGGAAAATGCTGTCGTCAACCGACGACAGGGCGAGGATCCACAAGCGAAGCGGCGCGAATTCTATCGGATTTTTGTCCGGCGTGCCGATCGACGTGGCGGGTCTGGACTTTCGTCTGGCATGGCGCATGCCGTATGCTGGAGCGTCCGCTCAGACTCCCGCACCTAAGCCGGGCGCGGGTATCCGATTCATGGGTAAGGCCTTCTTCCCTTGGAGCGCCATCGCCGCAGTCGGGCTCCTCGCCGCCGCCGCCCGCTACGGGCTGGTGGAGCCTGCCGCCGTCGCCCATCTGTGCGACGGGGGCTCGGGACCCTGGTGGTGTGGCCTGCGCCGGGCCGTCATCGCCGCCTTTTCCGGCTACGGTCTGGGGTACGGGGCGCTGGGGACCGGTGCGCTGGCGGTGGCGCTCCCGCGGCCGTGGATCGCCTGGACCGCCGCGGCGCTGGGGCTCGCCGGGCTGATCCTGTACTGCTTCGAGGCCTCGGCGGTGGGGTTTCTACTGGGCGCCCTGGTGCTCGCCCGGACGGGTTCGAGCCTGTCGTCGGGCGGCGACATGGGGAGCGAGCACCGCGGCCGCCAGTGCCAGGCTTAGCGCCGCCCAAAGGACGGCGCTCCCGTTGGTGAGCCCCTCCCTCGCCACGATGAGGGGGGCGGAGGCGGCGAGCCCGCCTGCCAGCAGCCGTTCCTCCCCCTCCGCCGGGGGCCAGGCCCTCCATTCCCCGGCGCCAGCCAGGGCGTGCAGCAGGAAGCCCAGGGCGGGCGGCCCGAAGAGGGCCAGGGGAAAGTCTCGATAGCGGGGGTCGAAGACGAGGAGCAGCGCCACCACCGCGGCGGCGAAGAGCCAGGCGAAGCGCAGGAACCCCAGCCAGTCCGCCGCCCTTTTCGGCGGGCGCGGGATGTGGAGGAGGGAAGCGGGAGGCGCGAGCCGTTCCCAGTCGCCCGCCCACCGGGCCAGCCCGTAGGCCAGGACCAGGGCAGTGGCGAGCGCCAAGGCCGTGAAGGCGCCGGTCAAGGCCCACTCGAATAGGTCCTGGTTGGCCGCCGCCATATGCCGGCACTGGGCCGCCAGGGCCACGCCGGTCGCGAAGCCCGCGAGCACGAGAACCGGCAGCCCCCGCCCGCCCGGCCGGGGGTTGCCGATCCATGCCATCAGGGAGAAGAGAAACGCTAGGGCGCCGCCAGAATAGAAACTCGCGCGCCAGTGGGGGTCCTCCACCACCGGGCCTTGCAGGGGAAACTTGGGCCGCAGCGCGGCGTCGTACAGGCCCCAATGGCCTCCCACCGTCCCCTCCAGGCGGCGCTTCCAGGGCTGGTCGAAGGCCTCGATCAGGTTATACGCTACCCCCGAGCGGTGGGCAAAGGAAAGGAACTCCCGAAGGAAGCGGGCTTCGTTGACCTGGCTGGGGACCGCCTCCCGGCGCTGGCGTCCCCGGCTCGGCCAGCCCGTTTCCCCGATGAAAGTTTCCCGCCCCGGAAAGGCGGCCCGCACCCGACCGTAGATCCGCTGCACGTGGGGAACCGCTTCCTCGATCCCCACGGGATCGTCTTCCCAGTAGGGCAGGATGTGGATGGTGACGAAGGACACGGCCTGGGCCAGGGACGGGTGCTGGAGCCAGAACTCCCACACGTCGGCGTAGGTGACGGGAAGGGGCGTGGCCGCGCGCACCCGCTCGATGTAGGCGCGCAATTCTTCCTGCGGCAGCTCCCGCCGCAGCAGAACCTCGTTGCCCACGATCACGGCGCGCACCGTGGCGGGATGGGCGTTGGCGACGCGGAGACCGAGGGCCAGTTCCTGTTCGTTTTCCTCCCGATCGCGCCCGAGCCAGAGGCCCAGCAGCACCTGCATGCCCAGCGTCTCGGCCACGGCGGGCACCTCCGCGAGCCCCTGGCTGACCGAATAGGTGCGCACGCACCGGAACCGGGTGGACAGGAATTTTAGCTCCGCTTCGATGCGAGCGCGGGACACCTGGGTATTGGGATCGAGGGGGCTTTCCCCCGGCAGGCGAAAGGGCGTGTAGGAGACGCAGTCGAGGGGCTGGGCGGGCCCATCGGGCAGGGGCACCGGCCGGCCCCGAAACCAGGCGTCGTATCCGGCGGCGACGCAGGCAAGGCCCAGCACGGCCAGGAGGAGGCCGTACCGCAGCCTCGGGCCGCTCATCTGGGGCGTGGAAGCGGCCCCTCAGGCACGAGGGGACGGCCCGTGGCGCAGGCCCCGGCGACGGCGGTGGAGAACGCGGCGCCGGGTGTTCTGGCTCGCGTCATTCCAGCTTTCGGTCATGGCGGTTTCTCCGCGGGGATTCATTCGGCTCGGGCGCGGTTGCGCGCCAGGATGCAATCGGTGTTGGACACGTACAGCAAGTGGGCGATCTTGCGCACGAAGTGATCCTCGTGGGCGTCCAGTTGGCCGTCGGCGTGGGCGATGCGCCACAGCGCCTCGATGAACGCTACTCGCTCTGGAGCTCCCCAGCGGCGCTTGAGCAGGGACACTGGTGCGTAGTAGGAAGCGAAGCGCCGCGACCGGTCCCCCGCCTCCGCCAGCAGGCCGTCGATGGTCTGCGGGTCCGAAGCGAAGAGGGTGGTCAGGGCCTTCGCCGCCACGGCCCGCTCCTCCGGACGCTCCTGCAGGTCCACCCGCATCAACTCGGCGACGAGCCCTGCCGCGGCCGCCAACAGTTCCCGCTGGGCCACTGCCGCGCCCGGAAGGGCGGGAGCGTCCTGGCCGGCTTCCATCCAGCGCTTGAGGGCCTTCAGCATGGAATCCTCCCTTCCGCCCAGCGTTCCCACGGGCGGCCCGGCCTTCGGGACGCCCACGCTTCGCCCACACCCTTCACGGGATCAGACCCTCCGCCCGCATCGTGTCCCTCACCGCCGGCCGCTCCGCCACCCGGGCCATGTATCCCCGGAGCGTCGGCCACTTGTCCATGTCCACGTGAAGGAAATGGGTCCAATTGAGGACGGTGAAGAGATAGGCGTCCGCCACCGAATAGCGGTCCCCCATCAGGTACGTTTTGGTGCCCATCTGCCCCTCCAAGAAGTCGCAGCGTCGGCCGAACAAGGCGAGCTGGTTTTCCCGCCATTCCGGGGTGATCTTGGGGTTGTAGAGGGCGCCCAGTTGCTTATGCATTTCCGTGGCGATGAAGTTGAGCCATTCCATGAGGCGGTAGCGCTCCAGGGTGCCCGGCGCGGGCGCGAGGCCCGCCGCCGGCTTCTGGTCCGCCAGGTACTGGAGGATCACCGCCGACTCGGTGAGGATCTCGCCGTCGTCCAGCCGCAGGGCGGGCACGTAGCCCTTCGGGTTGATCCGGCGATAGTCCTCCCCCGAAGCGGTTTTCCCGGTGGCTAGCTCCACCTTTTCCAGGTCGAAGGAAAAGCCCGCCTCCCGCAGGACCATGTGGGACGCCATGGAGCAGGCGCCCGGGGCGTAATACAGTTTCATGGCGGTCTCCGGTGTGTCCGAAGTGACGCAAGATTACATCGAAAAACCCGAAGCGAAGCTCCTCGCTTCCCGCCGGCTCCGCAGAGCGAGGGTTTGACCGCAGGCGCCGGGGAGAGTTTGGCTCAGGCGTGCAGCTCTACCACGTCCCCGTCCTCCAGCCGGTGCTCCCGCCCCACCTGCTGGCCTTGGATGCCGGACTTTCCCCACACCCGGGCGTAGCGAAGCTGGCGCGCCAGGTCCTTGTGCACCAGTCGCGCCACGTCCTCCACCGTCTGGCCCCGGCGCAGGGTGAAGGGGTGGCTGCGCTCCGCCGGCTTGCCAGGGGCCTTGGTGTAGACGCGCACGATGTCCAGATGCTCGAACAGCCAGGGGCCGATGTCCCCCAGGCCCCGGCCGCTCTGGGCCGAGACGATCAGGCTGGGGTAGCGAAGCCTGGCGAGCTCCAGGAACGTCCGCAGCTCCTCCTCCGGATCGGCCAGGCGGTCCGCCTTGTTGGCCAGGAGCAATGCCGGAAGCCGCAGGGCGAAGGGGTCCTCTTCGTCGGCCGCGGACTCGTCCAGGCTCCACCGTTCCGTGAGGGTCACCCGCTTATCCCGCAGCAAGGCGTGGAGCGCCTCCACCTGCTCCACGCAGGCGGGGTCGCCCAGGTCCACCACCAGCAGGCAGGCGTCCGCGGTCTGGAGGGCGGCGGCGAGCCAGGGAACCGGGTGCTCGGGGGACACCGCCGGCAGGTCCACGAGCTGGAAATGGACGTCCTCGTGGGGCAGCATGCCCGGCTGGGGGTACTGGGTGGTGAACGGGTACGGCGCCACCTCCGCCCCCGATCCGGTCAGGCGGGCGTGCAGGGACGACTTGCCGGCGTTCGGGGGACCGAGCAGGGCGATCTGGGCCGCCCCTTCGGGGCGCACCACCAGGGCCGGGCCGGTGCGGGCGCCCCCCTTGCGCGGCCCCTCCAGCTCCTCGGAGAGCTCCTTGATGCGGCGCTTGATGTCCGCCTGCAGGTGGTCCGTGCCCTTATGCTTGGGGATGACCCGGAGCATCTCTCGCAGCCACTCCAGCCGCTCGCGGGGGTCCCGCGCCTTGCGGAAGGCGGCCTCGGCGGCCTTGTACTCGGGAGTGAGGTTGGCGGGCATCGGGATACCCGGGGGCCATCGCCCGTAGGCGGCTTTCATTTTAAACGCGGCCGCGTGGCCTGGGCTCGGAGGTTTTATACTGCCGGTGGAAAATCGAGGAGCCCCCGGATGAAATCCATCGACAGCCTGGAAGCCCTGCGCCAAGCGCTCGCCGAGTTCGCCGCCGAGCGGGACTGGGATCAGTTCCATAATCCCAAGAACCTGGCCATGGCCCTGGCGGGGGAGACGGGCGAGCTGCTGGAGCACTTCCAATGGCTCACCTTCGAGGAAAGCGCGAACCTGCCGCCCGAGGTGCGGGCCGAGGTGGAGCTGGAGATGGCCGACGTGCTGCTGTTCCTCACGCGGCTCGCCGACAAGCTGGGCGTCGACCTGCTGCGGGCGGCGGAAAAGAAGCTCGCCCTCAACGCCGAGAAGTACCCGGCGGACAAGGCCCGGGGCAAGGCCACCAAGTACAACCGGCTCTAGTCCGTATCTTTCGCGGATATTGTGACCGGGACCCAGGCTGCGGGGCATGCTCGCCTATCGTCACCTTTTCCACGCCGGTAACTTCGCCGACTGCTTCAAGCACGCCCTGCTCGCCCAATTGATCCTGGCGCTGGCGGGCAAAGAGAAGCCCTTCTTCTATCTCGACACCCACGCCGGCATCGGGCGCTACGACCTGCAGCACGAGTGGGCCCGCAAGCTCGCCGAGTGGAAGGAAGGGATCGGCCGGCTGTGGGACGCGCACCCGGTGCCCGAGGCCATCGCCCCGTACCTGGCGTGCGTGCGCGCCGAAAACCCCGACGGGAAGCTGCGCTTCTACCCGGGTTCGCCCTGGATCGCCAGTCGGCTCATGCGACCCCAGGACCGGCTGGTGGCCACGGAGCTCAACAAGGCCGATTGGGCCGAGCTGCGGGCCCTTTTTGGCGATGCGCCGAACACCACGGTGGAGTGCATGGACGGCTACCAGGCCCTGCGGGCTTACCTGCCGCCCCGGGAGCGCCGGGGTCTGGTGCTGGTGGACTCCTCCTTCGACCGGGCCGGGGAGTACGGGCGCATCGGGAAGGCCCTGCGCTTCGCCCATGGGCGCTGGGGGACCGGCATCTTGGCCTTCTGGTACCCCTTCATGGCGCCGGGGGAGGTGCGGGCCTTCGAGCGCAGCGTGGCGGAAAGCGGCGTCACCAAGATCCTGAAGCTTACCCTGGCGGTGCACCCGGCGGGCTGGAGCGCAAGCCTCCGGGGGTGCGGGATGCTGATCGTGAACCCCCCTTGGAACTTCGAAGCCTTCGCCTCGGCCCTGCTGCCCTGGCTCTGGGAGCGGCTCGCGGTGAACGGCGCCGGCGGCTGGGAGGTCGAATGGCTGGTGCCGGAATCGACCCCAAAGGACATGAAAAAGCTTCCTGCCGGTAGGCGCCCGCCCGGGGATGCCCCCAAGGGGCCGCGGCCGCCTTCCACCAACCCCCAACTCTATGCCCAGACCCGCAAGGTGCTCTCCCAGCACTACCGGGCCAAGTACGGTGTGAAGAAGTAAAAAAAGTGCCGTTTTCCCGCAGCGTTCAATCGGCGGCCCTCCGCGCCTCTCGCCCGCACATCTTCCCCCAGGCAGGGTGGGCGGCGATCCGGGCAAGGGCTTGATGGAGCAGCGCGCGGCCCGGCTCGGTGCGGTGCCAGGGGGAGGCGCCTGACGGGTGGGGGAGGGGCACCACGTCGGTCTCGAAGCCGAAGAGCCGCACCTTGAAGAGCCGTCCCACCACCGCGTCCAGCTTGCCCACCGGCAGGAACAGGCCGATGGCGAGCTTGCCCGCGGGAATCACCAGCCGAGGGCGCAGGAGCTGGAATTCCGCGGCGAGCCAGCTCGTGCAGTTTTCCACCTCCTGCCGGTCGGGGACCCGGTCGCCGCCGCCGGGATTTTTGCCGGGAAAGCAGCGGCACACGGCGGCCATGTAGACCCGGCGGCGAAAACCCTCTTCGTCGAGGCCGATGCCGCGGAACCAGCCGAACAGGGTCTTGCCCGCGGTCCAGGCGAAGGGGCGCCGGCGCTCGATCTCTTTGGCCCCGGGCGCCTGACCCACCAGCATCACCGGCGAGACTACCGGGTAGCCCATCACCGGCGGGCCGATCATCTTGGGACACCGGGTGCAGCGGGCGAGCTGCCGTTGATGCCGCCGCAGGGCGTCGAGGGTCGAATCCATAATCCCATTATGCCGGGGGCGCAAGCGCTGAACGCAAGATGCGGCGTGGACTACGATCCCGGGCATGCCGGAAGCCCCTCATCCCTACGCCCGCTTGACGCCGGAGCTCACCCTCGATGCGGTGGAGCGCTTGGGGCGCTTCATCGGCCGCCTCCACGCCGTAGGGGCCGCGCGCCCTTTCCGCCACCGGCCCGCGCTGGGCGTGGAGAGCTTCGGCGTCGAGCCGTCCTGGTTCTTGCAGGAGAGGGGCTTCGTGCCCCCCCGAGCCGAGGGAGACGTGCCGCCGACTGGTGGAGCACCTCCTGGACCGGGTCCGGCGGGCATTCGAACGGGCCGCTCCTCTGCGCCGGCTGCGGCTCCACGGGGACTGCTACGCGGGCAACGTGCTCTGGACCGACGACGGTCCCCAGTTTATCGACCTGGACGACGCGCGCATGGGGCCGGCGGTGCAGGACCTGTGGATGCTGCTTCACGGGAGCCGCGAGGACATGACTCGCCAGCTTGGCTGGCTGGTGCGGGGCTACCGGGAGTTCTTCGACTTCGAGGCGCGGGAGCTTGGCCTCGTCGAGTCGCTGCGAACCCTGCAAATGATCCACTACGCGGGGTGGCTGGCCCGGCGCTGGGATGATCCGGCGTTTCCGGCGGCCTTCCCCTGGTTCAACACCCCACGCTATTGGCAGGAGCACTTGCAGCACTTGCGGGAACAGGCGGCACGCCTGGAGGAGCCGCCCCTCCCCCTGGCCCTCTGGCTGACTGGTCCCGCGTTAGAATGGGCGCTGATAGGGGGACGAAGGAGCTCGCCCCATGGTCACCGCTTGGTTTCGCTTTTACGAAGAGCTGAACGACTTTCTCGCCCCCGAGCGCAGGAAGACCGAGTTCGAGTACCGCTGCGCCCGGGCGGCGACGGTGAAGAACGCCATCGAGGCGCTGGGGGTGCCCCACACGGAGGTGGAGCTGATCCTGGTGAACGGGGAGTCGGTGGATTTCTCCTACCGGGTGCGGGAGGGGGACCGGGTGAGCGTCTATCCCAAGTTCGAGGCGCTGGACGTGGGGCCCCTGGTGCGGGTGCGGCCGCGGCCCCTGCGGGAGACCCGCTTCATCGCCGACGCCCACCTGGGGGGACTCGCGCGGCTTTTGCGCATGCTCGGGTTCGACACCCTGTACGACAACACCTGCGACGACTTCGACATCTGCATGCAGGCGAAGCGGGAAGGTCGCATCATCCTCACCCGGGACCGGGAGCTGCTCAAGTGCCGCAGCATCACCCACGGCTGCTACGTGCACGCGCGCAAGCCCCAGGAACAGCTCAAGGAGGTGGTGGAGCGGCTGCAGCTCGCCTCCAGCGTGCGGCCCTTCTCCCGCTGCCTGCACTGCAACCTGCCCCTCGCCCCCATCCCCAAGGAGCAGGTGCTCGAGCGCCTGCCGCCCACGGTGGCCCAGGTCCACGAGCGCTTCAGCACCTGCGAGGGCTGCCACCGGGTGTTCTGGGAAGGCAGCCACTGGGAGCGCATGCGGGCGCTGCTCAGCGATTGCCTGCCGCTCGCAGGCGCGGGCGGCGTGGAAAGGGCTGGCGCATGAAGGGGGAGGATTGGGCCGGGCTCGCCAGCGCGCGGGCGGTGTGGGACTTCACCACCGGCGACCCCAGGCGCTTCCAGGACCGGCTTTCCCTGCTGCTTCACGCCCTGGCACAATTCCGCGGCCAGGGCATCGAGCCGGATTTCGTGCTGCTCCTGCACGGCCCCGCCACCAAGTTCGCCGCCCGGACCCTGGCGGGCACCAAGTTCGACCCGGCGGAGGAGGCCGCCCTCGCCGAAGGTCGTGCCCTGATGCACGGCGCCCTCCAGGCCGGCGTGCGCATCGAGGTGTGCAGGATCGCCATGGAGCGTTGCCGCATCGGAGAAGACAACCTGCTGCCGGGCCTGGAGGTGGAGGAGAACGTATTCGTCAACGCCATCGCTCTGCAGAATCGGGGCTATGCCTATATCCCGATCGGGTAGCGGGACCCGGGACGGGCGCGGGATCAATGCCTTGTGGTAGCCGCTTCCTGCGCCTGCCATGCCTCGCGAAGCCGGCGCTCGGCCTCCTCCAGGCGGCCGCTCGCCTGGCGCTCCGCCGCCCGGGCCCGCTCGAGCCGAGACTCGGCTTCCTGCGCTTCGCGGCGGGCGCGGTCCAGCGCCCGCTCCGCCTCCGCCACCCGCTGCCGGGCGGCTTGGAGCGCTTCGGTCGCCTGGGCCGTGGCGGCGCGCGCGGCCTCGAGCTCCCGGCGCGCGAACTCGAGCCGGTACTGCAGCGTGGTGATGGGTTCCGGGTCCGCGGCCGGCGCCATCACGGCGGACCCCATCCCGACGACGAGGGCGATCGCGGCGCGCAGCTTGGGGCTCATGGGGCTCAGGGCTGCTTGACCCGGATGGCCAGGGCGTAGCACAGCAGCCCCTCCCCCCGGCCGATGGCCGCCAGATCGGTGCAAGCGAGGTGGGCCACCCCATCCGCCCCCGCTTCGGCGGCCGCCGCCCGCGCCGCGGTGGCCGCCGCCTCCCGGGTCTCGAACAGGGGGTAGCGGAACATGGCGGGGATCGATTCCACCCACAGCCGTTTCACCACCGTGTACCGACTGGCCACGAGGTGGGCGGGCTCGTAGACCCGGACGCCCTCGCTGGGCGCCTGGGGCCGGGCCGCTTCCCATGGGACGAGCAGGGCGGCGGTGAGGACGAGGGGTAGCGGGCGGCGGGGGGACATAAGCCTAGCTCCTCCATGGCGTGAAAAGACCGGCGGTCCGGCGGCTCGCCGGCGACGCCGTGATGATGCTTATTGTACGGCGCCGTCCGGGTAGCCACCCATCCCGATTCGCCGTAGACTTCGGCGGTGCCGCCCGTTGCGGCGGCCGTTAGCGACGAAAGGAGTTCATGAGCACCAAACAGACCACCCAGAACATGGCGCTATTCTGCGACTTCGAGAACATCGCCCTCGGGGTGCGCGACGCCAAGTACGACAAGTTCGACATCAAGAAGGTGCTCGAGCGCCTCCTGCTCAAGGGCAACATCGTGGTGAAGAAGGCCTACTGCGACTGGGACCGCTACAAGGCGTTCAAGCCGGCCATGCACGAGGCGGCGTTCGAGCTGATCGAGATCCCCCACGTGCGCCAGTCGGGCAAGAACTCGGCGGACATCCGCATGGTGGTGGACGCCCTGGACCTGTGCTACACCAAGTCCCACGTGGACACCTTTGTCATCATCAGCGGCGACTCGGATTTCTCGCCTCTGGTGTCGAAGCTGCGGGAGAACAACAAGATCGTGATCGGCGTAGGGGTGAAAAAATCCTCCTCTGATCTCCTTATCAGCAACTGCGACGAGTTCATCTACTACGATGACCTGGTACGGGAAGCAGAGCGCTCTCAGCGCAAGCGGCGCAGGACAAAAGCCGCTACGGCGAAACCCGAGGAGAAGAAGGCGGAGTCGAGCGAGGAGGAGAAGAAGCAGGAGGCGCTGGATCTCGTGCTCGCGACGGTGGAGGACCTGTTCGAGGAGCGGGGCGAGGAGGAAAAGGTATGGGGGTCGATGGTCAAGCAGGCCATCAAGCGCCGCAAGCCCGGCTTTAACGAGAGCTACCACGGGTTCAAGACCTTCGGGCAGCTTCTGGAAGAGGCCCAGGCCCGGGGGTTGCTGACTCTGGAGCGGGACGAAAAGTCAGGCGGCTACATCATCCGGGGCTTCGCCCACGAGGATTGAGGTCATCCGGCGCCGGCGGCGCGGGTTGCTTCCGGGCGCCGTCCTGCTATAAATAAAATCGATAAAACCAGCCCAGCGCCCGCTGCGCCGGAAGGGACCTCTGAACCATTCAGGGGCCTCTAAGGAGGTGCTCATGTCAGTCCCTTTTCCCTCCCCGCTCCCGGAAGAAAGCCTCGACTTCGATGAACTCCTCGCCTTGCGGCTGTCCCGGCGCACCCTGCTCAAGGGATCCTTGAGCGTGGCTGCCCTGTCGCTTTTCGGCGGCTGCCGCGCCCTGGAAATGACGCAGAAAAGGGGGCCGCTCCTCGGGTTTACGCCGGTGCCCGTCTCCAGGGCGGATACGGTGGTGGTGCCGGCCGGGTACACCTGGCAAGTGGTGAATGCTTGGGGCGATCCCATCATGCCCGGCGCCCCGGACTTCAAGCCCGATGCCAGCAACACCGCGGCCGAGCAGGCCATGCAGTCGGGCATGTTCCACGACGGCATGCACTATTTCCCTCTGCCCAAGGGCTCCGACTCCTCCACCCATGGGCTGATCGCCATCAATTACGAGTACACCGACGACAACCTGCTGACGCCCGAGGGCATGGACCCCTGGACCGCTGAGAAAGTGCAGAAATCCAAGAACGCCCATGGACTGGGGGTGTACGAGGTGCGCTTCGAAGGGGGCCGCTGGCGCACGGTACGGGATTCACGCTACGGTCGCCGTATCACCGCGGACACACCCTTTACCATCCGTGGCCCGGCGGCCGGTCATCCCTGGATGCGGACAGTAGCAGACCCGGCTGGGCGTACAGTTCTGGGCACATTCCAGAACTGCGCCAACGGCGTCACCCCTTGGGGCACGTATCTCTCGTGCGAAGAGAACGTCAACGCCTATTTCATCAACGACACCGGCAAGATCAGCCCGCTGGAGGACCGCTACGGCATCGGGCCGTCCAAGGATAGCTGGGGCTTCCGCTGGCACGAATTCGACGAGCGCTTCGACGCTGGCAAGCACCCGAACGAGCCCAACCGCTTCGGCTGGGTCGTGGAGTTCGACCCCTTCGATCCGAAGAGCGTCCCGGTGAAGCGCACCGCCATGGGCCGCTTGGCCCATGAGGGAGCGATGCTGTCCCTCGCCCCAGACGGGCGGGTAGTCTACTACATGGGAGACGACGACTACCGCTCCAAGTTCGAACATATCTACAAGTTCGTGAGCAAGCGGCCCTGGGTGAAGGGGGGCGGCGCCGCAGAAAATCAGGACATCCTGGACGAGGGGACCCTCTACGCCGCCCGCTTCCACGCCGACGGTACCGGGGAGTGGCTGGAGCTTATTCAGGGCAAGAATGGGCTCACCCCGGAACGGGGATTCGCCTCCCAGGCGGAAGTGCTCATCAATGCCCGCACTGCCGCAGACGTGGTGGGGGCCACCTACATGGACCGGCCCGAATGGATCGCAGTCCACCCCCGCACCAAAGAGGTCTACGTGAGCCTGTCCAACAACACCGCCCGCGGCAAGGGCAAGCCTTTGCAACAGAAAGATCCGGTGGGCGCGGACGCCGCCAACCCACGTGCTCCCAACCTCATGGGCCATATCGTGCGCTGGCGGGAAGCGAACGGAGATCCCAGCGCCACCCGTTTCACCTGGGACGTGTTTCTGCTGGCGGGTGATCCCGCCCACCCAGATTCCTTGAAGCGGGGCAACGCTCCCGGAGGCGTTGCCTTCGCCCAGCCCGACGGCCTCTACATCGACCGGCGCGGCGTGCTGTGGATCCAGACCGATTCCTCCGCCCAATTGATGGCCACCAAGGATTGGGCGAACATCGGCAACAACCAGATGCTGGCCGCCGACCCGGGGACCGGGGAGGTGCGCCGTTTCCTGACTGGCCCGGTGGGCTGCGAGATCACCGGGATCCAATTCACCCCGGACCACCGCACCCTGTTCGTCAACATCCAGCATCCGGGAGAAGCGCCCCTGCCGCACCCGGGGCGCAACGACCCGAAGAACCCCAAGGCCATCAGCGCCTGGCCGGAGGGTGAAAAGGGTGGCCGCCCGCGCTCGGCCACCATCGCTATCCGCCGCGCGGACGGCGGCATCATCGGCACATAAGGGAGCGCGGTTCCTTTCTTTCACCTGGCGGGCCGACCCGCCAGGCCCCCCTTCAGGTCGGGTGGTGGCCGCCGCTCGCCTCGATGAGGCCGTATTCCTCGGTGACGTCCAGGGGCGAGACGATGGCCAGCAGCACGCCCACGATGACCGCGTCGGCAGTGGCGGCGGTGGACTCGCTGAAGCCCATGATTACGCGAAAAGGGCCGTCATCACGACGGCCCTTGGGAGCATCAGGGCGGTACCGCAGCTCCTCTCCGCCCCTCGAGACCTGCGAAGGTCTCGTCTTTCGAAGCGAACGCCATCTCAAGCCTGGTGACCCTTGCGCCAGGCCAGGTGGCCGGCATGCGCCATCGCCCAGAACGTGAAGCCGATCACCAGGATACCAACCGCGACCGCGTTATAGGTCGCCGCCGCGAAGGTGCTGAAACCCACCACCCACGGCGAGATGATCAGCCATACGCCAAAGGCGACGTTCAGCCACTCCTCCCACACCTTGGGCGTATAGAGGCAGACGACGGAAAAGATCGCCACCGCAGCGCCAAGGAGATAGGAGTTCCACGCGACGGCGCTCATCTTATCCTCGAACCCCAATACCCAAGGGGAGATGAACAGCCACACCCCCAGCGCCAGGGTTACCCAGTCCTGCCAACGCTTGGTGGTGCCCATTCAGTCACCTCCTTTCGCTAGCTTGCCGGGTTTATCTCCATCTCCTTTCTTTTAGACCGCCGCCGGAAACCCCGTGTTCCGTCACACTCCTTCAGGAACAACGAGTTGCTATGCAACAAGGGGGCCTCACCCGAGGGCTTTTTCTACCCCCCGGAGGGGCCGCCCGCCGGTATATCGCCGGACATGGCGGAAGCGAGGCATCCCCCTGGGGCCCTCCCGTGCCAGAAGACGCCGGCGAAGGTGGCCTTGGCCAGGGGCGGAGCGGGCTGGGCCGATGCACCGGCGCTCGGGGTCGGAGAGCGGCCCGCGGCGTTGCCCTGACGAGTCGCGGGGGCGGCCCCTCGTTACTCCCCGCGCGGCCCGTGCCGGCCGCGGTCCTTGCGCAGCTCCTTCATCTTCTCCAGCACCGCCGGCCGCTGCGCCAGTGACTCGGCAGGCATGCGGCGCCGGTGCTGGCCGTGGACGCGGTGTTCGAGCCGTTCTTCGACGCCGACGGCACGGCTAATCGCGGCGGCTACGGCCTCGGGCTGGCGATCGCCAAACGCGCCGTCGAGGCCCACGGCGGCTGGATCCGCGCCGCTAACAGCCCGGAAGGGGGCTGTGCGTCGAGATCACGCTGCCACGGGGCTAGTCATGCCGGCTCATTTCACTTGCGGGCTTTGCCCCACAGCGCTTCCAGCCGCTGGTCCCGCCCGCAGCCGTTGCGATAGAACGCGTAGCGGATCGGGTTCTTCTTGTAGAAGTCCTGGTGGTATTCCTCGGCCGGGTAGAACTTCCCCGCGGGTACGATCTCGGTCACGATCGGCTCCTTGAAAGGCTTGGTCTGTTCCAGCTTCCGCTTCGAGGCCTCCGCCAGCCGTTTCTGCTCCTCGTCGTGGTAGAAGATGGCGGTGCGGTACTGGTCGCCCACGTCGCAGAACTGCCGGTTGGGGGTGGTGGGGTCGATGCTGCGCCAGAACACTTCCACCAACGCCTCGTAGCCCACTTTCCTGGGGTCGTAGACCACCTCCACCGCCTCGGCGTGACCGGTCCCGCCCGCCGAGACCTCCTTGTAGGTGGGATGGGTTGTGTGCCCGCCGGTGTAGCCGGAGGTGGTGGAGACCACGCCCTGCACCTTGTCGAAGTCGGCTTCCACGCACCAGAAGCAGCCGCCGGCGAAGGTGGCCTTGGCCAGGGGCGGAGCGGGCTGGGCCGATGCGCTGGCGCCCAGGATCGCGGCCAGCAGGCCCATGGCAACGCAGGTGACGGATTTCATCGGCAACCCCCTCCCTTAGGAATCCTGCTCAACCCTTAGACCGTCTGACGGCGTCGGCGCTTACACGGGGCGATCCGGCTTCTGCTTTTGATCGATTTTATCGATCATTAAACCAAATACAATTCGTTTCTCTCTATATGGGAGAATGATTATTATTGGCTTCGAACGCGGACAACACGGCCGCATGAGGAACAAAACGAGGCCTGCCATGATCAAGACCATCACCTTCGGGATCGTGCACTTCAGCGTCGCCTTCGGCGTGGGCTACGCCCTGACCGGCAGCGTAGCCTTGGGCGGCGCCATCGCCCTCCTCGAGCCCGCCCTCAACACGGTGGCCTATTTCTTCCACGAAAAGCTCTGGGAGCGGCTCCGCGCCCGGCGGTCCGCCGGCAAGCGGAGCCGCCCGGCCGCCGGCGCGGGCTGGCTAGTTCAGGCGGGGGGTGCCTGAGGGGGGGTCCCAAGGCGGCGCGGAGGGCGCCGCCTTTGTGTTCGGCACCAGCGCCTTCTGTTACAGTCTGTCTTCGACCCGCGAGCTTGCGGGCGAGGAACAGGAGGCGCTGCGGGGGCTCCATGCGAAAGGCGATCGGCAGGACGTTTCTCACCGGCGTGCTGACCGTGGTGCCGGTGGTGGCGACTCTCTACCTGGTGGTGTGGCTGGCGGCCACCGCGGAAACTTTTCTCGGAGGATTGCTGAAGGCGGTCCTCTCCGAGCATCTCTATTTTTACGGCATGGGCATGCTGGCGGGCGTCGGCGTGATCTTCGCCGTGGGGTTGCTGATGCAGACCTGGGCGGTGCGGCGCCTGTTCGAGCTGGGAGAGCGCCTGCTCCTGCACATGCCCCTGGTGAAAACGGTCTACGGCGCGGTGCGCGACTTCTTCGGCCTGTTCTCCAGCGAAAGCCGCAGCGCCGCGGGACGGGTGGTGGCCGTGGAAGTGCCGGGCACCGACCTGCGCCTGGTGGGTTTTCTCATGCGCGACGACTTGACCGGGCTACCGGCCGAGCTGCACGAGAGCGGGCGGGTGGCGGTCTACCTGCCCATGAGCTACCAGGTGGGGGGCTACACGGTCCTGGTGCCCGGCTCGGCGGTGACCCCGGTGCCGTGGTCGCGGGAAGAGGCCATGCGCTTCGTCCTGACGGCGGGCTTGAGCGGTGTGCCCGCGGACGGGCCGTAGTGCCTGCCCCTGGAAGGGGGTAAGTGCGACCCGGGAGCGAGCGAGGGCGTGCCGCACCCCGCGGGCGATGCACGCCTTCGCGGTCGCAACTCCTGAGGGGCGGTCGGCGGAGCGCAGATGATCCAGGAGGCCCAGCGTGGATTCGTTGGATGAGGAGGCCCAGATGATGTGGATGTTCGGCTCCAAGCTGGTGATGCCCGCGCCGGAGGAGGCGTTGAAAGGCCGGGGGACGCCCCTGCCGGTCACCAACAAGCATTTCGTGCACGGGCGCCCGATCAAGCCGCCTTTCCCCGAGGGGATGGAGCAGGTTCAGTTCGGCATGGGCTGCTTCTGGGGCGCCGAGCGCAAGTTCTGGCCCCTGGAAGGGGTCTATACCACAGCGGTGGGCTATGCCGGGGGCTACACCCCCAATCCCACCTACGAGGAGGTGTGCAGCGGCCTCACCGGCCACGCTGAAGTGGTGCTGGTGGTCTACGATCCCCGGGTGATCTCCTTCGAGCGGCTGCTCCAGGCTTTCTGGGAATCCCACGATCCCACCCAGGGAATGCGCCAGGGCAACGACGTGGGCACCCAGTACCGCTCGGCCATCTATACCTCTACGGAAGGCCAGCGGCGGGCGGCGGAAGCCTCCCGCGACCGCTACCAGGCGGCGCTCAAGAAGGCGGGCTACCCAGAGATCACCACCGAGATCCGGGACGCGCCGCCGTTCTACTACGCCGAGGACTACCACCAGCAGTACCTGGCGAAGAATCCTCACGGCTATTGCGGTCTGGGCGGCACCGGCGTTGAATGCCCCGTGGGCGCCGGCGCCCCGTAGGATGGGTTGAGCGCAGGCGAAACGCCCCGCGCCCGGAAGCGCCTCCCGCGGGGAGCCGGCGGGTTCCCCGAGCCTGCGGGTAATACCCGGGGGATTCAGTCGCCCCCTTTAGGAGCGGGCGTGGGCCTGGGCCGGGATCGCCGGGCCGGCCCGGCGCTCGGCGATGCGGCGCCAGACTTCGGCCTTCTGGGCCTCGGTATAGGAGGGCCAGCCGGCGATCTCCTCCAGGGTGCGGAAGCAACCGCGGCAGAATTGGGTCGCCGGGTCCATGGCGCACACCTGGACGCAAGGGGAGGGGACGCCGTTCATGGGTTGCGCCTGGCGAGGATGGCCCGCGCCGCCTTGGAGTTGCTGGGGCGGCCGAGGAAGCCGCAGATGAACTCGCCCGCGTCGATGAGCCGCTCCAGGTCGACGCCGGTCTCGATCCCGAGGCCGTTCAGCAGGTACACCACGTCCTCGGTGGCTACGTTGCCGGTGGCGCCCTTGGCGTAGGGGCAGCCCCCCAGGCCCGCTACCGCGGCGTCGATCGCCGCCACCCCCCGCTCCAGCGCCGCGTAGCAGTTGGCCAGCGCCTGGCCGTAGGTGTCGTGGCAGTGCACCGCCAGGTTTTCCACCGGGATTTCCCGGGCGACGGTTTCGATCAGGGCCTTCATCCTGCCGGGCGTGCCCACGCCGATGGTGTCCCCCAGGGACACTTCATAGCAGCCCATGCGGTAGAGGGCCGCCGCCACCCGGGCCGCAGCTTCAGGCTTCACTTCCCCCTCGTAAGGGCAGCCCAGCACGCAGGACACGTAGCCCCGCACCCGCACGCCCGCTTCTAGGGCCGCGGCCGTCACTTCCCGAAAGCGCTCGAGCCCCTCTTCGATGGTGCAGTTGGTGTTCTTGCGAGAGAAGGATTCGGTGGCGGCGGCGAACACGGCGATCTCCTCCGCCCCCGCGGCCAGGGCTGCCTCTAGGCCCTTCAGGTTGGGCACCAGCACCGGGTAGGAAACCCCGGGCCGGCGGCGGATGCCTGCCAGCACCTGGGCCGTGTCCGCCATCTGGGGCACCCACTTGGGGGAGACGAAGCTGCCCGCTTCGATCACCGTGAGCCCCGAGTCGGCGAGGCGCTCGATCAGCTCGATCTTGACCGGGGCGGGCACCGTCTTGGGCTCGTTCTGCAGGCCGTCCCGCGGGCCCACTTCCACCACTTTTACCCGGACAGGCAGGCTCATGGCTACGCCTCAGCTTCCAGCACGATCAGCTCCATCCCCTCCCTCACCTGTTCGCCGGGAGTGCACCGCACCGCCTGTACGACGCCATCGGCCGGCGCGACCAAGGTGTGTTCCATCTTCATGGCCTCCAGCGTGGCGAGGGGCTGGCCTTTCACCACCCGCTCCCCGGGCTTCACCAGAACGCTGGTGACGATGCCGGGCATGGAGGCCGTGAGGCTTCCGGCGGGATGCTCCTCGGCCAGAGCCAGGGCCACCGGATCATCGAGGCTCAGCCGGTAGCAGCGGCCCTCGGCGATCAGGATGAGATCGGTCCCGGAGCGCACCACCGCAAGCCGCGCCCGCACTCCGTCCAGGTCCGCCAGCAGCTCTTCCCCCTCCAGGGCGCCCCGGGCGCAGAAGCTGCGGGACGGAAGCTCCAGGAGATAGTAACCGCGCCGGTGGCGGGCCGTCACCTGGACGCTTGCCCGTCCGTCGCGGAAGCGGAAGACCTGGCGGCTGTCCTGGTTGAGCCGCCAGCCGTCGCGCCAGTGCCAGGGGGAATGGGGATCGGAGGAGCGTTCTGCGGCGGCCTCCGCTTCCCGGTCGATGCGCAGGAGCTCCGCCAGGGCCGCCGCCGCCACGATCCACTCCGGCGTGGAGCGCTCGCCCGGGATCAGATCGTCCCGGTGCCGCTCGATGAAGCCGGTATCCAGGTCCGGCTTCAGGTAGGTGGGATGGGCCGCCAGGGCGCTCAGGAAAACCACGTTGGTGGCCACACCGGCGATGCGCGCTTGGGCAAGGGCGTGCCTCAGCCGGCGCAGGGCCCCGGCCCGGTCCAGGTCCCAGGCGATCAGCTTGGCGATCAGGGGATCGTAGTGGACGCCGATCTCGTCCCCTTCGGCCACTCCGCTGTCCACGCGCACGTGGGGGCTCTCCTCGGGCAGGCGCAAATGGAGGATGCGCCCGGGGGAAGGCTGGAAGTCCCGGGCGGGATCTTCGGCGTAGATGCGCGCTTCCACCGCGTGGCCGTTGCAGGCGATTTGCTCCTGGGAAAGGGGCAGGGGCTCCCCCGCCGCCACCCGCAGTTGCCACTCCACCAGATCCAGGCCGGTCACCATTTCGGTGACCGGGTGCTCCACCTGGAGCCGGGTGTTCATCTCGATGAAGTAGAACTCCCCGTCCTCGGCCAGGAGAAACTCCACGGTGCCGGCCCCCACGTAGCCCACCGCCCGGGCGGCGGCCAGGGCAGCCCGGGTCATCTGGGCGCGGCGCTCCGGGGCGAGCGCCGGCGCGGGCGCCTCCTCCATCACCTTCTGGTGCCGGCGCTGCAGCGAGCAGTCCCGCTCGTAGAGGTGCACCGCGGCGCCAAACCGATCGGCGAAGACCTGCACCTCCACGTGGCGGGGCCGGTGGAGGTACTTTTCCAGGAGCAACTGGTCATGGCCGAAGGCGGAGGCCGCTTCCCGACGGGCCGCGGCAAGGGCCTCGGGGAGCTCCTGTGGACGGGCGACGACTCGCATCCCCTTGCCGCCTCCGCCGAAGGCGGCCTTGATCAGAACCGGGTAGCCCAGGCGCTCGGCCTCGGCCTGGAAGGTCTCCAGCCGCTGGTCATGGCCGTGGTAGCCGGGCAGCACGGGCACCACCGCTGCCTCCATGAGCTCCCGGGCGGTGCTCTTGGAGCCCATGGCCCGGATCACTGCGGCGGGCGGCCCCACGAACACGATGCCGGCGGCGGCGCAGGCTTCCGCGAACTCGGCGTTCTCCGAGAGGAACCCGTAGCCCGGATGGATCGCCTCTGCGCCGCAGCGCTTCGCCGCTTCCAGGATACGGTCGATGCGCAGGTAACTCTCGCGCGCCGGCGCCGGGCCGATCAAGTGGGCTTCATCCGCCATCGCCACGTGGCGCGCCCGGGCGTCCGCCTCGGAGTAGACGGCCACGGCGCGCAGCCCCAAGCGGCGGGCGGTACGGATGATGCGGCAGGCGATTTCCCCCCGGTTGGCGATGAGGAGCTTGTTGAACATGGCGGCCGTCGGTTTCCCCTCGATCCAGATCAGGCCGCAGCGAACAACGAGCGCTCCACCAGGGCCGGCACCACCAGGGCGGCGAAGAGGGCGATGCCGGTGAGAACGAGGCCGAGCAGCATCAGCACGCCGCCCCGCAGCCGGGCGGCACGGCCTTGGGCGATCCGGGTGTCCACGATCACCCGGGCGCCGGGCGGGGGAAAGCGGCCGGCCTGCACGGCGCACCGGCCAAAGGAAAAAAGATAAACGCCGATGGGGATGAGGGGAGCGAAAGCGGCCAGCATCAAAAGCTTCAAGGCTCGCACCGCCTCGCGCGGATCATGCTGGAACTTCGCGACCAGCCAGGGCGCTACCAGCTCCAGCGCCAGGACCGCCAGCGCCACTAGGGCGAGGGCGGCGAAGGCGATGCGCCGTCGCAGCCGGCGGTCTGCCCGCAGGATATCGGGGGCCGGATCGCTCATGCCCTTGTGGTCCAGCGCGGAGCCCGCTTCTCCAGGAAGGCGGCCATGCCCTCCCGCCCTTCGGCGCTGGCCCGGGCCGCGGCGATGCGGCGAGCGGTTTCCAGGAGGAGCGCCTCGTCCAGCCCCCGCCCGGCCACGTCGGCCACCAGGCGCTTGGCCGCCCCCTGGGCGCCGGGCGCGCCCTGGAGCAGCGCCGCCACCAGCCCCTCCACCGCCTGATCCAGGGCGGGCGTGTCGGCCACTTCGTGCACCAGCCCCAGGCGCCGTGCAGTCTCGGCGTCGAAGCGCTCCCCGGTGGTGAAGTAGCGGCGCGCTTGGCGGGGGCCCAGGGCGGCCACCACGTAGGGCGCGACGGTGGCGGGGATCAGGCCCAGCCGCACCTCGGACAGGGCGAACTGGGCGCCGCGTGCCGCCACCGCCAGGTCGCAGCAGGCGATAAGCCCCACCCCGCCGCCGAAGGCGGAGCCCTGGACTCGGGCCACGGTGGGGCGGGGCAGGGCGTCGAGCCGCCTGAGCACCCGGGCGAGCTTCAGGGCGTCCTCCACGTTCTGGGCCTCGGTGTAGCCGGCCACCCGCCGCATCCACTGGAGATCCGCCCCGGCGCAGAAGCTCGGGCCCTCGGCGGCCAGCACCACCACCCGCACTGCCGGGTCCTGCTCCAGGTGATGCAAGGCGTCGCCCAATTGGGCGATCAGGGCGTCGTCGAAGGCGTTGTGCACCTCGGGACGGTTGAGCCGCAGCGTGGCCACGCCGCGCTTGTCAATGTCGAGCAGGATCGATGGGGAGCTCATGGGCGTCGCAAGGTCGAAGAAGCGGGGCCACGCGTCACATGCGGAAGACCCCGAAGGCGGTATTTTCAATGGGGGCGTTGAAGGCGGCCGACAGGGCCAGCCCCAGCACCCGGCGGGTCTGGGCCGGGTCGATCACCCCGTCGTCCCACAGGCGGGCAGTGGCGTAATAGGGATGACCCTGGGTCTCGTACTGGTTCCGGATCGGGGCCTTAAAGGTCTCCTCCTCTTCGGGGCTCCAGCTCTTGCCTTCTTTTTCCAGGCCGTCGCGCTTGATCTGGGCCAGCACCGAGGCCGCTTGCTCGCCCCCCATCACCGAGATGCGGGCGTTGGGCCACATCCACAGGAAGCGGGGGCCGTAGGCCCGGCCGCACATCCCATAGTTGCCAGCGCCGAAGCTGCCGCCGATGATCACGGTGAACTTGGGCACCCGGGCGCAGGCCACCGCGGTCACCATCTTGGCCCCGTCCTTGGCGATGCCGCCGGTTTCGTATTTCTTGCCCACCATGAAGCCGGTGATGTTCTGCAAGAAGAGCAGCGGCACGCCCCGCTGGCAGGCGAGCTGGATGAAGTGGGTGCCCTTCAGCGCGGATTCGGAGAACAGGACGCCGTTATTGGCCAAGATTCCCACCGGGTAGCCGTGGATGCGGGCGAAGCCCGTCACCAGGGTGGTGCCGTAGCGGCTCTTGAATTCGTCGAAGCGGCTGCCGTCGACGAGGCGCGCGATCACTTCGCGCACGTCGTAGGTCTTCCGGAGATCGGTCGGCACCACGCCGTAGAGCTCCTCCGGGGGATAGAGGGGTTCCTCCGGCTCCGCGGGCTCGAAGGGAAGGGCTTTTTTACGGTTGAGGTCGGCCACGATGCGGCGGGCGATGGCAAGGGCGTGGGCGTCGTTTTCTGCCAAATGATCCGCCACCCCGGAGACGCGGGTGTGCACATCCCCGCCCCCCAGCTCCTCGGCACTCACCACCTCCCCCGTGGCGGCCTTCACCAGGGGCGGGCCGCCGAGGAAAATCGTGCCCTGGTCCTTCACGATGATGGTCTCGTCGGACATGGCCGGCACGTAGGCGCCCCCCGCGGTGCAGGAGCCCATCACCACGGCGATCTGGGGGATGCCCAGGGCCGAGAGGTTCGCCTGGTTGAAGAAGATACGCCCGAAGTGGTCCCGGTCGGGGAACACCTCGTCCTGGGCCGGGAGATAGGCGCCCCCGGAATCCACCAGGTAGATGCAGGGCAGGCGGTTTTCCCGGGCGATCTCCTGGGCCCGCAGGTGCTTCTTGACCGTGATGGGGTAATAGGTACCGCCCTTCACCGTGGCGTCGTTGGCGACGATCACGCATTCCTGCCCCGAGACGCGCCCGATAGCCGTGACGATGCCGGCCGCGGGCACCTCGTTGCCGTACATGCCGTAGGCGGCGAGCTGGGACAGCTCCAGGAGCGGCGTGCCAGGATCGATCAGGGCGTCGATGCGCTCCCGCACGAGGAGCTTGCCTCGGGCGAGGTGCCGGCGCCGGGCCTCCTCCGGCCCGCCCTGGGCTGCCTCCTGCACCTTGCGGCGCAGGTCCTCCACCAGGGCGCCCATCGCCGCGGCGTTGGTGCGGAATTCCTCGCTCTTGGGGTCCACCTTGGACTGGATCGCCGTCATGTCACCCGGTTTCCGCAAAGAGCTCCCGCCCGATGAGCCAGCGGCGGATCTCGGAGGTGCCCGCCCCGATCTCATAGAGCTTGGCGTCGCGCCAGAGCCGCCCGGCGGGGTACTCGTTGATGTAGCCGTTGCCGCCGAGGCACTGGATCGCCTCCCCCGCCATCCAGGTGGCCCGCTCGGCGGCATAGAGGATCGCTCCGGCCGCGTCCTTGCGGGTCACTTCCCCCCGGTCGCAGGCCTTGGCCACGGCGTAGACGTAGGCGCGGCAGGCGTTGAAGGTGGTGTACATGTCGGCGAGCTTTCCCTGGATCAACTGGAATTCGCCGATGGGCTGGCCGAACTGCCTGCGCTCGTGCACGTAGGGCAGCACCACGTCCAAGCACGCGGCCATGATCCCCAGCGGGCCGCCGGCGAGCACCAGCCGCTCGTAGTCGAGACCGCTCATGAGCACCGCGACGCCCTCGTTCACCGCCCCCAGGACGTTGTCCTCGGGCACCTCGCAGTCCTGGAACACCAGCTCGCAGGTGTTGGAGCCGCGCATGCCCAGCTTGTCCAGCTTCTGGGCGGTGGAAAAGCCCTTGAAGCCCCGCTCCACGAGGAAGGCGGTGATGCCCTTGGCCCCCGCCGCTGGATCGGTCTTGGCGTACACCACCAGCACGTCCGCGTCCGGCCCGTTGGTGATCCACATCTTGGTGCCGTTGAGAATATAGCGGTCGCCGCGCTTGTCCGCCCGGAGCCGCATGGACACCACGTCGGAGCCGGCGCCGGCTTCCGACATGGCGAGCGCCCCCACGTGCTCTCCGGAGACGAGCTTCGGCAGGTAGCGCCGCTTTTGCGCCTCGGTGCCGTGGCGGCGGATCTGGTTGACGCACAGGTTGGAATGGGCCCCGTAGGACAGGCCCACCGAGGCGCTCGCCCGGCTCACCTCCTCCATGGCCACCACGTGGGCCAGATAGCCGAGCCCGGCGCCCCCGTACTCCTCCTCGACCGTGATGCCGAGCAGCCCCAGGTCGCCGAGCTTGGGCCACAGATCCCGGGGGAACTCGTTGGAGCGGTCGATCTCCGCCGCCCGGGGCGCGATCTCTTTCGCGGCGAAGCCGCGCACGGTTTCGCGCAACAGGTCGATGGTTTCGCCTAGGTCGAAGTTAAGGCTTACAGGGTTCATGATCGGCGTGGCTTCGGGAAATCAGGCAATCTGCACAGGGGCCGATGGGTGCAGGGTCGGAAATTGCTCACCACCCGCCGGTCTCGAGCCAGCGCTCGAGCTGATCCATCCGGTCCACGCCCCAGAAGGGCTCCCCGTCCACGATGAAGAAGGGCGAGCCGAACACGCCCCGGGCGAGGGCGGCGTCCGTCTCGGCGCGCAGGCGCTCCTTCACGGCGGGCTCCTGCAGCGCCGCGCGCAGCGCCTCGCCGGGAAGTCCCATCGAGGCGGCCACGTCGGCGGTCACTTCGGGGCTGGAGATGTCCCGGTCATCGACGAAGTACGCATGGAAGAGGGCCGAGGCGAGCGCCTTGGCCTTGGCGGGGTCCCGGTCCCAAAGCCAGTAGGTAGCCCGGGCGGGGGCCTGGGTCGCCACCGGGAACTTGGAGGGGATCCTCAAGGGGATGCCATAGTAGCGGGCGCAGCGGAGCATGTCCCGCCGGGCGTAGTCGCCTTTGAGGGGGACCGTGGGAAGGGGCTGCCCGCCCGTGACCTTGAAGACGGCGCCGAGCAGGATCGGGCGCCAGACCACTTCCCGGCCGTGCCGGGCGGCGAGGGCCTCGATGCGGGTGCTGGCGAGATAGCCGTAAGGGGAAGAGTAGTCGAAGTAGAAATCGATCGGTGCGCTCATGGCCTCTCCACTGCCATGGCGGTGGCCTCGCCGCCGCCGATGCACAGGGCGGCGAGGCCGCGCTTCAAGCCGTACTTCTCCAGGGCGTAGAGCAGGGTCACCAGGATGCGGGCGCCGGAGGCGCCGATGGGGTGACCCAGGGCGCAGGCGCCCCCGTGCACGTTCACCTTCTCGTGGGGGAGCTTCAGCTCCTCCATGGCCGCCATGGTGACCACGGCGAAGGCCTCGTTGATCTCGTACAGGTCCACGTCCCGGTCGGTCCAGCCCACTTTTTCGTAGAGTCTGCGGATCGCTCCCACCGGGGCGGTGGTGAACCAGGCCGGTTCCTGGGCGTGGGTGGCGTGCCCCCGGATGACGGCCATGGGTTGGAGGCCGCGCTTTTCCGCCTCGGAGCGCCGCATCAGCACCAGCGCCGCCGCGCCGTCCGAGATGGAGCTGGCGTTGGCGGGGGTCACCGTGCCGTCCTTCTTGAACGCGGGCTTCAAGGTCGGGATCTTGTCCGGGCTGGCCTTGAGGGGCTGCTCGTCCTGGGCCACGACCCGCTCTCCGTCCCGGGCTTTCACCGCCACCGGCACGATCTCCCGGGCGAAGGTCCCGTCCCGGGTGGCCGTCTGGGCGCGGGTCAGGGAGGCGATGGCGAAGCGGTCCTGGGCTTCCCGGGAGAAGCGGTAGCGGGCGGCGCACTCCTCGGCGAAGTCGCCCATGAGGCGCCCCTTGTCATAGGCGTCTTCCAGCCCGTCGAGGAACATGTGGTCCTTGAGTTCCCCGTGGCCGAGCCGGTAGCCGCCCCGGGCCCGCATCAGCAGGTAAGGGGCATTGCTCATGCTCTCCATGCCGCCCGCCACCATCACCCGGTTGGTTCCCGCCCGCAGCAGGTCATGGGCCAGCATCACCGCCTTCATGCCGGAGCCGCACATCTTGTTGATGGTGGTGCAGCCGGCGGAAAGCGCTAGCCCCGCGCCGAGGGCCGCCTGGCGCGCCGGCGCCTGGCCCTGGCCGGCGGAGAGCACGTTACCCAGGATGACCTCCTCCACGTCCCCGGGGACGACGCCCGAGCGCTCCACCGCCGCCCGGATGGCGGCGGCGCCCAGCTCGTGGGCGGTGAGCGGGCTCAAGTCCCCGAGGAGCCCGCCCATGGGAGTACGGGCGGCGGAGACGATGACAACGGGATCTTCCATCATGGCGGCACCTTTCTGTCGAGCCTCCGGTAAATCGACGACCCGGCGGGCGGCGCAGGCTCCGTCGGCCGCCCGCTCAACCCTGCACCTCCGGCTTGCCTTGGATCGTCATGAGGGTCTGCAGCAGGATGGCGCAGAGCCGTTCCGTCCCGTCCTTGACCACCGCCACGTCGGCCTGGGATACCACCAGGGAGTGGCCGGCCTTGATCACCCGGCCCCGGGCGATGAGCAGCTCGCCGTCGCCCGGAGCGAGCAGGTTCATCTTGTATTCCACGGTGAGCACGCCGGCGTCGGCCGGCATCAGGGTGAAGGCCGCGTAGCCCCCGGCCGAATCGCCGAGGGTGCCGATGACGCCCCCGTGGAAGTAGCCGTGCTGTTGGGCGAGCTCCGGGCGAAACGGGAGCCGGATCTCGCAGTAGCCGGGCCTCACCTCGGTGAGCGCGGCGCCGAGATGGCCCATGATACCCTGGCGCGCGAAGCTCGCCCGCACCCGTTCGGCGTACCTCGGGTCAGGGGCCGTGAATCCTGCCGCTTCCCGTTTCACGCCATGCCTCCGCGACGCTGCGATGGTTCAGGGGCCGGACGGGACGGCCACGCTGGCGCGTTGCCCGAGCCTTTCTTCCATGATCCGGCGGCATTGCTTTTCGAACGTCTCGATCTCCGCCAGCATGGCGTCGATGTCCCGGCGCTGCTGTTCCAGCGCCGTCTTCCGCTTGTCGAGAATGACCAGGAACTGCTGGAGCTGGGCGGTTTCGTCCCGGGCGTCGTACAGGTCGAAGAGCTCCTTGATCTCGCTTAAGGAGAAGCCTAGGCGCTTGCCCCGCAGGGTGAGCTTGAGGCGCACCCGGTCCCGGTGGGAATAGATCCGGTGACGCCCTTCCCGGGCGGGGCTCAGCAGCCCCCGGTCCTCGTAGAAGCGGATGGTACGGGTGGTCACGCCGAACTCCCGTGCCAGCTCGGTGATGGTGTACGTGGCCTCTTTCATTGTGTGTTGCAGCATGACCCCGTAGAATAAAAGCCACTATAGTTCCATCTTACGTAAACGTAAAGCCAGACCCCCCACACCCATCAGGGACCGCCATGCCCGCCAGCGTCGAACCCGTTCCTGCTTCCGCCCCCTCTGAATCTTCGCCGGAGCCGGCAGCGCCCTCCCTCCACTACCCGTTCGGCCAGCAAGCCCCCGGACCCGGGGAGCTCCTGGAAGTGGCCGACGGGGTGGGGTGGGTGCGCATGCCCCTGCCCTTCGCCCTGGACCACATCAACCTGTGGGTGCTGCGGGACGGGGACGCCTGGACGGTGGTGGACTGCGGCTACGCGGGGGAGGCCTCCCGGGCGGCGTGGGAGACCCTGCTGGCGGGCCCCCTGGCCGGGCGGCCGGTCCGTCGGGTGATCGTCACCCACTACCACCCGGACCACGTGGGGCTGGCCCATTGGCTCATTCGGCGCTTCGGCGCCGAGTTGTGGATGACCCAGGCAGAGTACCTGACCGCCCACGCCGTGTGGGACGGCCGGGCCGGCTTCGGCAAGGAACCCCTCATGGCCCTTTACCGGCGCCACGGCCTGGACGAGGCGCGGCTCGGGCACTTGAGACTCAAAGGGGAGACGTACCGGCAAGGGGTGCCGGAGCTCCCCACCCGCTACCGGCGCATCCTGGACGGGGAGGCGATTCCCATCGACGGGCGGGCGTGGACCGTGCGGGTGGGCTACGGCCACGCCCCCGAGCACGCCGCCCTCCATTGCGAGGCCCTGGGGCTTTTGATCTCCGGCGACATGGTGCTGCCCCGCATTTCCACCAACGTGAGCGTCTGGGGCAACGAGCCGGAGGGCGACCCCCTGGGCTTGTACCTGGACTCCCTAACCCGTTACCGGACGTTGCCGGAGCAGACCCGGGTGCTGCCTTCCCATGGCCTGGTCTTCACCGGGCTCAGGGCCCGCATCGACGCGCTGCGCCGGCATCATGTCGAGCGGCTGGGAACCTTGCGGGCCGCCTGCGCGCAGCCCCGCACGGCGGCGGAAGTGATGCCGGTGCTGTTCAAGCGCGCCCTGGACCCCCACCAGTTGTTCTTCGCCCTGGGAGAGACCCTCGCCCACATGAACTATCTCTGGCGCCGGGGACGGCTCGAGCGCCTGGAGGCGGAGGGCGTGTACCGCTTCCGTGCCCTGGCGAGCCCCCGTTTCGTGGAAGCGCCCGCTGGGTTGGACTAGACTTGTTTTGATTCGATCGTTAAGGAGAACGGCCGTGAGCAGCGCAGCCCCCGAGCCGCCCAAGCCCGAAATCCCCGACCCCGTGGAACTCGCCCGCAATTTGAGCGACATCGCCCAGCGCTCGAGCAAGGTACTGTCCGAGTTCGTCTCCCGGCAGGCGACCCAGGGGCAGCTCGGGCTCGCCGACGAGCTGGGCATCGCCAAGGCGTTCATGGACATGGCGGCGAAGCTGATGCTGGACCCCATCAAGCTCGCCCAGGCCCAGGTGAACCTGTGGCAGGACTACATGGCCCTGTGGCAGAACAGCTTCCTCAAGATGCTGGGCCACGAGGTGCCGCCGGTGGCGGCGCCCGCCAAGGGGGACAAGCGCTTCCAGCACGAGGCGTGGGAGGACCACTTCCTGTTCGACTACATCAAGCAGTCCTACCTCATCGCTGCCCGCCACCTGCACAACGTGGTGGGGAGCGTGGAGGGGCTGGACGAGCAGACGGCGAAGAAGATCAACTTCTACACCCGCCAGTACATCGACGCCCTGTCCCCCAGCAACTTCGTGCTCACCAATCCGGTAGTGTTCGACGAGACGGTGAAAAGCGGCGGCCAGAACCTGCTCAAGGGGCTGTCCAACCTGCTGGAGGACCTGGAGCGGGGCAACGGGCAGTTGCGCATCAAGATGACCGACCCGGAGGCCTTCAAGCTGGGGGTGAACATCGCCACCACGCCGGGCAAGGTGATCTACCAGAACGGGCTAATGCAGCTCCTGCAGTACCAGCCGGCAACGGAGACGGTGTTCAAGCGTCCGCTGCTCATCATCCCGCCCTGGATCAACAAGTACTACATCCTGGACCTGCGGGAGAAGAACTCCTTCATCAAGTGGGCGGTGGAGCAGGGCCACACGGTGTTCGTCATCTCCTGGGTGAACCCGGACGCGGAGCACGCCAAGAAGACCTTCGACGACTACCTGCTGGAGGGCCCCCTGGCGGCGCTGGAGGCCATCGAGCAGGCGACCGGTGAGAAGGAGGTGAACGCTATCGGCTACTGCCTGGGCGGGACGCTCCTCGCCTGCACCCTGGCGTATCTCGCGGCCAGGCGCCAGTCCTCCCGCATCGCCAGCGCCACCTTCTTCACCACCATGATCGACTTCTCCGAGCCGGGCGAGCTGGAGGTGTTCATCGACGACGAGCAGATCGCCGCTCTGGAGCGGCGCATGCAGGAGCGCGGCTACCTGGAAGGCCACGAGATGGCCACCACCTTCAACATGCTGCGGGCCAACGACCTGATCTGGTCCTTCGTGGTGAACAACTACCTCCTGGGCAAGGACCCGTTCCCCTTCGATCTCCTCTATTGGAACTCCGATTCCACCCGCATGCCCGCGGCCATGCACAGTTTCTACCTGCGCAACATGTACCATCGCAACCTGCTCAAGGAGCCGGGTGGCATCCAACTGGCGGGCGTGCCCATCGACGTGTCCAAGATCAAGACCCCGGCGTTCTTCGTGTCCACGGTGGAGGATCACATCGCTCCGTGGAAATCCACCTACGCCGGGGCGCGGCTGCTCTCCGGTCCGGTCACCTTCGTGCTGGGGGGCTCGGGCCACATCGCCGGGGTGATCAATCCCCCCGCGGCGGGCAAGTACGGCTATTGGGTGAACGACCGGCTGGTGCCGGATCCGGAGACCTGGTTCCAGGAGGCCCAACACCAGCCGGGTTCCTGGTGGACCCACTGGGCGGCCTGGGTGGAACCCTTCGGGGACGGGCGGGTTCCCGCCCGGATTCCGGGGGCGGGCAAGCTCAAGCCCCTCGAAGATGCTCCCGGCTCCTACGTTCGGGTGAGAACCGACGGGGGAAACGAGTAACCGGAAAAGCGACGCCGGCGCCCGCCCGGCGGGCGCCCAAAACCCGGAAGTGACGCGAGGAGGGGAACCGATGACCGATTTGAGCGTTCAAGTGGCGCCCCAGCCCTACAAGCTCGTCAACCGGGTTCGCTTCGTCACGGCGGCAAGTCTCTTCGACGGCCACGACGCCTCCATCAACATCGTGCGCCGGCTGCTCCAAGCCCACGGCGCGGAGGTGATCCACCTGGGCCACAACCGCTCGGTGGAGGAGATCGTCACCGCGGCCCTGCAGGAAGACGTCCACGCTGTCGCCGTCAGCTCCTACCAGGGCGGCCACATGGAGTTCTTCAAGTACATGGTGGATCTCCTCAAGGAGCGGGGCGGGGCGGGGATCAAGATCTTCGGCGGCGGGGGCGGGGTCATCATCCCCAGAGAGATCCGGGAACTGGAGGCCTACGGGGTCACCCGCATCTATTCCCCCGAGGACGGGCAGAAGCTGGGGCTGGCCGGCATGATCCGGGACATGCTGGAGCGGGCGGACGCGGACCTCACCCGGGACTGTCCCAAGGATCTGAAGCCGGTGCGCGCCGGCGACCGGCGGGCCCTGGCGCGGCTCATCACCGCCCTGGAGAACGAGGCCCTGGAGCCCGCGCTGCGGGACGAGCTCAAGCGGGGCGCGGCGGCCAAGGTGCCGGTGGTGGGCATCACGGGCACGGGGGGCTCCGGCAAGTCGTCCCTCACCGACGAGCTTATCCGTCGCTTCCGCCTGGACCAGGAGGACCGGCTGCAGATCGCCGTCGTCGCCGCCGATCCCACCCGCCGCAAGACCGGCGGGGCGCTGCTGGGGGACAGGATCCGCATGAACGCCATCGACTCCCCCCGCATCTACATGCGCTCCCTGGCGACCCGGGTGGCGGGGAGCGAGATCCCCGCCACGCTGCCCGACATCATCGCCCTGGTGAAGCTCGCGGGCTTCGACCTGGTGCTGGTGGAGACCTCCGGCATCGGCCAGGGGGACGCCGCCATCGCGCCTCTGGCCGACGTGTCGATCTACGTGATGACGCCGGAATACGGGGCGGCGAGCCAGCTCGAGAAGATCGAGATGCTGGACTTCGCGGATCTCGTGGCGATCAACAAGTTCGACCGCCGCGGCGCGCTGGATGCTCTGCGGGACGTGTCCAAGCAGGTGCAGAGGAACCGCGCCGCGTTCGGCAAGAGCCCCGACGAGATGCCGGTCTACGGCACCATCGCCTCCCGCTTCAACGACGACGGGGTCACGGCCCTATACCAGGGGCTCGTGGGGCTGCTCTCGGAACGGGGCTACAAGCTCCCCCCCGGCCGGCTCTCGCGGGTGGAGGGACGACATTCCACCGGCGCCGCCTCCATCGTGCCCCCGGCCCGGATCCGCTATCTGGCCGAGATCGCCGAGACCGTGCGCGGCTACCACCGGGAGGCGGAGCGGCAGGTGGCCATTGCCCGGGAGCGGCAGCAGTTGAAAGGCGCCAAGCGCCTCCTGGAGGAGGCGGGCAAGGACGCCTCCCACCTGGAGCCCCTGATCGAGGCGCGGGAGCGAGCCCTAGATGCGCGCTGCAAGAAGCTCCTGGAGCTGTGGCCCCGCACCCGGGAGGTCTACGCCGGCGACGAATACGTGGTGAAGATCCGGGACAAGGAGGTGCGCACCACCCTGCACCACGCCACCCTGTCCGGCACCCGGCTGCCCAAGATCGCCCTTCCCGCCTACGGGGACGAGGGGGAGGTGCTCAAGTGGCTGCTCAAGGAGAACGTGCCGGGCAGCTTCCCCTACACCGCCGGCGTGTTCGCTTTCAAGCGCGAGTACGAGGATCCCACCCGCATGTTCGCCGGCGAAGGCGATCCTTTCCGCACCAATCGGCGCTTCCACTATCTCTCCAAGGACTCCCAAGCCAAGCGCCTGTCCACCGCCTTCGACTCGGTGACCCTGTATGGCTTCGACCCGGACGAGCGGCCGGACATCTACGGCAAGATCGGCAACTCCGGGGTGTCGGTGGCGACCCTGGACGACATGAAGGTGCTCTACTCGGGCTTCGACCTGTGCGATCCGCTCACCTCGGTCTCCATGACCATCAACGGGCCCGCGCCGACGATCCTGGCCATGTTTTTCAACACCGCCATCGACCAGCAGCTGGAGAAGTTCGAGCGCGAGAACGGCCGCCCGCCCACTGAGGACGAGCAGGAGAAGATCCGGGAGTGGGTGCTTTCCACCGTGCGCGGCACGGTGCAGGCGGACATCCTCAAGGAGGACCAGGGCCAGAACACCTGCATTTTCTCCACCGAGTTCGCACTGCGGATGATGGCGGACGTGCAGGAATACTTCGTCCGCCACAACGTGCGCAACTTCTACTCCGTGTCCATCTCCGGCTACCACATCGCCGAGGCGGGGGCGAATCCCATCACCCAGCTCGCCTTCACCCTGGCGAACGGCTTCACCTACGTGGAGGCCTATCTCGCCCGGGGCATGCACGTGGACGAGTTCGCCCCCAACCTGTCGTTCTTCTTCAGTAACGGCATGGATCCCGAGTACGCGGTGCTGGGGCGGGTCGCCCGGCGCATCTGGGCCACCGCCATGCGGTTCAAGTACGGGGCCAACGAACGCTCGCAAAAGCTCAAGTACCACATCCAGACCTCGGGCAGGTCGCTGCATGCCCTGGAGATCGATTTCAACGACATCCGCACAACCCTCCAGGCCCTGATCGCCATCTACGACAACTGCAACTCGCTGCACACCAACGCCTACGACGAGGCGATCACCACGCCGACCGAGGAGTCGGTGCGCCGAGCCATGGCGATCCAGCTCATCATCAACCGGGAATGGGGGCTCGCCAAGAACGAAAACCCCAACCAGGGCGCCTTCATCATCGAGCAACTTACCGATCTCGTGGAGGAGGCGGTGCTCAAGGAGTTCGAGCGCCTGTCAGAGCGCGGCGGCGTGCTGGGGGCGATGGAGACCGGCTACCAGCGGAGCAAGATCCAGGAAGAGTCGCTTCTCTACGAGACCGAGAAGCACGACGGGACGCTCCCCATCATCGGGGTAAACACGTTCCTGAACCCCAACCCCAAGCCGGCGGCGGAGGCGATCCAGCTCGCCCGCTCCACCGAGGAGGAGAAGCAATCCCAGCTCAAGCGCTTGCGGGACTTCCAGGCGCGCCATGCCCACGAGGCGGGGCCCATGCTGGAGCGGCTCAAGCAGGCGGCCATGGGGGGCGAGAACGTGTTCGCCGTGCTCATGGACGCGGTGCGGGTGTGCTCCCTGGGGCAGATCACCCGCGCCCTGTTCGAGGTGGGCGGGCAGTACCGGCGCAACATGTAGGCGGGCCCGTGCGCATCCCAGGCAGCGCGTTCCTCGTCGCCGGCGGTGCCTCCGGGCTCGGCGCCGCCACCGCCCGGATGCTGGCCGCCGAGGGCGGCTCGGTGGTGATCTTCGACTTGAACGAGCCCGCGGGTGCCGCCCTCGCGCAGGAGCTGGGTGGCCGTGCCCGGTTCGTGGGCGGCAGCGTGACCGAGGAGGCGGCGGTGCAAGCGGCGGTGGCGGCGGCAGCCGAATTGGGGCCCTTGCGGGGCGCGGTCAATTGCGCCGGCATCGCGCCGGGGGAGCGGGTGGTGGGCAGGCAAGGACCCCACTCGCTGGAATCTTTCAACCGCACCCTCCAGGTGAACCTGGTGGGCACCTTCAACGTGCTGCGGCTCGCGGCCGCCGCCATGAGCGCCCTGGAGCCCCTGCCGAGCGGGGAGCGGGGCGTGATCGTCAACACCGCTTCAGTGGCCGCCTTCGACGGCCAGATCGGCCAGGCGGCCTACGCCGCCTCCAAGGCCGGCGTGGTGGGCATGGCGCTCCCCATCGCCCGGGAGCTCGCCCGCTTCGGCATCCGGGTGATGACCATCGCCCCGGGGATCTTCGACACCCCCATGGTGGCGGCCATGTCCGAGGAGCTGCGGGCGTCCTTGGCGGCCCAGGTGCCGTTTCCGCCCCGGCTGGGGCGGCCGGAGGAGTATGCGGCCTTGGTGAAGCACGTGTTGGAAAACGAAATGCTCAACGGCGAAGTGATCCGCCTGGATGGGGCGGTGCGCCTGGCGGCCAAGTGAATTCTTCTTTCATCCTCATCCTTTTTCCTCCATGGCCTACGAAAACCTGATCCTGGAACAAGTCGAGCACGGCATCTACCGCCTGACCCTCAACCGCCCGAAGGCGCTCAACGCCTTGAACCCCGAGACCCTCGCCGAGCTGGGCGCCGCGGTGGGCGAAGTGGCGGCGGACCCGGCGGCGCGGGCTCTGCTCGTGACCGGTGCGGGGGACAAGGCCTTCGTGGCTGGCGCCGACATCTCCCGCATGGTGGACATGAACCCCGAAGAGGGCCAGCGCTTTTGCGAGGCGGCTCTTCAGGCGTTCCGCGCCATTGAGCGGCTGCCCATTCCCGCCATCGCCCTGGTGAACGGCTACGCCCTGGGGGGCGGATGCGAGCTGGCTATGGCCTGCGATTTCATCGTCGCCTCGGAAAACGCCGTCTTCGGCCAGCCCGAAGTGAACCTGGGCATCAATCCCGGCTTCGGCGGCACCCAGCGGCTCCCCCGCCGGGTGGGCACCGGCTTGGCCCTGGAGCTGCTCCTCACCGGCCGCCAGGTGAAGGCGGAGGAGGCGAAGCAAATCGGCCTAGTGAACCACGTGGTGCCCAAGGATAAGCTTCAGGCCTTTGGCCTGGAACTCGCGCGCCAGATCGCCGCCAAGGCGCCCCTGGCGGTGCGCTACACCAAGCACCTGGTGCACCGGGGGAAGGACCTGGACCTGGACAACGCCTGCGCCCTGGAAACCCAGGCCTTCGGGCTCCTGTGCGCCACCGAGGACAAGCGGGAAGGCATGCGGGCGTTCCTGGAGAAACGGCCGGCCGTGTTCCGCGGGCGCTGAGCGATCGCACCCGCGCAGGACGCGAGCATAAAAAAACGGGCGGTTTCCCGCCCGTCCGGATTGGCCGGCCTCAGGCTGCGGCCCGCAACGGCATCTCGACGCAGAAAGGCTCGTCGCCGATCATCCGGGTCTCCTCGGTCCAGGGCAGCCCCTTCGCTTCCGGGTGGACCCGCCGGACCTCTGCCTCG